>JBGQDM010000046.1:0-23490 GCA_041495845.1 Terriglobia bacterium | reverse complement strand
CTCCCCATCTTGACGAAACCGGCAATATTTCATAAGTAAGCTTTTTGGTCCTCAGCTTCTAGCTTTTGGCTTTTGGCTTTTGGCCTCTAGCTTCGAGCACTTGGCACTTAGCAATTAACGACACGCGCGTGCGCGCTTCACTCTTGTCATTCTGAGCGCAGCGAAGAATCCCTTTCAATGACCAGCAACTCGAAGCTCCAAATAGAATCCGTGCCCATCCGTGAAATCCGTGGCCAGAGCTTTCTCAGCGTCCTCCGCGGCCTTTCTCTGCGTTCTCTGCGTTTTAAGACTTGGCCTTTCTTCGCGCCCTTGCTCTGAAAGCTGATAGCTAGCGGCTAGGAGCTTTACGGCACTTCCTCGCCCGTCTCCTCCGACCGCGCGCTTTCATTCCCGCGGGCATCCACGGCCGTTACCCTGTAAAGGTAAGTCTTGCCGGCGGCCACGGCAGAATCCCGAAACGCCGGCGTCTTCACCAGTTCACTGTTCATCTTCCCCGCGGCCGCTCCCGCTTCCCGCCGGTAGACGTTGTATCCCGCCAGATCAGCTTCGCTGTTCGCGGTCCACGTCAAATCCACAAACGGCTGCTGCCCCGCGCCGGAGAACACCGCCTGCACCCCCACCGGAGCGGCTGGCGGAAACACATCGTGAGCAAACACCGTCACCGGTGCCGCATCATCCCCTTCCACCTGAACCTCTGCAGCACCCGGTCGTGCCACTACGCTCACCGTCGTCAGCCGGTAAACAAAATTCTTCTCCCACTCAAACCCGATGTCGACAAACTGCCGCGGCGCGTCCGGGGCGACTTCGCCAAGTCCCACTTCCCCTGCCACCACTTCATTCTTTCCTTCTTCGCGCCGGTAGATCCGGTACAAATGCTTCACCCTCTCGCCGGCCTGGCCGTCAGCAACTTCCTTCCACCTCAACCTCACGCCTCCCGCCGTTACTGTCGCCAGGAAACCCTCCGGCGGCGTCAGTACCGGTGCGGCCGCCACGTATACCTGATTGGAAAGTCCGGCGCTCCGCTCATGTGGATTCAGTACCTCGACCGCATAAGTCGCTACTCCGGTCGCGTTCTGCGCTTGCTCTGCGGCGCCCAGCGTGTCTGTATAGCTGGCGCTCACCACGCTGTTGCCACCCTTTCCCGCGGGGCCGGTCGTGACCTGCACAAAATCGGTCACGCTCTCCCGCAGGACGCAGTCAGTCATCGGCCCACTGAAGCTTCTGCAAATCCGCGTTGCACCCAGCCGTCCCACGCGTCGCCCTTCTGTCGTCCGCTCCGGAACCGTCCAGCTCAGCGTCACCCGATTGCCCTTGCGCACCGCCTTCAAGTCACTGGCCGCTTCCGGCAATTCGAGCGCAGGCGGCAGCGGTGGGTTCGGAGTGCCACAACCCGCCAGCCACAGGCACAGCCCGCCCACCAATACAACGTGCCAGGGATTGCTCTTACTCACCAATCTCTCCATGCCGTGAGGTTCTCTGCGTTCTCTGCGTTCTCAGCGGTCGTTCTCAGCGTCCTCTGCGTTCCAAGATTTTGACTTCCCCAGCACCCGCGGAGTCACGCCAATAAGCTGTGAGACTCGCCTACGCTACCAAATCCTTTACCGCCTCGCGAAACACTCGCGTGTGCTGGTCCACGTCATCCTCCCCCGTTTGCGGCGACATCAACGCCATGTTGTGAAACGGTGTCAGCAAGATTCCGCGATTCATGGCATACAGATGCATGAACCGCTCCAGTTCGAAATCCATGGCGTCGTGCGCTTCCGTCCCGTTGCGCGGTGTGCGCGGTGCAAACAGATACTCTGCCCGGCACCCCAGCCGCGTCACATGCCACGGCAAATCAAAGTCCTTGATCGCCTTCTCCACACCCGCGGTCCAGCGCTCCGCCATCTTGAACATATGGGGAAACGCCGGCGCCGTCAGTACTTTCTCGAGCGTAGCGCGCATCGCCGCCAGCGACAGCGCATTCCCCGCCAATGTCCCGCCGACCCCTCCCGTGTCGCAATCTTCCAGGCTGTGCTTCGCCAGAATCTGGTCCGCCACGGTCTGCGAAATTCCGTAGGTCCCGCCCGGCACGCCGCCGCCAATCGGCTTGCCAAACACCAGCATGTCGGGCTCAAGGCCTTCAGCTTTCGTAAAACCGCCCGGCCCGGCGCAAATCGTATGCGTCTCGTCAATAATAAGGAGTGTGCCGTGCTTCCGCGTAAGTTCACGCAGCGCCGTATGAAACCCAGCCTCCGGCGGGACAATCCCGACGTTCGTCATTGCCGGCTCCGCCAGCACGCAGGCCACATCGCCATGCGCCAGCTCGCGTTCCAGCGCCGCCACATCGTTGAACTCCACCACCCGAGTGGTCACCACCGGATTCACCGGCGGCCCGATATTCCCGCGCCGCGGCCCCGCTACTCCATCTTTCAGCGTGATGAACGTCTCATCCACCGACCCGTGGTAGCACCAGTTGAAAACCAGAATTTTCGGCCGTCCCGTGATCTGCCGCGCCAGCCGGATGGAAAACCGGTTCGCATCCGTCGCCGTCAATGTGAATTGCCAGTAAGGCAACCCGAACCGCCGTTGTAACTCCTCCGCCACCGGCAGCGCATCTTCCGATGGCAGCATCAGAGTGATCCCGCGCCGCAACTGCTCTTCCACCGCCTTTACGGTTGCGAACGGCGAGTGCCCGGTCATCGCCCCCGTGTCACCCAGGCACAAATCCACATAGCGGTGCCCGTCCACATCCACAAAATGCGCGCCTTGCGCCTCGCGCACAAACGGCGGAAACGCCCCCGCCCACTTCACCATCCAGTTCATGGGTACGCCACCGAGCAGCGCCTTGCGCCCGCGCTCAAACAGCGCCTTCGACTTCGGACGGTCATCCACATACTTCTTCTGTTCGCGCTCCATCAGCGACTGCAACCGTGCCCGTTCGATCGTCCGCATGGTTTTGATCCTCTGGCTGTGATTGAAGAGAACCCGTGAAGCGTAGCAGAAGTGTGTGTGCTTCGCGAAGGGAAGGCAGGGAGGACGAAACGAACGAGAAGAGAAAGTTGCACGCTAGGCTGAAAGCGAAGAGTTAGAAGCCCTGATCCGCGCCCGATCCGTGAAATCCGTGGCCTGTGATTTTCTCTGCGCTCTCCGCGCCCTCCGCGGTTCCCGCCTTAAGCTAGCAGCTGACAGCTAGAGAATATATCTCGACAAATCCTGGTCTTTCACAATGTCCGCCAGCGTCTTTTGCACGTACGCCGCGTCAATCGTTACCTGCTCGCCTTTTCTGTCTGGCGCCGTAAAGCTGATCTCATCCAGCAGCCGCTCCATGATCGTATGCAGCCGCCGCGCCCCAATGTTTTCCGTGTTCTCGTTCACCTGAAACGCAAATCGCGCCACTTCTTCCAGCGCCTCGGGCACAAACTCCAGCTTCACGCCCTCGGTCTCCAGCAGCGCCGTGTACTGTTTTACCAGCGACGACTTTGGTTCCGTCAGAATCCGGATGAAGTCGTCCATGGTTAGTGAGTCCAGCTCCACCCGGATCGGAAACCGCCCTTGCAACTCCGGAATCAGATCGCTCGGCTTGGATACGTGGAACGCACCCGCGGCGATGAATAGCACGTGGTCCGTCCGCACCATGCCGTAGCGCGTGTTCACCGTCGTGCCTTCCACAATCGGCAGAATGTCGCGCTGCACGCCTTCCCGCGAAACATCCGGCCCGTGCCCGCTTTCACGCCCGGAAATCTTGTCAATCTCATCCAGAAACACGATGCCGGTGTTCTCCACCCGATCAATCGCCGTGCGCGTCACCTGCTCCATGTCAATCAGTCGCTGCTCTTCTTCTTGGATCAGGTACTCCAGCGCTTCGTTCACTTTTACTTTGCGCTTCTTGGTGCGCTGCCCAAAGAGATTCGGCAGCATGTCTTTGATGTTGACATCCATCTCCTCCACGCCCTGGCTGGAGATGATTTCAAACGACGGAAACGACCGCTCGCGCACATCAATTTCCACCAGCCGGTCGTCGAGCTTACCTTCGCGCAATTGTTGGCGCAGCTTCTCTCGCGTCCGGCTATAGGACTCCGCCGGCAACGCGTTCTCCCCGAGCGTTCCCTCAACTTTCGGCCCCGTCGGTGGCAGCAGCAGATCCAGCAGCCGCTCTTCGGCGTTCATCTCCGCCTTGTCGGCCACGTCTTCCAGCTTTTCCTCGCGCACCATGTCAATCGCCAGCTCTACCAGGTCGCGCACAATCGACTCGACATCGCGCCCCACATAGCCAACCTCGGTAAATTTCGATGCCTCCACTTTCAGGAACGGCGAGTTCGTCAGCTTGGCCAGCCGCCGCGCAATCTCCGTCTTCCCCACACCCGTGGGCCCGATCATGATGATGTTCTTGGGAATGATTTCCTCCGCCAGTTCGGGCGGGAGCTTCTGGCGGCGCATGCGATTGCGCAGCGCAATCGCCACTGCGCGCTTGGCCGCGTTCTGCCCGACCACATACTTGTCGAGCTCAGCCACAATCTCGCGCGGCGTCAGGTCATCCAGCGACAACTGCTCTTCTTCTGCGGTGGACGGTAAGTAAAGTGCCATAAGTAAAGGACTGCCCTCACAACTCCCTGCAACTCCCTCTACAACTCGCCCTACAGTTCTTCGATGGTCACGTTCTCATTGGTATAGATGCACATCTTGCTCGCGATCTGCATTGCCTGCTCCGCGATTTCGCGCGCGCTGAGCGTGGTGTGCTGGGCCAGCGCCTGCGCCGCGGCCTGGGCAAACGGGCCCCCACTACCAATGGCTGCGATGCCGCCGTCCGGCTCAATGACGTCGCCCTGCCCGCTCAGCAAAAACGTTGTGCCTGCGTCGGCCACCAGTAGCAGCGCTTCCAGATGCCGCAAATATTTGTCGGTGCGCCAGTCTTTGGCCAGTTCCACGGCAGCGCGGCTCAGGTTGCCGTGATACTGCTCCAGCTTGGTCTCAAAACGACTGAAGAGCGAGAAGGCATCGGCAGTGGAGCCGGCAAAACCGGCCAGAATTTTCTCCTGATACAAGCGGCGGATCTTGCGCGCCGTGTGCTTGATGATGGCCTCGCCCAGCGTGACCTGGCCGTCGCCGGCCATGACCACCTTGGAGTCGCGGCGCACACAGAGCACCGTAGTCGAGCGGATCAGACGTTTGGCAGGCATGGTCTTCGCAAACATGAGTACGTTTTCTGATTATACCTGCGGACGACGCCGGGGGCCGGACGTGACCCGGGCCCACAGCTGCGTCGTCTCCGTCGCCGGCGGGAGGTAGAATGCAACAAACCCTGGTTCCGCCGGAGCTTCCATGCCCGAAACGAACGCCCTGCCCGCCACTGTTGTCATCACCGGCGCCTTCAGCTATACCGGGAAATACGCCACGCGACTCCTACTCAGCCGGGGATACAAGGTCCGCACACTGACTTACCATCCGGAGCGGCCCAATCCGTTCGGGGAAAGTGTCCAGGTCTTTCCCTACACCTTCGACCGGCCTGACAAACTCATTGCAGCCCTGCGCGGCGCCTCCACCCTCATCAACACTTACTGGATCCGCTTCCCCCGCGGCCAGACGACCTTCGCCACAGCCGTCGAGAACACCCGCACACTGATCCGCGCCGCCCAGGACGCCGGAGTCCGGCGCATCGTGCACGTCAGCATCGCCAAGCCCTCGCTCGACTCCCCACTCGCGTATTACCAGGGAAAAGCGCAACTCGAGCAGGCTGTCATGGACTCTGGTCTCTCCTACACCATTGTGCGGCCCACCGTGATTTTCGGCCTCGAAGACATCCTCATCAACAACATTGCCTGGTTCGTCCGGCGCTTCCCTGTATTCGGCGTCCCCGGTAACGGCCGCTACTCCATTCGTCCAATCTATGTCGAGGACATGGCGCAGGTGCTCGTGGATGCCGCAGGCGCGAGCACTAACACCGTCCTCGATGCCGTGGGCCCGGAGACATTCCGCTTCGAGGAGTTAGTAAGACTCATCGCAGCGCAGGTAGGTAGCTCTGCTCGGGTGGTGCATTTGCCCATGCCGTTGGCCTATGTGTCCACGCTGGTGACCGGCTGGTTGGTGCGCGACGTTGTCCTCACCTGGCAGGAATATCGCGGACTGATGGCCAACCTGCTCGCGCCCGAGGGTCCAGCCACGGGAAATACGCGCCTGACCGATTGGCTGGCGGAGAATCGCGACCACGTCGGCCGGCACTATGCGTCGGAAGTGGCGAGGCATTTCGCCAAGAAGGAATCGTCGCCTGAGGAAGGAACACCGTGACCGAAACTCGCAAGATTGCGGAGGAACGGCCGCCCTCGGCCGTTTAGACGGAGCCCAGCTCCGCACCGCGCGCAACTCCCCCAAGGAACGACTGAATCGCGCCTCCCCACTTGTCATCCCACCGCACCAGGGCTTAGCTTAATCTCTTACCCGCCCATGCCCATCCTCACCTACCTCGAAGCCATCCGCCAGGGAATCTGGGAAGAGATGGAACGCGATCCCACGGTGTTCTGCCTCGGAGAAGACATTGGCATCTACGGCGGCGCTTTCAAAGTCACCGCCGGTTTCATTGACCGCTTCGGCCCCGAGCGCGTGCTGGATACGCCCATTGCTGAGTCCGCCATTGTAGGCGCTGCTTTCGGTGCTGCGCTTACCGGTTTGCGGCCTGTCGCTGAATTCCAATTCATGGACTTCATCGGCTGCGCCTTCAACCAGATCGTCAACATGGTGGCCAAGTCCCACTACCGCTGGGGAGCGCCCGCACCGCTGGTACTCCGCGGGCCGAGCGGCGGCAATGTGCACGGTGGCCCGTTCCATTCGCAAAACCCCGAAATGTGGTTCGTGCACACGCCCGGCCTCAAAGTCGTCTGCCCCGCCACTGCCTACGACGCCAAGGGACTCATCAAAGCTTCCATTCGCGACAACAGTCCCGTCATTTTTTTCGAACACAAGTATCTCTATCGCAGAATCAAAGATGAAGTTCCTGCTGGAGATTACATCGTGCCCATTGGCCAGGCCCGCATTGCACGGGAAGGCCGTCATCTCAGTGTGATCACTTACGCCGCCATGGTGCATGCCGCGCTCGAAGCCGCTGAGACCCTAAGCAAAGAAGGCATCGAACTTGAAGTGCTCGACCTGCGCACCGTAGCACCGCTCGACCGCGCCGCCATTGCTGCCACGGTACGCAAAACCAGCCGCGCACTCATTGTCCACGAAGACGTCCGCACCGGCGGGCTCGCCGGCGAAATCGCGGCCCTCATCCAGGAAGACGCCTTCGATGCGCTCGACGCCCCCATCACCCGCCTCACCGCGCTCGACACCCCCGTGCCCTTCTCTCCGCCCCAGGAGGAATTTTTCCTGCCGAAGACCAGCGACATTGTGCGCGAAGCGCGCAAGCTGGCGCAGTACTGAAACTCGGCGCGCCTCTCTGCTAAACTCTCTTCCTGATTCCAGCGAACTCCCCGCGAGGAGCCTATGAAAAAATTCATCTTCGGCATCATTGCCACGCTTGTTGTGCTCGCACTCGTCGGCCTCGCCGTCGCCATGCTTGGCTTGGTCAGCACCAACGCCGACCAAGCCCCTGGCCGCCTCGAGACCTGGCTTGCCGACAACGCCATGGACGCCTCCATGGAACGCCACGCCCCGCGACTCAGCAACCCGCTCCCCCCGACTGACGCCAACCTCATCGACGGCATGGCCGTTTACGTTATGAACTGTGCCCAGTGCCACGGTGGCCTCGACAAAAAGGCCAGCGCTTTCGGCGCCAACTTCTATCCCCCCGCCCCGCAGCTCCTGCTCGGTCCCCCCGACGACCCCGAATGGCACCTTTTCTTCGACATCCAGCACGGCATCCGTAACACGGGCATGCCCTCGTGGAAGGGTGTGATCACCGAGAACGAAATGTGGAAGGTCACTGCCTTCCTCAGCCGATTGGAGAAACTCCCACCCGCCGTGCAGGAGAAGTGGAAGACCACCATTGGCGCTACTGAGATTCCAGCTACCCCACCCGAGCAGGGCGAGCACCACGGCCATCACGAATAGCGACCCGTCCGCGGAAGACTCCGCCCCTTATATAATGGAAGTTTCCCCGGGAGCCTTGACCTGATCCGCTCTTGGGTGGAAGGACACCATGGCTACTGACGTCATCATGCCCCAGATGGGCGAATCCATTGTTGAGGGCACTATTACCAAGTGGCTGAAGAAGCCCGGCGAGAAAGTTCAGCGCGACGAACCGCTCTTTGAAATCTCCACCGACAAGGTAGACGCGGAAATTCCCGCCCCCGCCACGGGCGTCCTGCAGGAAATCAAGGTGGCCGAAGGCACGACGGTGCAGATCAACACCGTGGTCGGCGTGATCGCTGGCGAAGGGGAAGCGGTCTCTGCCAAACCCGCCCCGGCTGCTGCTGCTCCTGTGAAAGCCGCACCGGCGCCCGCTGTTGCCGCTCCCGCTGCTCCGGCCAAGCCCGCTCCAGCCCCTGTCGCTGCTGCGGCTGAAGAGGACGAAGAGGACGGTACCGAAGGCGATCGTGTCCGCTCTTCACCCCTCGTCCGCAAGATCGCCAAAGAAAATAACGTCGCCCTCAATCAGGTTCCCGGCACCGGTCTCGGCGGCCGCATCACCAAGCAGGACATCACCAACTTCATCGAACGCGGAGTTCCCGCCGCATCCGCCGCTGCCCCGTCCCGTTCTGCTTCCGTTGCCGCCCCCGCTCCTGCCGCCATCCCCGGCGAACTCGTCCCGCTCACCAACATGCGCCGCATCATCGCTCAGCGCATGATCGAGTCCCGCCGCACCAGTGCGCACGTCCACTGCATGTTCGAAGTCGACCTCACACGCATCGCCGGCATCCGCAATAAACAGAAAAATGGCTTCGAGCAACGCAACGGCGCGCGCCTCACCTTCATGCCGTTCTTCGTCCGCTCAGCCATCATCGCGCTGCAGCAGTACCCCATCATCAATGCCTCGCTTGAAAGCGATAACATCCGCTATCACCGTCACGTCAACGTTGGCATTGCCGTCGCACTCGACTGGGGCCTCATCGTCCCTGTACTGAAAAACGCCGACGAGAAGAATTTTCTCGGCCTGCAGCGCGCCATCACCGACCTCGGCGAACGTGCCCGCAGCAAGAAACTCCTCCCCAGCGAGGTGGAAGGCTCCACCTTCACCATCACCAACCCTGGCCAGTTTGGGGCCGTCTTCGGGCTGCCCATCATCAACCAGCCCAACTCCGCCATTCTCGGTATTGGCGGCATCGCCAAGCAGCCTCTCGTCATCACCGACGAAAACGGCAATGACTCCATCGCCATCCGCAGCGTCGTCCATCTCACCCTCGGCTACGATCACCGCCTCATTGACGGCGCCATTGCCGACCAGTTCATGGCCTATCTGAAAAAGGTCATGGAAAACTGGAGTGAAGACGTCGGCTAGAAATGTCGCGTGGATGCCCCACTTTTGTTCGCGTTCTTTGCGAACAGGGCGGGGTTTTAGGCGAAATGGCTCAGCCCCTACTCCCCATAGCTGTTTAGAATGTCCGCCAATGCTCCCGTAAGTTGCGTGCTCGCCGCCTGGAACAGCGCTTCATCTTTTGGTTTCTTCCCCGCCAGCAAGTCCGCCTGCTGAATCAACTGCGCCACAAAAGGCTGCGCCGCCCGCAACTTTTCGCTGCCTCTTCCCGCATCCGCTCCAAACGCCGCCGTGAACGTTTGCTCCACCGTGATAATCAGGTTGAACAACTTCGCCAGCTTGTCTTCAGCCGCAGCCGCACCGCCCCCTTGCGGCAACACCCCCTGAATGATCGGGGCAATCCCGCTCCAAAGACCAATTACTTTGAGTACCACCGCGCCTAGCTTCTTCAAGAAAGTCATAGTTCCTCCTGGAATCGTTAATTGATATGAGATTGCGCGGGGACGGCCGCCCCCCACTAAGGCTGTCATCCTGAGCGCAGCGAAGGATCTCTGTACTTCCCAGCGGGTTGCATTGGTGCTTCGCCATGCGACCCTTGCCTTTCCCCGCCCCACGCCTGATTGCCGAGGGCTTGCCCCTGCCGCCTACCGCTTCGCCCAAGTCGACGCGTTCAAACACTCCACCGTTCCGTCAATGATTTTGCCCAGCCCCTCTTTGAACTTGTCCGCCTCGACAATCTCGCGGTTCGCTACTGCATCCGTCATCGAGATCGCCGCCTGCACAAACGACAGCGCCGCCTCCTTCTTCTCCCCGCCCGGCTTGCTCCCGAACAGCGCTTCCACCGCTTGCACCAATGCCGGCACAAACGCAATCCCTTGCAACAACTTCGTCATGAAATTCATGTCCCCTCCTTGCTGTCAGCCAACACCATTCCCCGGGCGTCCCGCCCGCGCGGGACACCCACAACGCTTTGCCTGGATGAGTTGAGAATGCTGACAAAAATGCCGGCGGAGCGCCGGCGTTCACTGCGAGCTGACTGCGGTTCTTATCTCCCCAAGATCTTCTCGTGCAACGCAATCGCTCCGCTGATGACGATCGCGATCACCGCGTTCACGAGCCGGTCGTACACACCGCGCCGCACGTCGTTTTGCTCCAACGCGATCACCCGGTCTTCCACCAGCTTCACCCGCCCTGGTTGCCCATTCCCCACCAGCGTTTCCAATTTCGCCTCGATCGTCCCCAGCTTGAACAGCACCTGCCGCTGAAATGTCTCTTCGCTTATCATCCCTGTCTCCCCTCACCCTTTCGCGCGCCGGGCTGCCCAACGCTATACAAAGATCATGGCTTGGCCGGGATGCACCATCGCCGCCACTGGCGCGTAGTAAGTCGCCGGGTTCTGCGGCGCATACACATATAAAATCCCCGCCGCGAAGAACCAATCGCGGTCCGTCGCCAGGTTCGCTTTCGCCGTCTGCTTTGTCCCCCACACCGTCCCAAACAGGACCCAGTTCATCGCCGAACTCGCCGCGGCAGCCTTCCACACATTCCCTGCATCCACCGACCAACTCGAAGCTGGCAAGTCCAGATACTCGGTCAACAGCGGCGCCGGACCATCTCCATAAGCATCGAACCGGATCGGATTCCCGGCCGCTCCGCTCGACGGCACCACCAAATTCTCCCGCCACACTTCGCCCCGCTTGAATAAAACCGCGTCCCCCGCCACCAGGGCAACACCGTTCACTTTCGCCACCGTCTTCCACGCCCCCGCCGCCGAGAGCCCGCTACTCGCGTCGCTCCCGCTCGTAGCATCCACGTAATATGTCGCCGCCCGTGCTTCCACCCCACCACCCGCCACACACACTCCCAGCAGCGCCCAAAACCAGAGCGTTTTTCTCATCATCTTTTTGTCCCTTGATTTTGAACTTCTAGGCTTGCGTGTACTGTCTTCTCCGCGTCCTCTGCGGCCTTTCTCTGCGCACTCTGCGTTTCAAGGTTTTGGTTCCCTCAACCGAACCCTATCGCTCCACCATCGCCACCACCGGCGTAAACGTCCCAAAGGTCACCGTCCCCAGCGTGGCTGGCATCACCCCGCCAGACACGTTGTTCGCAGCCGTTCCCATGCGCGCCGTATTTTTTGTCATCATGTTCTGCCAGCCCCCGCTCATCGAGATCGCGCTCGCCGCACAGGTCGTGTCCGATGCGCTCACCGCATAAAAATACGTCCCTGGCTGCAACGCCACTGCCGTGCCCAGCGTTACCGACACCCCATTCGCCGTCCCACAGGACAATGCCGCTTCCAGCGACTTATTCCCCGACAGGTCGTATACGCCGGCATACAAAGTCTGCCCCGCCGACACTGTCGTAATGTTCGACACGACCTTCCCCACCGTGATCGTCAGCGGAAGTACAAACTCCACTACCCGCAGCTGGTTCGCCGTCCCCGCCGCCACCGTTCCCGTCGACGATCCCTGCGGCACCGTGATGTACGGCAGAAACACAAACCCAGTCGCCACCGTATTGATGTTCGCCCCCGGTCCAAAATTCCATCGGAACCCCAGCGTTTGAGTCGAGTCCGCCACCAGCACCTGCCCGTCGGCTCCCGCTCCCATCCGTGCCGGCGCCGTGCCATATCCGATCAGGTCGCCCTTCGTGGTCATCAATCCCTTGGGCAAGTCGCCCGCCAACCCGGTCACCTCTGACTCCACGTGCGAATGCGTCGCCGCCGCCCGCCCCGTGTCCGTCGGATGCACATGGTCTGCCCGCGCAAACGTCGTCGCCGTTCCCGCCGCCGCGGTTCCATTGATCGCCGGGGTTGCGCTCGACGCCTGCCCAATCACAAACGCCGTCGTCGCAATTTGCGTTGTATTGGTACTCACCGCTGCGGTCGCCGCCGTCGGCGCTCCGGTGAATGCCGCCGAAGCCAGCGGCGCTTTGGCCGCCAGGTCACTCACCAGCCCACTCACATCCGACTCCGTGTGCGTGTGCCCGACCTTCGCTACATCGACAAATGTCGATGCGCCGTTCTCCGCCACCTGCATCTGCCCGCTCGTTCCAAATCCGACTTTCGACTTTCCCGCGGACGGCGCACTCAATGTCCCGAACGCCCCTTCCACCGACCACGGCCCCACCCCGCTCGTCACAAACGAAGTCGCCGTCACCGACCCACCGACCGCCAGGTTCCCCGTCGCCTTGTCGTAGCTGAACCCGTTGTCGCCGCCGAAACTTCCTCCATCGTTGAACTGCACCTGCGTCGCGCTGCCGCCCGGACTGGCCGCCCCACCCCCGCCCGCCGGCGTCGCCCACGTCCCATCTTCCCGCAGATACCGTGTGGTTCCCGCTGTCGCTCCAGGGTCCGGCGCTGCCCCAGCCGCATGCGATGTCCCCGATGCGCCCATCACCGGCAACCGTGCTGCCGAAAGCGTCCCGCTGGTTACGTCGGCCGCGGTGTGCACGTGCCCCGCCTTCGATAGATCGAAGAATGTGGAGGAGCCGTTCTCGGCCACCTGCAGTTGGCCCAGTGCTCCAAATCCCATTTTCGACTGGCCCGCGGTCGGCGCCGCCATCGTCGCGAACGACCCTTCGACACTCCACGCTCCGCTGCCCGTCGTCTGAATCCCCGTAGCCGTCAGTGTCCCTGCGAGCGTCAAGTCCCCCGTCAGCTTGTTGAAAGTGAACCCCGCCACTCCCCCCAGGCTTCCGTTGTCATTAAACTGCACATCGGTGTTCAGCCCGCCCGGACTCCCACTCCCGCCCCCACTCGGACACGACCCCCACCGCAAACCCGTTGCTTGCGTCGAGTCCGCCACCAGACACTGCCCATCGCTCCCCACCGGCACCCGCGCCGCTGCGCTCCCGAATGCCAGCAAGTCACCCTTCGCCGTCAACGGCACCAGGTTTGCCCCGCCTACCTTGTATGTACTGCCCGCTGGCAAGTTGATTCCCGTGCCGTTCAGCACGATCGCATTCGTGTCTCCGACCCCGCTCGGCACCGCGTTGAAATAAAACCGCCACGCGCTCTTCGCCCGCAGAAACCCCGTGTCGCTCCCCACCACTCCCAGCGCGCAATCCGCCGCGTCCGCTGTCGGCCGGTAGATCGAACTTGCCAGCGTGTGCAGCAGGTTCGAATCCCGGCACGTCACCAGGTCGGTTACAAAATTGTTGTCCCAGGAATATCCTCCGAAGTTCACTCGCCCCTTTTTCGGCGCTCCAAATCCCGAGTACGGCTCCGAGGAACCATACAACAGTGTGCCCACCATTCCTGGACTTCCGCTCTCCGGCCAATACGAGAACAGCTGACCCACTCCCGACAGATTGAAAACCGCGGGCGTCGCTGCTGCATTGTCCCGCCGCCCCAGCGTTCTTACATTCATGTCCGTCGTCCGCGCCACATTGACGATCTGCGGCACCGTCTGCCCGTCATACGCCGCAATGTTGTAGCTGTTCCCCGTGTCCACCTGGGGCGACAGCACGATCCCGCCCGGCCAGAAATCCAGCTTCGGATACCAGCCCACCACATAAACTCCTGGCACCGAGTAGCTCGCCGGTGTCAGCGCTGGATTGTCCGTGATCTGGCAACTCAGCGCGCTGCACGACGACTGCAACACATTCGTCGCCGCCGCATAATTTCCCGATCCGTAGGGTGCATCTCCTCCCAACGCCGCCACCACCCTCAATACCAGCACGTCGTACTTCGCTGCTCCGGCAATCTTTGGCCACACCACCGTGATTGGGGTAACGTTGTCCGAATTCGCCGTCCCCAGCGGCAGTGGATTGCCCACGTGCCCCGCGGCATCGTACGGCACCACGTAGTACTGTCGGGCATTCGCTCCATTGTTAGCGAACCGCGGCATGTTGTTCGTTATGGCCCCGCCCCGCAGGATCAATGTCGTTGCACCCTGCATGATCACGTTCGCCTGCCCCACATTGCCCGCCGGGTTGGAACAGCCGCCCCCCTCGAAGTACACCGAGTTCAGCACAAACTCGTACTCAAACCCATCGTTCCGGTCATACAGGATTCCGTACTTCGTAAATCCTTGGATCACCGAGTTGCTCACATCCAGCTCGTTCCCCGAATGCCACTCGATCGCATTGCCGCCACACTGCATCCCCAGGTCCGCGTTGGTTACATGCCCAATCCCCGGATGCACCCCGAAACCTCCCGGCGCAAAAATCGCCGACCCGCAAAACGTCGCGTCGCACCGGATAAAGTGCCCGATGCCGTTCATGCTCAGATGATTGATCTCTTGGTTCTCGTCGTCCCAGTTCTCAATAAAGTGTCCGAAGCGCTGCGCTCCGCCCGCATCCCCTGCCACCACATCGCGTATCGTTGCACTTTGCGAGTTGTCCACAAACACTGAGTTCGTGCCGTTGTTCACTCCAGAAAAGAAAATGCCGCCGCTCCACGAAACGCTCCGCGTATCGTTCGAGTTCGTGGTCAACCCAAAGAAGAAACACCCGCCCGAACTCATGTTGCACTGGAACCGCGCCCCATGCGCCCGGATGTCAATGCCCCATCCCCGAATCGTCACCGTGCTGTTCAGCACGCACTTGTTGGGCAGGTTCGCCGGAAACCGCACCGTCGCTCCGGTGTAGTTCGCTTGCGTCTGCGCCAGGATGGCGTTGAACATCCCTTGCAGCGCCGGTGCATCATCCGTCGCCGAGTCGCACTTTACGCCCCAATCCCGCACGTCAAACTCTGACCTGTCCTGCACCTTCCAGCTCTGCGGACCCTGGTCCCACGTGTAACTCTGCCCGGTCTTCGCCGGCGCCGCCGCATCAATGTTCTTTCCCAGTATCTGCGTCGCATTCGCGCTGGACCCGCACGCTCCCCACGACTGGTCCCCGTGCAGGCACTTGGTCGCGTCCGTTGCCCCACCGCCCAGCTGCGTTAGCGGCACCAGCCCAGCCACCCGATCCGCTTTCCCGCTCAGTTGCAGATCCAGATATGATTTCCGCACCGCTTGCGCTGGCGCCACTGGATCCGCGCTCAGATTCAACGGCCCCGACATCACGTCGCCGCTCTTCGAGACAAACGCTCCCGCCCCTACCGCCGCGACGGAAGCATCCACATACGCCTTGTTGGCTGCCTCCGTCGCCTGTGCCGGCTGCGGCACCGTTGGCGCCGACGTGAACTGTTTCGCTCCCGCAATCGTCTCTGCTCCCGACTTATGCACCACCGCCGCGTCCGTTGCCTTCGCCAACACCTGCGCATCCACATACTGCCGCGACGCCTGCTGCATCGCCACGCTCGCCGGTACAACACTCGAGCGAATGGCCGCGATCGTCACCGGCGATGTCGTCGGCACCACCCAGTACTCCGTGCTCGTCGTCCCATCGTCCAGCTTGAAGACAACTCTGTAGAACGTCCCGTCCGGCGTCGCGCCGGCGTTGGGCACGAGCGGAATCGAAACCGCGCCCCCCGCGCTCACCGTCACACTCATCGTCCCCGCGGCCACCGGCTTGCTGTCGCCCGTGGTAAAGGCCGGCCACGTGATCAGCAGCGTGCCCGACGCGGGTGTTCCATTCGCTCGGTAGACCACGTCGCTGATCGTCGTCGTGGCCGGGGGGAGCGCCTCTCCCGTTCCTGCCAGCAGGCCCGTGACCAGCACCCAACTCATCCACCGCACCGCACTTCGCTGCACCCGTTTCATCGTGCCTCCTGCAATCTTGGCATCCGGCCGCTTCCCATCCCGCGCGCACACCGGCACCCACGCGGCGCCAGCCTCGTTGTTTCCCATCTCGTTCTGTGTCTGGTTGGCGGCGGCTTTCAGATTTGTTGACCGCATCGCTGCCGCCTGAGAACACTCACCGCGCCGGGTTCGTCGCGCGTTTGCCAGGACCGCCGGGATCTCTGCCCACACCCCGCTGCGCTAGAAAACGCCTGACACTCTCCAGGTACACGCCCGGAAACTCCACCACCGGCCGCCGCGCCTCAATCAATTCAATGGCTTGCTCCATCGTCCAGCCCATCGCCGCCAGCAGCGCTGCTGCCATCATGGGCGCGCGATGAATCCCGGCAGCACAGTGAATAAACAGTTTCGATCCCGGCTCACTCAGCGCTTCCATCGCAAACCCTACCCCGCGCTCAAACACTTCCGCCGCCTTGGGCAGGAAGTCATCGTCGACCGGGTTCCATAACACTTCGACGCCGTGATGCGCGCCCAGCGGCCGGTCGTCGAACTCAATCTGCATGTCAATGACGTGGGTGACGCCGCTGCGCGCCACCAGCGCCATGTTGTTGTCGTTCCAAATCCCGCCGCCCACTGCAATCCTGCCCGTAATCCAAGTCAAATCCATCGTTGCGCAATCGCCTCATCTCCACCGCAGACGCCGCTTGTATTCTACGGGATTTATTCTTCCCCGCTCGCACTCGCGTCTTCCGTTTTCGCCGCCGCCGCGGCTTCAGTCTCTTCGCCCAGTTTCCATTGCTCCATCAACTGCCGAGCCAGCCCTTCGTGCCCCCCAGCTTCTTCCCCTTCAGCCGGAGCCCCTGTCAGCCCGGCAGCCTCAAACAAGAATTTTGCTGGCAGATAATTTCCCTTCCGCGCCTCATCAATCACCGCCTCGGTGATTTCCGGGGAGTTCTCGCTCACCCGTCGCACCAGTTGCCGCCGCGCTTCCTGCACCGTCACCGGATTCTTCGCAGCCAGCGCCTTCTTGTTCTTCGGCGATCTTGACTTGCTCTTCTTGTTGCGTTTCTTTCTCTCCATGGTCCCCACAAATAAACTGGGGCGCACTCTGTGTGCGCCCCAAGAAGAGTTTTTCTCACTCTTGAATCTAGAATACCAAATCACAATGGGGCATTCCGACACCATCACCAAATATTTATTTGCCGTCTTTGCTTCCACTTAGAAACAAATCGTCGCTTTTGCCCTCTTGACAAGTTTTTTCGGGCTCCACCCTGCGCTCCATCAAATCGCGCTGCAGGAAGATTCCCGTCAGGTTGTCCAGCGCCTGCGGCAGTCGCCGCTCCACTGTCCGGGAGGTTACACCCAGCAAGCCCGCCGCCTCTTCCGCCGTGTACTCCTGCAACACGCAGTGCGCCAGTACCTGCTGTTCGAAAACATCGAGCCGCTTCAGGCATCCCTCCACGTCGTGGACAAAAATGACCGCATCCTCGAAGGTGTGCAATGGATAGCTCGAAAGCCGCTGCCGGAAGTGCAACTGCCCCAGCGGCGAGGGTAAGCGGCCGGTCTCCAGCGAAAGTTTCATATAGCGGCGCAGCAGGCGCGCCGTAGAACGCCGGTAGATGGCGGCGTCCGAGCCGCTGCCTGGCGGCTCCGGACGCGGCCCTCCGCCGGCCAACAGGGAGACACACGCTGCCAGGGCGCTCATGACCACCCTCCGTCCGTCGCCATCGCCATGGGAACAATGCCGATGCACCCTTCGAGCTGAGGCAGGATGGCCTTGCTTTTTCCTTTGCCACCCGGACGGGGTGCGGACCGGCGCGCAATTTGCCCAATGCGCACTTCGCACCAGGCACAGTAGACAGCCTGCGACCCGCAAGGCCGCACCAGCAGACTGCCGCAGACCTCGCAATACTTAAGTTCAAACCGGACTCCAAGACTCGCGTTTGACATAGCGCTTTCTTTCTACGGCCGCACGACAAAAGAAAGAGCCCTGCTCCGGAGTCCGGAACAGGGCTCGCTTCTCTTGCGACGACCTGTTTAGGTTATGTAATTGTCGCGGCCCGTTATTCGTACCCGGAGCCGTTAGTGGCCCGATCTCAGACTTCGGGCGGAGCCTCGCGGCTGCGGTGAGTAAAGTAGCCCTCCTCGTAGCCGGACTTCAAGACGCGTCCGTTCTGCACTACCACACTGACGCGCCCGGTGAACTGCAGCGCCCGCAACAAGCGCTCCACAGCCGCGGATAATACCTCGGCGGAACGCACCTTGCGGCGAAATTCCAGGAAGTCGCTGTCTTTATCTTCCGATTTGGCTACTGGCAGCATGGCTTGTCCTGTCTTACTCGAAAATGTTGACTCTAGCCCTGACGCTATAGCTTGCAGAATTTAGCGTCAAGACAAATATTGCTGGGTTCCATTTTGGGTGCCTACTTTTGTAGCTCATAGCTATTAGGTCGTGCTATACTCCGGCCATGAAATTTCGCGTGCTCCAGGACAATTTGCGCAAGGCGCTGCTGGGACGTATCGAGGAAGGCGACCTCACCGGACTCCGATTGGCGCAGGTCACCGGCTTCAAGCAGGCCCACATTTCGAATTTCCTCAACCGCAAACGGGGCCTTAGCCTGGAAGGGATGGATCGCGTGCTGGCCACGCAGCACCTCTCGGTGCTCGACTTGCTCGATCCCTCCGAAGTCAACAAGCGCGCCACCATCCTGCCCCCCAGTCAGGACGAATTTGAAAACGTGCTCCTGGTGGAAGGCAAAGTCGCCGCCTCCGAACCCTCCATCACCAGCGGCAACGTGAAAGAAATTCTCAAGTTCAAGAAAAGCTTCCTCAAAAAGCTGCGCCCGGAAGTGGAAGGCGATCGTGATCTTTGGGAGCGTTTCGTACTGGTTCGCGTGGACGGGCATGAAGGCATGAGCATGTATCCACGTCTCTTACCCGGCGCCACGGTGCTGGTCGACCGGCACTACAACTCGCTCAAACCCTACCGCAAAGGCGATTTCAACATGTACGCCGTGCGCAAAGGTGCGAACTGCCTGGTGAAATATGTGGAAGTCGCAGGTGACTACCTGGTGCTGCGGCCACACAACCATGCCTATCCCGTGGAAGTGCTGCCCATGGACGACGGCGCCAAGTCCGCCGACTACATCATCGGCCGCATCTGCTACGTGGGGATTGAAACTTAGCCGCTTGGTGCCAGTGAGCTTCGTATCAGGGCACGCCGTAGGTACGTCGTGGGGCGCCCTCAGGCGCTGGGTCTTGAGCGTTCGGTTCCCCGATTACCTCGGTCATTAGCCGGAAGCTTGTTTCCACCCCTAGAATCTGCACCATGGCCTTGGAGTCTCTCCTCGTCAGCCGCGACACCGACTTGATCCGTGTTCTGCAGCCGGCATTCGAGCGCTTTTCGGTGGCGGTGGAGGTGTGCGTGGGGCCGCATGCCGGCACGGAGATTCTCGCCACCGAGCACTTTGACGCTGTCATCGTGGACTGCGACGATCTGCAGGGTGCGCTGGAAGTGCTGCGCGGCGTGAGAACGACCACCGCCAACAAGAGTTCCGTATCACTGGCCGTGCTCAACGGCCGCACCACCACGGCGCAAGCCTTCGACATGGGCGCAAACTTCGTGCTGCAGAAACCCATCTCGGCGCTGAATGCGATGCGTTGCGCCCACGCCGCCGTCGGCATGATGGCGCGCGAACGCCGCCGCTACTACCGCCACCCAGTGGACATTCCGGTGACCGCGGTGTTCAGCAACGGCGCCCAAGTGGAAATCACAGCGACCAATATCAGCGAGGGTGGCATGGCCCTGCGCTTCGAAAAGCCGATGCCACAGGAGATACTCTCGACGGTGACCTTCCTGCTCCCCGGCATGCGCGCCGAAATGGAGTTGCGCTCCGACCTGGCCTGGACCGACGAGCGCGGCAAGGCCGGCGTGAAATTCCTCGATCCGCCCAAAAACGCGAAGGAGTTGCTCGAGAACTGGCTGCTGGAGCAGTTCACCCGCAATAATTCGGACCTGGCCAACCTCGCCGAGGGCAAGGCCAAGCCCGGAAACAAGAAGTAGCGACAGTCGTGGCCGACCTTCGACCGCCGAGCAAACCCCATGTGATGCACGCAAAAACATCGGGCGGAGCATTTCTGCCCCGCCCGGAAAAGCAGCCCGAACAGCCTTAGTGTTTGTCCGCTTCCAGCGCTTTGTGCAGCTGCTCGATGGCTTGATCAATGTGCGCGATCGCTTCCTTCCGGTGACCCTCGAAGTCGTGTGCCGCCTCGGTTTCCAGTTGTTGCTTCACGCGCTCGAGTTCGTGGATGGATTTGTAGATCACGGGATGGTGCTCGCCCTTTTTCGCCGGCACCGGCACAACCGCGGGCGCTTGCTGCGCCAGCAGGCTGACGGGCAGCGTCAGAGCAAACAGGAGCGTTACGGCTACCAACACATGCTGCAGTTTCTTCATTGGGGGATTCTCCACAAGGTAGGTTGATTTTCTGTCCTGGGAAGACAGGCGGTTTGTTCTAACCCCAGGAGAGCAGAAAAGTTGCGGCGCCCCACAAGTCATATCCGCAAGTGCCGGAAAATCTTTACTTTGCAGCGCGGGCGGCGGCCAGGCCTGTGGAATCGGCCGGGGGTAGCGGCGCCGGCAGAGGTGCCGCCGGAATTGTCTCCAGATGAGTTTCCTCAGTGAGCGACGGATCCCTGAGGATGCGGGAAACCAGCGCGGTGTGCATGGCGTGGCCGGCGCGGTCGGCCACCACGCGACCCAGAATCTGCCGGCCGATCAAAGCCAGATCGCCAAACAGGTCCAGCACTTTGTGCCGGACAAATTCGTTGGGAAAACGCAGCGGAGGATTTTCAATCCCTTCCCGGCTCAGCACAATGCAGTTTTCCAGGGACGCGCCGCGAATCAGCCCCATCTTGCGCATGGCTTCCTCTTCGTGACGCGCCCCGAAAGTGCGCGCCGGCGCAATCTCCGTCAGGTAGCTGTCGCCCGATAGTTCCACGGTAAACGACTCGCGCCCGATCAGCGGGTGCGGAAAATCAATCGCGTAGGAAGCGGAATAAGTATCGGCAGGATAGATGGCCAGGAACTTGGAGCCTTCGCGCAGCTCGATCGGCTGCAACACGCGAAGATAGCTGCGGTGCCGCCGCTGTCGCCGCACCCCGGCCCGCTGAATCATTTCCACAAAGGGGAGAGCGCTGCCGTCCAGGATCGGCAACTCCAGATTGTCGAGTTCCACGAATGCGTTGTCGACTCCGGTGCCGATCAACGCCGAAAGCAGGTGCTCGGTGGTGGAAATGAGCACGCCTTTTTTCATCAGGCTGGTGGCGTAACTGACGCGGGCCACGTTGCTGCCGCGAGCCTCAATCTCGAAATCGTCAAGGTCAGTCCGGCGGAATACGATCCCGGTTCCAACCGGCGCGGGCACCAGCCGCAGATTTACCGGGGCACCGCTATGCAGGCCGACACCAGAGCAAGCGACGGCAGCACGAATTGTCTGTTCCGAAATCAAAGCTAGGTTGGTATGTATTTGAACTCAAATAGGATATCGCCAGAGTCAAAATCCATGATGTGGCAAATTAGACACACTTCGTGGCGGGAAAGAGGGTGGGGACACAGGGCACGATACGGCCCTTATTGCGGGCACCGGCTTGCCGCCACGACTGCTGACGGCTGACACACTCAGGCGATTACGGTTTCGCGGGGCGCACCGGCCCTTTTACTTCAAACAGCGCATCCGTCACATCCTGGTTGTAGATGACCGTGGTGAGAAAGCGCTGTAGCGCCATGTCGCCGTTGTAGAAGCGCGTGAGGGAGTGGGGTGTCATGATCCCCTGCACCAGTTTGTAATTGTCGTAGGCCACGGCCTCGTTGTTGCGCAGTTTGTCGGTAGTGTCGCGCCACGTGTAGCTGGTCTTGAGCGGCAAGTTGGTGAACTGGTCAAGCGACAAGGTGATGGCATCGTTCTTGGCGTTCATCACCGTGACCGACTGCGCGCCTTTTCCATCCACCACCGCGGTTCCGTCATAGAAAAAAACCACGCCCGGCTCATTGATCCAGCGACGCAGCAGCGCGTCGAGCGAGTGTTCGCGACGGCGGATAAATTCGGCGGTGCTCTTCGGTTCCTCTGCCGTAGTCTGGTCGGGCGTGATCTCGTAGCCCTTGTCGCCAACGTGCAAAACGACGAAGTCCAATTTGTTTTTGAGCGGGATGATGCCTCCGACAACGTAGTAAGTCTGCTTGGACACCAGCTCAATGCGGTCCTTGTCGGGATAGCGGGCGACAGCGACGAAGGGGAACCCCACGCCGCTACTCCGCCCGTGATGGAAGGAATACGTGCGTCCCTGTTCGCGGCGCGACTGCGAGGTCAGATAGGCTTGGCCGCCGAGGGCCTCAATCGCCTTGGCAATCAGGGCCTGCGCCTGGCGGGAGTTCTCGTTGTCGGAAGCGGGCTTGGTGGGAGCGGGAGAGGTCTGCGCCACAGCGCCAATCGAAAGCACGACGGAAATGAACCAACGCAGCATGATGAACTTCCCTCTCCAGCTTAGACGCTACCAGGGCAATTCTAGCTGCCTGCCGGCTATCCCACCAAAACCGCGCCGCCGTTCACATTAAAGATTTCCCCGCTGATGAAGCTGGCGTGTTCGGTGCAAAGGAAAAGAATGGGGCCGGCAATCTCTTCCGGACGTCCCACCCGCCCGATGGGAATGTGGCGCAGGATTTCCTGTTGCACATCCGGGGCGGCCAGCGCCGGGGTCGACATGTCCGTGTCAACCCAGCCGGGCGCGACGCTGTTGACGTAGATGCCGTCGCGAATCAGCTCGCTGGAAAGCGTTTTGGTCATGCTGATGAGCGCACCCTTGCTGGCGGAGTAGTCCACGTGAAACGCCTCGCCGCGTTGGCCGGAGGTGGAACTGACCAGCACGATGTGGCCGGTCGCGAAACCGCGGCGGGGTTGGCGTTTCATCTGCGCGACGGCGTGCTTGACGAGCGCGAAGACGGCATCGAGATTCACAGCGAGGGTGCGGCGCCATTGGGCGTCCGCCATGCGGTCAATGCCAACATCTTCCGCCGGCCAGATGCCGTGATTGGCGACCAGAATGTCCAGGCGGCCGAAGCGCGCCACCGCAGCGGAGATCAGGCTCGCGGCGGTTTCCGTGCCGGTGAGATCGCAGGCGACGGCATGAGTGCGGGCGGCGCCGCACGCGGCAACGAGCTGATCGGCGGCGGCCTTGGCCTGTTGGTAATTGAAAACCACCTGCGCACCGGCAGCGGCAAATGCGCGCACGGTGGCCGCGCTAATGCCGCGCGAACCGCCGGTAATCAGGGCCACACGGCCCTCAAGCGAGAGAGGAACGGGCATGCTCTGAGTTTCGTTGTTCGCGCAGGAAGATGCAAGGGCGCTCCGCAGAATGACAGGGTGTGGGGCGAGGGCGCCCGCGCCACACAAGCGCGCTTTGCATCCACCGGAAAAAGCG
>JBGQDM010000045.1:0-23843 GCA_041495845.1 Terriglobia bacterium | reverse complement strand
CGAGGCCAGCGGGCAGGAACAGCTGATTTTCAAGCACGCCATCTCCACGGTGGTGATGCCACGGCCGCACGGCGAGCACCGGACGGCGCCGCATGTGGAGGCGCGGGCGGCGGCTGCGGCGGAAGCCGGCAGCAGCGCGCCGGAGGCGTAGAGTAGAAGCTTGTCGCGTTCCGAAGCAACGATTCCCGGCCGTCGACCTCGTGGGCGGCGCGGCGTGGAGACCGCCGTGCGCCCGGAGCGGGCGTTTCTGGTGGGTGTGGATTACCGCGTGCGCAAGCCGGCGGGGTCGCGATCGCAGAAAACGCTGCCCGCGCAGGCCGCGGCTTCCCGCGATGCGGCCAGGCCCCGTGCCAACGGCGCTGCCGCCCCGGCTGCTCCTCGATTCAGCGCGGAAGAGTCTTTGCAGGAACTGCGGGCGCTGGCGGAGAGTGCGGGTGCCGAGATCGTGGGAGAATTTCTGCAGCACCGGGATCGTCCCGATCCCGCCACCCTGATTGGCAAAGGCAAGTTGCAGGAGATTGCCGGCGCGGTGGCTTCGGTGGCGGCGGACCTGGTGCTCTTTGATCATGATCTCACCCCGTCACAACAGCGCAATATCGAGCGTGCGCTGACGGCGCGAGTGATTGACCGGACGCAGCTCATCCTCGACATTTTTGCGCGGCACGCCCGCACCCGAGAAGGCCAATTGCAGGTGGAACTGGCGCAACTCGACTATCTGTTGCCACGGTTGGCGGGACGAGGCATCGAGATGTCGCAACTGGGCGGCGGTATCGGCACGCGGGGCCCTGGCGAAACGCAGCTGGAAACCGACCGCCGCAAAATCCACCGGCGCATCCGGCACGTCAAAGAGCAGATCGAAAACGTGCGGCGCATCCGCAGCCAGCAGCGGCAGCGGCGGGAGTCGGTGCCCATGCCGGTGGTGGCCATTGTGGGCTACACCAACGCGGGCAAGTCCACGCTGTTCAACGCGCTGACCAAGGCGGGCGTGCTCGAGTCTTCGCGCCTGTTTGCCACGCTCGACCCGACGCTGCGCGGAGTGACGCTGCCCTCGAAGCGCAAAGTGCTGCTGTCAGACACGGTGGGTTTCATCCGCAGCCTGCCCCACACGCTGGTGTCGGCCTTTCGCGCCACGCTCGAGGAAGTGCAACGCGCGTCGCTGATTCTGCACGTCTCCGATGCCGCCACCCCCACGGCGGCAGAGCAGGATGCGCAAGTCGAGTTAGTGCTGCGCGAGCTCGAAGCGCATCAGAAGCCCCGCCTGCACGTGAAGAACAAGTTGGACTTGCTGCCGGCCGGGCAGCGCGACGCCTTGCGCGATGACGCCGGCACCGTGCACGTTTCCGCAGTGAAGGGAATTGGCCTGACCACGCTGCTCGACCGGATTGACTCCATGGTCCACGAGGATCCGGTGCGGCGGGTGAAGCTCCGCATCCCCCAAAGTGAGGGGAGGGCGCTGGCGCTGATGGAAAGCCGGGCGCGCATCCACGGGCGGAAATACCGGGAAGGCATGGTGGAGATGGAGGCGGACGCCCCGGAATCACTGCTGCGGCGGGTGGGAGAGTGGGTGGTCGCTTAAACGGGCCGTCAGCCAAGAAGCGGTGTCTTTTCTTGGCTAGCGGCCCATTCGATCCTGAACTGGATCGGAGGTGATGCCTTTATGGTAGACCCGCTGGGGCGGAAGTCAAGCAGAAGTTGGGCTGGTTGCGGTCGTCGCGTCCCGCCTGGGGGCGCGATTTTGGGCCCGCCTCCCCGCGTTGACACTGTGGTATCAGGGTGTTAGCCTTAACGGTTCCGTAAAGCCTTTCTTCAGGTTCTGGCAAGCCCGGTTCTGACACGCCCTCAGCATGGATCAGACGCTCAAACAGGTTGGCGAATTACTGCTCGGGGCGGTTCCTACCGTTATTTTTGTGATGTTGCTGATGTTCTTCTACCGCGTGCTGGTGCATCAGCCACTGGCGCGGGTGCTGGAAGAGCGGCATCGGCGTACCGCAGGCGCGGTGGCGCAGGCGCGGGCGGACATCGCTGCCGCCGAGGCCCGTACAGCGGAATACGAGAGCAAACTGCGCGCGGCTCGCTCCGCCATGTTCCGGGGGCAGGAGGAGCGGCGTCAGGCGGCCCTGAAAGCGCGGGAAGCCGTGTTGGTTGAAGCGCGTACCCGGGCCCAGCAGCAGGTGGCAGCGGCCAAGGCTACGCTGGAACAGGAAAAGACCGCAGCGCGCGGTCAGCTGCAAGGCGAAGTGGAGCGTCTGGCAGCAGAAATCATTCGCGCCGTCATGCAACCGTTTTCGTCGCGACCCTCTCCCGCGGGCGGAGGCCAATGAAGCACCCGGGCCCACGCATTTTCTCGTTCGGTTTCGTTCTATTGGGACTTCTGTCGCTGGCGCTTCTGGCGACGGCACCCGCGCTAGCCTGGCAAGCGGCGCCTGCCGCGGATGGCGTGAGCGAAGGGAAAGCGCCCGCACACTCCGAAAGTGGCAAGGAAGCCGCCGGGGACGAGAACGAAGCCTTCAAACATTCGCCGTCCGTACGGGTGGTGGGACGCCTGCTGGGCTTGACTCCGAACGGCGCCTACTGGTTTAGCGTGGTCCTGAACTTTGCCATCATTGCCGGACTGGTTTTCTGGGGGCTGCGCTCCAATCTTCCGGCTATGTTCCGCAGCCGCACGGAATCGATTCGCAAAGCCATGGACGAGGCGCGCCGCACCGGGGAAGAAGCGCAACAGAGGTTGGAGGGCATTGAAGCGCGGTTGGGAAAACTGGACAGCGAAATTGCCGCCATGCGCGCGACTGCCGAAAAGGAAGCCGCCACCGAGGAACAGCGGTTGCGTGCTTCCGCTGACGATGACCGCAAGAAGATTGTGGAGAGCGCGGAGCAGGAGATTGCCTCGGCCGCCAAAGCGGCACGCCGCGAACTGACGGCCCACGCCGCCGACCTCGCCGTAACCCTGGCGCAGAAGCGGATCCAGGTGGATGCCGCTGCCGACGAAGCTCTGGTGCGCGGCTTCGCCGAGAACTTGGGCAGCGGAAAGGGCGGGAACTGAGCATGTCTTCCTTGACCAGCCGCTACGCCCGCGCCTTTGCCGATGTGGTGTTTGCGCGCCGTCTGAATGCGACGGCGGCGCTCGGCGAGTTGCAGACCATGCTCGCCATGGTCGCCAGCAGCGAAGATCTGCGCCAGGCATGGGAGACACCTGCGATTCCCGCCGCCCAGAAACGACTGGTGCTCGACGGCCTGGTGCAGAGCGCCGGACTCTCTATCGAAGTGCGAAACTTTCTGGCGGTGCTGATTGATCACCGCCGCATCACCCTGCTGGCGCAGGTGGTGCGGCAGGTGGAGCAGGAGATCAACGACCGGTTGGGCTTTACCGAGGCGGAGATTGCCAGCTTCCGCCCGCTGAAGGATGACGAAAAGCGGGCCCTTGAGCGCCAGGTCGAGCAGTTGACCGGGCGCAAGGTGCGGGCACGCTACCGGCAGGACGCGAACCTACTGGGGGGCGCGGTGGTTCGGGTCGGCAGCACGGTGTATGACGGCTCCATCGCGGGACAGTTGCGAAAAGTCCGCGAGCAGTTGGCCACAAGCTAGAAGCTGAGGAGCGAGAAGCTCACAGCCCGATGCGCAAAGCAGACGGCTGCGAGCGGACAACGGAATCTATGGCACAGATTAGAGCAGACGAGATCACGAAGCTAATCCGCGAGCAGATCGAGAACTACGAATCGAAGATCGCGGTGGATGAAGTTGGCACCGTCATTTCTCTTGGCGACGGCATTGCCCGCGTGCACGGCCTGGATAAAGTCATGGCCGGCGAGCTACTCAGCTTCCCGCACAACGTGGCCGGAATCGCCATGAACCTGGAAGAAGACCAGGTGGGCGTGGTCTTGCTCGGCGAATTTACCGAGATCAAGGCGGGCGACGAGGTGAAGCGGACGGGCCGCATTGTGAGTGTGCCCGTGGGCGATGCCATGATCGGCCGCGTGGTCAATTCTCTGGGCATGCCGATCGACGACAAAGGGCCAATTGCGACCGACAAATTTCTGCCCCTGGAGCGCCTGGCGCCCGGCGTGATTGACCGCCAACCGGTGCGCGAGCCCATGGCCACCGGCCTGAAGGCGATTGACTCGATGATTCCCATTGGCCGCGGCCAGCGCGAACTCATCATCGGCGACCGCCAGACGGGCAAGACGGCCGTGGCCATCGATACCATCATCAACAACAAGGGCAACGACCTCATCTGTATCTACAACGCCATCGGGCAAAAGCGGTCTTCAATTGCGCAGGTGGTGAAGATCCTCGAAGACGCGGGCGCCATGGAGTACACCATTGTGGTGGCCGCATCGGCCTCCGAGCCGGCGCCCATGCAGTACATCTCACCTTATGCCGCGTGTGCGATCGGCGAATTTTTCCGCGACAGCAAGCGCCATGCGCTCTGCATCTTCGACGATCTTTCCAAGCACGCTGCTTCGTATCGCGAGATTTCGCTGCTGCTGCGCCGTCCACCGGGCCGCGAGGCGTATCCCGGCGACGTGTTCTATCTCCACTCCCGGTTGCTGGAACGTGCGGCCAAACTGAGCGACAAGAACGGCGGCGGCTCACTCACTGCGTTGCCCGTGATTGAAACGCAGGCGGGCGATGTGTCCGCGTACATTCCGACCAACGTAATTTCGATTACCGACGGCCAGATTTATCTCGAAACTGACCTGTTCAACTCCGGCGTGCGGCCGGCAGTGAACGTCGGGCTCTCGGTAAGCCGCGTCGGCGGCGCCGCGCAGATCAAGGCCATGCGGCAGGTGGCGGGTACGCTCAAGCTGGAACTGGCGCAGTTCCGCGAGCTGGCAGCCTTCGCGCAGTTCGGCAGCGACCTGGACAAAGCCACGCAGGCCCAGCTCAATCGTGGCCAGCGGCTGGTCGAAGTGCTGAAGCAGAACCAGTACTCGCCGCTGTCGTTCTCGAAACAAATTTTGATCATCCTGGCAGGTACTTCCGGGTTCCTCGATGATCTTCCGATCAACCGGGTGCGCGACTTTGAAGCCGAGCTGTACAAGTTTGTGGATACGACGAACCCGGGCTTGTTGCGGACGGTGATGGAGAAGAAGACCCTGGATGATGCTCTCAAGACCGAAATGCTGAACCTGATCAAGGAATGCAAGCAACGCTTTGTAGCGGAGAGGCAAGCAGGAGCAAAGTAGCTGACAATGGCCAACATCCTCGACATCCGGCGGCGGATTCGCAGCGTGACCAACACGCGGCAGATCACCAAGGCCATGAAGATGGTCTCGGCGGCGAAGCTGCGCCGGGCGCAGGAGCGCGCGCTGGCCGCACGCCCTTACGCGCAGATGTTGACCAATGTGCTCAAGTCGCTGATCTCACGAGCGGAAGTCTACGATCCACAGACGGGGCAACCGCTGCATCCGTTGCTGGTGGAGCGCGAAGAAAAGACGGCGCTGCTGATCGTGGTCACCGGGGACAAGGGTCTGGCCGGGGCATTCAACACCAACATCAACAAGGCCGCCACCCGCTTTCTGGAGATCAAGGCGGGAAAAAATGTGGACATCGAGTGTGTGGGCCGGAAAGGGCGCGACTTTCTTCGTCGCCGCTATGTGGCTGCGCCCGTGCTCACGTCCAGCCTGGATGAGCCGTTTGCGGTGTTGGAGACCAGAGAAGCTGGGGAACGCACCGCTGCGGTGCAGATTACCGGCGAGCATATCGGAGTGCTGGGAAAAGTGGGCTACCGGCAAGCACAGACGCTGGCGGACAACGTGATGGACCGCTATACCCGCGGGGAAGTGGACTCGGTGTACCTGCTCTTCAACGAATTCAAGTCGGTGATTTCGCAACGGCTGGTGGTGGGCCAGATTTTGCCAATCGAGCAGATTGGCGAATCCGACGTGCTCATGGCGGAAGAAGTGAGCGAAGAAGAAAAAGCGCGGCGCGGAGGTGCGGCCCGCAGCGCCGGCGTCAGCCTGCACGCGGTTGATACGAGCGCGGTGGATGCGGCCGCGGCACAATTTGGCGTTGCCAATGTGGATTACATCTATGAGCAAGCACCGGCGGAATTGTTCCACACCCTGCTGCCGCGCTACGTGGCCAATGAGATGTTTCACGCCATGCTGGAGTCGGTGGCCGCCGAACACGCCGCCCGCATGACCGCGATGGATGCTGCTACCTCCAACGCCAGCGACATGATCGAGTCCCTGACTCTGGTCATGAACCGGGCGCGGCAGGCCAAGATTACGAAAGAAATTATTGAGATTGTCAGCGGCGCCGCCGCTTTGAGTTAGCAGTCAGCGACAAGATTGAGAGCATACTTATGCCAGAGAATATTGGACGCGTCATTCAAGTTTCCGGTCCCGCCGTGGACGTGCAATTTTCCGAAACCAGTCTGCCGCCGATTTACCAGGCCGTGCGTGTGATCAGCGACGGCTTTCAGGTGCCGCAGCCGATCAGCATCGTGCTGGAAGTGCAGCAGCACCTGGGCGAAGGCCGGGTGCGCTGCGTGGCCATGCAGGCCACTGACGGCCTGGTGCGCGGCATGCAGGCAGTGGACCTGGGGGGTCCCATTTCCGTGCCCGTGGGCCGGGGCACACTGGGCCGCGTGATGAACGTGATTGGCGAGCCGGTGGACGAACTCGGCCCCATCGTCCACACCGAGCGCCACCCCATCCATCGCCTGGCCCCCGCTTTCGACGAACAGGCTACCAGTGCGGAAATGTTTGAGACCGGCGTGAAAGTGGTCGACTTGATTCAGCCCTTTCTCAAGGGCGGCAAGATTGGTCTCTTCGGCGGCGCCGGCGTGGGCAAGACTGTGGTCATCATGGAGCTCATCAACAACGTTGCCAAGCAACACGGCGGCTACTCCGTGTTTGCCGGCGTGGGCGAGCGCACCCGCGAAGGCAACGACCTGTGGTTGGAAATGACCGAGTCCGGGGTCATCAAGCCGGGCGATCCGGCGAACTCCAAGGCCGCACTCATTTACGGCCAGATGACGGAACCTCCAGGGGCGCGTCTGCGCGTCGCGCTCTCCGCGCTGACCGTCGCGGAATACTTCCGCGATATTGAGGGTGCGGACACGCTGCTCTTCATTGACAACATCTTCCGCTTCACCCAGGCGGGCTCGGAAGTTTCCGCGCTGCTCGGCCGCATGCCCAGCGCCGTGGGGTATCAGCCCAACCTGGCCACGGAAATGGGCGAGTTGCAGGAGCGCATCACTTCCACCAAGAAAGGCTCGGTCACTTCGGTGCAGGCAATTTATGTCCCCGCGGACGACCTCACCGATCCCGCGCCAGCCACCACGTTTGCTCACCTCGATGCCACTACGGTGCTCTCTCGCGCGCTTACCGAGATTGGTATTTATCCCGCGGTCGACCCGCTAGGCTCGACTTCACGCATCCTCGATGCGCGCATTGTCGGCCAGGACCATTACGATGTGGCCCAGATGGTGAAGCGTACCCTGCAGACTTATAAGGACCTGCAGGACATCATCGCCATCCTCGGCATTGACGAACTCAGCGAAGATCAGAAGGTCACCGTGGCGCGCGCCCGCAAAGTGCAGAAGTTTCTCTCGCAGCCGTTCCATGTGGCCGAACAGTTCACCGGCCGCCCCGGACGCTACGTCAAGATTGCCGACACAGTGAAGGGTTTCCGCGGCATTGTCGAAGGCAAGTACGATGACATTCCGGAGCAGGCGTTTTACATGAAGGGCACCATCGACGAAGTACTCGAAGATGCGGAGAAGATGAAGAAGGCAGCATAGGGTTCCATGGCGGAGACCTTCCAATTCGAAATCGTTACCCCGGAGCGCCTGGTGGTGAAGGATGTGGCCGAGGAGATGCAGGTTCCCGGCCGTACCGGCTATCTCGGCATTTTGCCGGGGCACGCGCCGCTGATCACCGAACTGGCAGTGGGTGAGATCACCTATCGCAGTGGCGGCTTTACGCGTCGTCTGGCGGTGGCATGGGGATTCGCCGAAGTCCTTCCCGACAAGGTTACGATTCTGGCGGAGACAGCGGAGCGTCCTGAGGAAATTGATGTAGAACGTGCCCGCCGCGCCAAAGCGAAGGCGGAAGCACAGCTCAGCAGCGGCGATCCCGCAACCGACTACCCGCGCTCGCTGGCCGCTCTGGCTCAGGCGGAAAACCGGATTGAGGTGGCGGGCAAAGGGTAGCCCCAGGGCGGCTCCATTTGTGCCGCGCATCCCTCGGGAAATGTGTCACCATTCCTGGGATGCGAACAACCATTGGCCTTGATGACGACATCCTTGCGCGGGTGAAGTTCTACGCAGAAAGCCGCTCGCTCAGCGTCGAGCGTGCTGTGGCGGAACTATTGCGGCGCGGCCTCTCTGCGGAGCTCCCGACCAGAGTGCTCAACGGAGTCTGCGTGTTCGACCTGCCGCCTGATTCGCCTGTAGTCACGAGCAAGCGGGTGCGGGAGCTGGCCTGGGGAATGTAAGCGCAGCTGTGGAGGACCACCAAGCAAGAAGCCGCCGGTTACCCGGCGGCTTTTGTGTTTCACCCAGCCCGCTCAGCGCCATACGCGCTGCCGGTTATTGCCCTGCAAACCGTTCCAGGTGTTGCCGTATCCCTGGCGGAAAGCTTCGGTGTACTGGTCCTTGTAGAGGCGCTTGTCGCCGTAGTTCTTGTCGTAGCCGTGGTCGCGGCCGCCAAAGCGGTCGTGGGGGTCGAGATGGTAGTTGCGACGCCGCTCCCAGTCCTCTCGCGCGAGCGCGCAGCCATCCTCGTAGCCGAAGCGATGTGCCAGGTCGTTGAGGTATCCGCCGCCGTTGACCGCTGGCCAACGCCAGCGGTAGCGGTCGTCGGCATCGCCGTCACCATCGCCGCGCCGCCCACCCCAGCCTAGGCTGCGATAGCCGGCCTGAAACCCATTGCGGTAGCCATCCCGGTAGCCGTTGCGGAACTGGCCGTAGGGGCCCATCCAGTTCTGGTAGCCGCGGTTGGCCCGCTCCCAGTCCTCGCTGCGGAAGTCTCGTGGATCGCGTTCCCGGCCCTCTTCGCGCCCATGACCATAGCCGTCGCGGTAGCCGCTCTGGTAGCCGTATTGACGCGCCTGCGCCGGATTGCCCCGGCCTCGGTAATACCCATCATCGCGATCTCGGTCGCCATCGCCATCACGGGCCAGCGCCAGCCCACTCAGCGAAAGCGCCACCACGGCTGCCAACAACGCCGTCTTTGTTCCGCGTAGCACCGACATGCGTGACACCGATTTGCGTGACATAGCGTTCTCCCGCCGGTACGTCTGGGTCGCCCGGGACTTGCGATTTTCCCGCTGCTGACCGCCGGTTCTGATTAGGTGGGATGCGGCGTCCGGGTCAGGCGCTGCCTGCGATCTCGTACCTGGCGGCGCCAATCCCTTCGAGCTGCGATTTCTTTGGCGGAGCGGGCAACCATCCGCGATCACCCCCGCGGATGGCGTCACCGAATTGCTTCACCGAATTTGCCTAACAGCGGGTGGTACACTCTTTCGTTTCCTTCCCTTTTGCAGGAGTTTTTTTTATGGAGATCAAGCAAGCAGGCGTGATCGGTGCGGGGACGATGGGCAATGGCATTGCCCATGTCTTTGCCCGCGCTGGGTACAAAGTAGTGTTGTGCGATGTGGAGCAAAGATTTCTCGAACGCGGCCTGGCAACCATCGGCAAGAACCTCGACCGCGAAGTGGCCAAGGGCAAGACCACGACGGAAGACAAAGCCGCGGCTCTTGCCCGCATCGCGGCCGTAACCGACCGCAAGCAGCTGGCAGGGTGTGATTTTGTCATCGAGGCGGCTACGGAGAAGTTCGAGATCAAGGCAGAAATCTTTCGCGATCTCGATCAACTGTGCCGTCCGGAAGTGATTCTTGCCTCGAACACTTCGTCCATCTCCATCACCCGGCTGGCAGCGCTGACCAAGCGTCCGGACAAGGTGATCGGCATGCACTTCTTCAATCCCGTGCCGGTGATGAAGCTGGTGGAAGTGATTCGGGGCCTGGCTACTTCCGACGCGACCTTTGCCGTGGTGCGCGATCTGGCGGTCAAGCTGGAGAAAACGCCAGTCGAGGTCAACGACGCGCCCGGCTTTGTCTCCAACCGCGTGCTGATGCCGCTGCTCAACGAGGCCATGTTTACGGTGATGGAAGGCGTGGCCACGCCGGAAGCGGTGGATGAAGTCTTCAAGCTGGGCATGGCGCATCCCATGGGCCCGCTGACGCTGGCCGATTTCATCGGACTCGATGTCTGTCTCGACATCATGCGGGTACTGCACGATGGCCTGGGCGACCCAAAATATCGTCCCTGCCCGCTGCTGATCAAGATGGTGGATGCGGGCTGGCTGGGACGGAAATCCGGCCGCGGATTTTACAAGTATTGAAACCCAGGTGCGGAGCCGGAGAGTAAGCTGAAAGCTGGAATGCCAGACAACTCAGGCACCCCAAATCCCGCTCCAGCCCCCAAGTCCAGCCTGTTCCACTACCTGGCGGGGATGGCGTGCGGCACGCTGGTCGGCTACGTGGCGGTGCGCGTCGAAGATCTCCTGCTGACCGCCGTTCTGGTGGCTTCTTCCTGTATGTTGCTGGCCTTCTTGCGCCCGGCGCATCCGTGGCGCTGGGCGCTGCTGGTGCCCGCCTTCATTCCTATCGGCTTGATTCTGGCGCACAAACTGGCGGGCCAGCGCGTTACCCACCTGGGGATTTCCGAAGCGTTCTTTGCCCTGTTTCCATCGATTGCTGGCGCGGTGCTGGGTGCGGTGATGCGCCGGGTGATCCGGGAGCTGTGGCCGGAGAAATAGACTTGTGCCCAATATGGGCACAGTGTATGATGGACACGTAGCGATGGCCCTGATTCGTGAGAGTGATTGCGCGCCGAACGCTGGTTCAGTTCGCGGAGTCGTTGCGGGGGAACCGGGACCACAAGGCCGTGAAAGCGGCGCTCGAGGCGTGGTTTCACGAAGCGCAAGCGGCAAAATGGACCTCCCCTGCTGACGTAAAGAGGAGCTACGGCAACGCCAGTATCGTCGGTGAAGACCGGGTAGTCTTTAATATCAAAGGGAATGATTACCGGCTGGTGGTAGCGGTGAATTATCAGCGCCAAACAGTCTTCATCAAGTGGCTGGGGACACACCGCCAGTACGACGAGATTGACGTCAGGACGGTGAGGTATGGAAATTAGACCGATTCGAAATGAAGCTGACTACGATCAGGCCCTGGGCCGTGTGGAGACCCTGTGGGGCGCGGCTCCGCAGACTGCTGCCGGCGATGAACTGGAAGTCCTGGTGACTTTGATTGAGGCCTACGAGCGCGAGCATTACCCCATCGATCTACCCAGTCCGATTGACGCCATCAAGTTTCGGCTGGAGCAGCAAAACCAAGACTATCGCTCGCTGATTGGCATCATTGGCCAGCGGACGCGAGTCTACGAGGTGATGAGAGGGGCTCGCCCGCTCTCGCTGAACATGATCCGAAAACTGCACGAGGAACTCGAGATTCCCGCTGCGGTCTTGATCCAGCCATCCCGGCAGGGCAGGCGGCGTGGTGGGAAGCAGCGCCTTTCCGCCCGCACGACTACGAGCCGCCGTTCAGCAAAACGCTCCTAGCTTCCTACCTTCGCTTCCCCCGCATCCTGAACTCACTCGTATTCCACAAGCATTTCCGGGTATGCTCTGCACATGTCCGTTTCCGTCACCGTGCTGGCTTCGGGCAGCCGCGGGAATTGCACCCTGGTTGCGAGTGAGCGCGCTCGCCTGCTGGTGGATGCCGGCCTCTCCTGCCGGGAAACGGTCAAACGTTTGCGCGCGGTGGGCGAAGACCCGCGCGATCTTACCGCCATTCTCATTACTCACGAACACAAAGACCACGTCGCCGGGCTCTACGGCTTGGCGCGCAAGTTCAAGCTGCCGGTGTTCCTGAGCGGTGCGACTCACGATGCCTGGCGGCGCGATGCACGCGATTCCAAAGGCGAGCCTTGCCGGTTGGAACGTCTGGAAACTTTTTCTCCCGGACACAGCTTCGATGTCGGCGATGTTTCCGTCATGCCCTTCACCATTCCGCACGACGCGGCCGACCCGGTCGGCTTTACCTTCCGTACGCAGGGAGTGAAAGTAGCCGTCGCGACGGACCTGGGCTACCTGCCCGCCAGCGTGAAGCACCAACTCCAGGGCTGCGATGTGCTGGTGGTGGAGTCGAACCACGATCTCGAAATGCTGCGCGTCGGTCCTTATCCGTGGGTGGTGAAGCAGCGAGTGATGAGCCGCGTCGGCCATCTTTCCAATGATGCGCTCGCGGAATTTCTGGCCAGCGACTATGATGGAAGTGCGGCTTACCTGGTTCTGGCTCACCTCTCCGAGCACAACAACCATCCGGAGCTGGCACGAGCGGCAGCCGAGCGGGCCTTGAGCGGCCAACTCTCGCTGCTGGAGAACCGCGTAATGCTGGCATCGCAGTCGGAAGCACTCTCCCCGATCCGGCTCTAGGTTGGTTGATGGCAGCACAATGCAGCGACAAGTTCGTGGGCAGCATTCTCGCCAGCTGGCGGTATGACATCTCCGGTATTGCGCCGGAAATGCGCAGCGACTACGAGCGCCATTTCGAGGGTTGTGAGCGCTGCCGCCGCAAGCGTACCCTGCATCGCGCCATTGATCTCTCCCTGATCGCGCTGGCCTCGCTTTCCGCCGTGATTTTTCTGCTGGCGTTTGGCGTCATCAGGCATTTCGGCCCACGCCATGCCTTCTGGCTGGAACTAGCGGCGCTGTTTGGTTTCGCGCTTTCCATTCTGGCCTGGCTGGTGGTCGCCGTCGCCACGCCTGCGCCCCTGGCCGTAGTGGACCTGGCCCGCGAAGGCGCCCGCCGCGTGCACGATCGCCTGCCCGAAGAAATTCGACAGCGCATTCCGGAAGAGCTGAAGGTGAGAATCTCCGGACAGTAGGATGGGCGGGGATTCCGGGACGCTGCACCCGTGGTATATCATTTTCGTTCGTTACTTCCATCGCCATGTTTCCTCGTCGCGGCTTCACTTGACGGTAGCTCCTGCCTGAAGGGCCGGTCGGTCATTTCCCTGAGCACTGTCTGCAACGAGATTAGGAGCCGCGAGCATGCGCAAGACCCTGTGGTTCGCCTTGATCCTGCTGCCGTTGTTTGGGTTCGGGCAACAGAGCCGCCAGTTCACCTTTCACTATGCTTTTAGCGTGCGCAATGTGCCGGCGGGACAGAAGATTGAGGTCTGGTTCCCGCAGGCACATTCCGACGAATTCCAGGACGTGAAAATCGTTTCCGTCACCGGCGACCTGGCGCTGAAGAAGACCCGCACAACCAGGCATGGCAACGCGATGTTTCACGGCATCACGGCGAAAGCGGCGAAAACTGAATACAAGTTCGATGTTGAATATAGCGTCATCCGCCACGAGCGCATTGGGCTACCCCGCGAAGGTATTCAACCGCATCTCGTCAAGGCGTCGGTGAAAGAGGCCGACGGATATCTCGGCCCTGACACGCTTGTGCCCACCACCGGTAAGCTGGCCGATATCGCCGCAGTCCAGGTACGGGGTCACACCGGCACCATGGACCGCGCCCGGGCCTTGTACGACTACGTGTTTAACACCATGCGTTACGACAAGTCGGGAACGGGGTGGGGGCGTGGCGACGCGGAATGGGCGTGCGACTCGAAACGCGGCAACTGCACCGACTTCCATTCTGTGTTCATCTCCATGGCGCGCTCGCAGCGCATTCCGGCGCGCTTCGAGATTGGCTTTCCGTTGCCGGCAAGCAAACATTCGGGCGAGATTGCTGGTTACCATTGCTGGGCCGAGTTTTATGACTCCAAGTATGGCTGGGTGCCGGTGGATATTTCCGAAGCCTGGAAAAACCAGAGTCAGAAGGAATATTTTTTCGGGGCGCACGACGTGAACCGCGTGCAGTTCTCGATGGGCCGCGATCTCGTCCTCAATCCACCACAGGCCGAAGGCCCGCTAAATTACTTTGTCTATCCGCTGGTGGAGGTGGCGGGGAAGAAATGGGAGGACGTCTCGAACCGTTTCTTCTTCGCAGACGCCCAAGCCGGCAACGGTCGGAGCAGCTTGCACGGGAGGTGACGAGCGAGTGGCACGGTTTAGGCCGCAATTCTGCAGAGAGTTCCCTAGAAGTGGCACACCTTCTGCCCGCGCTTCTCCAGATACTGCTGGTGATAGTCCTCGGCGGGGTAGAACTTCGTCGCCGGCTCAATCAGCGTCACAATTTTGCGCGGAAACCGGCCCGATGCCTCGATCGTTGCTTTCGAAGCGCGTGCGGCTGCTTCCTGTTCCGGCGTGTGGAAGAAAATTGCCGAGCGATATTGCGTGCCGTAGTCCGGCCCTTGCCGGTTCCACTGCGTGGGATCGTGGTTTTCCCAGAAGACCTTTAGCAGTTCCTCGTAAGAAACATGCGCCGGATCGTAGTCCACTTCCACCGCTTCCGCGTGTCCGGTGGTGCCGTTGCAAACGTCTTCGTAGGTGGGGTCGGGAGCGTGCCCGCCGGTATAGCCGACACGCGTGGAATCCAGCCCGGCCACGCTCCGGAATGCCGCTTCCACGCCCCAGAAACAGCCTGCCGCAAAGGTTGCTTTCGCCATTTCGAGCTCCTGATCCCGTAGTTAATCTCGTTCATTAGATGCCGGGCCGGCGGAAATGTCACACCCCGGTGGACAACGCAAAACCCTTTACCACCAAGGGCACTAAGGTACACCAAGGGAAGGCAAGAGCAACACCCATGGTCTGCCTTCGTGCGCCTTCGTGTCCTTCGTGGTAGCGTCTTTCGCTGGCGCGGATGGTTGCCCCGGCGTTGACGCCGCTGGCATATCCGCGATACAGTCCGTGGGTTTCCCCCGTCTGTCTCTGCAAGGAGGCGCTACTCGTGCAAGTTCTCGGAATTCACATGCTACCGGTTTTTCTGGCCGCCGTTGCCACCATGGTTGTTGGCTTCCTCTGGTATTCCCCGCTGCTGTTTGCCCGGCCCTGGATGCGTGCCATGGGCTACGACCCCGACGACAAAGCCAAGCTGGCGGAAATGCGGAAAGGCGCCGGCGGCATGTACGCTCTCGCTTTCCTGGCCAGCATGGTCGCTGCCGCCATGCTCAGCAAAATCGTCATGGTGACCACGGTGAACAGCGCGCGCTACGGGATGAAGGTTGGCTTGGGCATGTGGGTGGGGTTTGTCATGACGGTGCAGTTGACGGACCATGTTTTCACCCGCAAACCGGCCCGGCTCTTCCTCATCAACACGGGATTTCAGATGGTGTGTTACGCGGTGATGGGCGCGATTGTGGCGGTCATGAACCGCTAAGGTCCAGCTTCCGGCAACAGCGCGCCGGTCAGATCGGCAAGGCGTGGAATGCGGCGGTCGTTGGTCCAGCGCTCCAGTTCCTCGACAATTTTTTCGGTCGCGCGCGGGTCCCAGTAATTGGCTGTACCCACCTGAACCGCGGTTGCGCCGGCCAACAGGAACTCGATTACGTCCACTGCATTGGAAATGCCGCCCATGCCGAGGATGGGGATTTTGACCGCGTGCGCCGCCTCGTGCACCATGCGCAACGCAATTGGCTTGATGGCCGGTCCGGAGAGCCCGGCGGTGACGTTGGCAATGCGGGGCCGCCGCGTTTCCGCATCAATGGCCATCGCGACGAACGTGTTCACCAGCGAGAGCGCGTCTGCGCCGGCCTCCTCCGCTACCCGCGCCATCACCGCAATGCTGGTCACGTTGGGTGAGAGCTTGACGATCAGCGGGCGCCGCGCAATCCGCTTCACGGTGCGCACCACTTCATCGAGCAATCGCGGGTCGCTGCCAAACTGCATGCCGCCATGTGCCGTATTGGGGCAGGAAACATTCAGCTCGTAGGCGGCGATGCCCTCACCTTCATTCAGCATCTGCACGGTTCTCTCGTAGTCCTCGCGCAAATAACCGAAGACGTTGGCAATGACGACAATGTTCTTGAGGGCACGGAGCTTGGGTAATTTCTCATCGAGGAAGGCCTGCGCCCCGATGTTCTGCAAACCGATGGCGTTCAGCATTCCAGCCGCGGTTTCGTAGAGCCGGGGTGGCGGATTTCCGGTCATCGGTTCGCGGGAAAGGCCCTTGACCACAAACCCGCCCAGGCGATCGAGGTGTACCACATCTTCAAATTCGAGGCCGTAGCCGAACGTGCCGCTGGCGGCAATGACCGGATTCTTGAGTTCGAGGCCGCAGAAGCGTACCGAGAGATCAGTCCGGGTGGGGCCGGTGGGCCTGGCAGTGGTCATTGCGCGGTTCCTTCGGCGGGCGTGATCTTCCAGACTGCGGGCTTCGGCGACGGCACCGGTCCTGAGGCAGCAGGATGACTCTCCGGCTCGACCCGGCGTGGTGCGGGCACGGCTTCTGTCAACACCCGACCCACAGCATGAGACGGCGCGTTGATGCCTAGCAGCGAACTCAGCGTTGGCGCCAGATCGACCGGCTCGCAGTGCGTGCGATACGTGCCCGGCTGAAACGCCAGCCCAAAGAAGGCCAGCGGGACATGCGTGTCATAGGAGAAGGGTGTGGCGTGATCGGTGCCAGATTTACCCGCCACGGCAAACGGCGCGGGCACGCCCAGCACATACCAGGTGGTCAGCGGAGCATAGCTGTGGAGAAAGCGGCGGCCCTCCTCAGTGTTCGGGACTTCGCCCGCAGCTAGTTGTGCACGCGTGTAGTAACCGCGCAGCCCCAGTTCTTTCATTGCTTCGCCCACCGCACGCTCCGCTTCAGATTCCTTCGTTCCTGAGGCGGAAAATGCAGCCGCATCCAGCCACGCTACGGGATAGTCGAAGGCCTTTACGAATTCCTGCTTTCTGCCCGGTGAAAAGCGGGCGGCGAGCCGGTCGTTCAGTTGCTCGCGCATTTTTTCGCCATCGAGGGTGGCGGCTGGAATCCGCAACTGCCTGGCTACCGCAGGCAGTGGCGCTACGCCGTGATCTGCAGATAGGGCAAGCCAGACATTGGCCAGCCCTACTTGACGACCGAGGAAGCCGAAAAACTCTGAGAGCTGCCGGTCCATGCTGAGGGCCATCTCGCGCATCTCGCGCGAATCCGGCCCGGTCGCGTGCCCGAGCAGGTCGTTGGGTGACAGGCTAATAATCAGCAGATCAGTGGCGGGTCCGCTGCCCAGTTTTTCCTGCAGCACCAGTTCCCGGGCAAACTCCAGTTCGTAGTCGTTGCCCAGGGGCGTGGCGCCCACGATGTCATAGAAACCCGTCAGGGAGCCGTCTTTGCCCCGTTTCGGCGTGGTGGTGCGCAGCACCGTCCCGTCTGCCGCTTTCCACTCCAGGTTCCAATATTTTTCCGCCCGCTTGCCGCGATTGAATTCTGTTGCCCAGTCCGGCAGCTTGTCACCGTAGTAGTCCGAGCTGATCCAGGTTCCGCTGTCGCGATCAATCCAGTAGGCACGGTCGGCTGAGAAGCCTCCCGTCAGAATCGCTGCGCGGTCTTTCATCGCCAGCGCGAAGACCCGCGCCTTGCCCTGCGTGGCCAGCTTTAACTCATCGCCTAGGGTGGTGGCTTGCAGATTGTGCGGCGATGCTCCGCCTTTTTTCGGTGCCGCGTACCCGAGCAGCGAGCGGGTAGCGTCCCAGACGGAAGTGACCATCCCAGGTTCCGCTTTGCCTTCGGCGTTCACGCGCCGGGCGTCCCACCACTCGTTCGCCATGATGCCGTGGCCGTTGCTGTAGGTTCCCGTCAGCAGCGTGGCGTGTCCCGGAGCGGTGCGGGTATTGGCATAGTCGTAGTAGCAGGAAGGGAAGTTCGCGCCGCGCTCCAGAAGCAGACGAAACCCGGAATCGCCCCACTGCTCGCGATAGCGCTCGAGATAGTCTCCGCGAAACTGATCAATGATGATGACCACGACCAGCTTGGGCCGAGCGTTGTAGGCGGAGCCGGCGCCTTGGCCGCTGAGGCCCATGGTCAGCAGGAATAGAACCACCATCCGCAGGGGGAGTCGCATGGTGTTGACAGTTTACACAGGGGACTTGTTGCGCCCAAGGGTGGAAGGGGACTCGGAAGCAACCGTCGTCCGTTACAATATTTCGTTTGGGCCCATCGTTATTTCGTTCGGGCCCATCATTCGGCCCGTGCTATCAGAATTCGGAGGGAAAAATTGAAGACGACAATCGCGTTATTCCTGGCGACTTGGATGACGGCCACCTGCCTGGCCGCCGACAAACCCGCCGCCAAGGCGTCTTCCCTGATCGCCAAGGGCAAGTATCTGGTGGAGAGCTCCGGTCAATGTCAGGACTGCCACACACCTCGCGGTGAAAAGGGTGAATTCGTTCGGGAAAAGTGGCTGCAGGGCGCGCCGCTGATGTTTACGCCCAGTGTGCCCGTTCCGGGCTGGACGGAAAAATCCACCAGCATCGCGGGCCTGCGCGGTTGGACTCGCCAAGAGGCGGTGAAGTTCTTCATGACCGGCCTAACAGCCAGTGGAAGTCCGGCCCGTCCCCCGATGCCCGGTTATCGCTTCTCGCGAGCGGACGCGGAAGCCATCACTGCCTACTTGATGTCGCTCAAAGCCACGGGGGCTAAGGAATGACGCGCTGCGGCCCCTGCGCCTGTTCACGGCTGGAGATTCAATCGTGATCCACCCACTCGGACTGTAGCCTCGGCGGCCGCACTAGGGTCTGCATCACCACGCAATATTGTTCTGTTTTCTCGCGCAATCCACGCAGTTGTTCTGGGGTTGCCCCAGGAGCAGCAACATCAAAGCGAAGGCGAAGGCTCTCAAAGCCAACGGGCACGTCCTTTGAAATGCCGAGGGTGCCTCGCAGATCCAAGTCTCCTTCCACCGTGACCTCAATGCGTTCGGTTGGTATGTTCATCGCCGCCGCCACCATCTGACAAGTGATCTGCGCGCAAGCCGCGAGAGCGCCAAGCAGAAGGTCTCCGGAACAGGCGCCGGTGCCGCCGCCTCCGACTCCCTGGTGGGCCTCAGCATTGTAGATGGCACGTCCGAGATCGACCGAGCAGGTCACCGGAACCTCGGTCTGCCCGCCCTTCGCGCGGAGAGTGATTCGCGATGTATGGGGGTCGTTGCGGTATTGCTCTTTCAGCGGCTTCTGCAGCGATCGAAGGTCCATGCCATCCTCAAGAATATAGTTTTGCAGTTATTTTTCTGGCCGGGTCAGCTTCGGCCAACCCTTTCCCGGCGGTTCCGTCTGCTAGCATATAGGTGCACCAGGGGGTTGCCATGCCGAAATTCGTGATCGAACGAGATATCCCGGGGGCCGGAAGCCTATCCGACGCCGAATTGCAGCGCGTCTCCCAAAAATCGCTCGAGGTGTTGAAGGGATTGGGTCCCGAGATCCGCTGGCTTCATAGCTATGTAACTGGCGACAAAGTGTACTGCGTCTACCTGGCTCCGGACGAGGCGATGATCCGGGAACACGCCAAACGAGTGGGACTTCCTGCCAATCGCATCTCCGCCGTCCGCCGGCTCCTGGACCCGACCAACGCGGAGTAATTGCGTCCTGGATCTCCCTGGCATGCGGCTTCCCCGCACCTAGATTCCGCCGGTGGGGGCCGCAGTTTCAGGTACCAGCACTTCCTCAATCGCTTTCTCGACCGGCATCGCCCAACCTTCTAACCAGGCCGTTGCTCCTGACGTGCTGGTCAATGCCTGCCGTGCCGGATCGAGAATGGCTTCCAGTTTGGCCTGTTCCGCGGGCGTGAGTGGAGCGCCAATGTTCTGGCGCAATGCCGCCGCCGCGCCGGCCAGCCGCAGCGAACGTTCGGCGTCAAGCTGAGCTGCCGCTGAGCACGCGAAACACTCGAGCAGGCGGGCAATTCCGCGTTTGTGTTCCAGGTCCCGGAAGTGTTTGATGCTTTCCCGGTGCAGAGTGTGCGCCGTGGAGAAATCCTTTTGCTCTCTCGCCAGGCTGCCCAAGTCTGCCAATGTGCCCGCAATGCCCCAGCGATCGCCGAGTTCCCGGAAGATTGCCAGACCCTGTTCGTACTGCGCCCGCGCGGCTGCCGAGTCTGCTTGATCGCGGGCGACATCGCCCTGATAGTTCATCGCCCAGGCCACTCCGGTCCAATCCCCCAGGCTGCGGAATATGGAGAGGCATTCCCCGTAGAGAGTGCGGGCGCGGGCGCCGTCACCCTGCAATTTGACGACATTCGCGAGGTTGCTAAGGCAACGGGCGACCGCTTGCTGGTCGCTCAGTTTTCTCCACACCTCCAAGCTTTCTTCGAACAGAGAAAGCGCAAGCGGGATGTCACCCCGGTCTCGAGCGGTGACCGCCCGCGCATTGAGAGAGACAGCCACTCCCCGGTCGTCACCCAACTGACAGGCGATATCCAAACTTTCCATGAGGAGCGCATCCGCGGGGGCGTAATCCCCTTGCGCGCCGGCGAGTACGCCGGCAGCAAAAAGCGCGCGCGCACGCGCCTTGGTCGGAGCTGCTGCGCCTGCGAGCTGCAGCAGCTTGCCCAGCCGGTCCCTGCCTTCCGCAAGATACTCCCGCATCTCCCAGAAGCGGAACAGAGCTGCACCGAGGCGAAGGCCCCACTCCGCATCTCCGGTTTCGGTCAGCCACTCCAGGCCCGCACGAAGATTGTCATGCTCGAGCGCGAAGCGTTCCAGCCATTCCGGCCCCGCGGCGTCACACTGTTCGGCGGCCATTTCCTCTGCCAGAACCAGGCAGTAAGCGGCTTGGGCGCGCTTCGTTAGGGCTTCTTCCTCACTGGCCTTCAGTTTTTCGAGAGCATACTCGCGAATCGTCTCCAACATCACGAACCGCGGTTCCGCGTTCGCTTGCTCCACCAGCTGCACCAGGCTCTTGTCCACCATGGACGTCATCCCGTCGAGCAAGTCCAGATCGATATCGTTGGTGGTGGTGCACACCGCTTCCACGCCCTCCAGAGTGCATCCCCCCGAGAACACAGATAATCTCCGGAAGAGTCTTTGCTCGGCCGGGCTCAGCAGGTCATAGCTCCAATCGATGGCAGCGCGCAGCGTCTGCTGCCGCTGCGGCAGGTCCCGTGCGCCACCGGTCAGGAGTTGCAAGCGGCTGGCCAGGCGAGTCTGCATGGAAGCAAGCGAAAGCACTTTGACGCGGGAGGCGGCGAGCTCGATCGCGAGTGGCAGGCCATCCAACCGGGCGCAGATCTCCGCGACCGTGGACGCGTTCTCCTGGGTCAATTCAAAATCGGGTTTCGCCGCGACCGCGCGTTGCAGGAACAGCTCGACCGCAGGACACCGCGACAGAACTTCAATCGAAGGCAAAGACCGCGAATCCGGCAGCGCCAGCGGCGGCACCGGAAATTCATGCTCTCCGTACACACGCAGGGCCGAGCGGCTCGTTACCAGAATTTTCAAGTAAGGGCCCACCGCCAGCAGGTCGGCCAGGGTGGATGCGGCCTCGACCAAATGCTCGAAGTTGTCCAGGAGAAGCAGCATCGGCGCGCGGCATGACTCCTGCAAATTCTTCTTAAGTATTTCCAGCGGCGAGTGGGCCCCCGCCTCCCGGAATCCCAACGACTGAGCGATTGCCGAAGGGATCAGGGCCGCATCACTCACCGGGGAGAGGGGAACGAAGTGAATGCCGCCGGCAAAATGCTCAACTTGGCCCCTGGCCACCTGCACCGCAAGGCGCGACTTGCCGATTCCGCCCGGGCCGGTGACGGTGAGCAGGCGCACATCGGGACGGAGCAGAAGTTCCTTGGCGGCGGCCACTTCTTTTTCGCGTCCCACAAACCCAGTCCGCTGCACAGGGAGATTGCTGGGGCGGGTCTCCATCGGCTGCGCCGGTTTTTCCGAGAAACGGTCGCGAATCGCGGCCAGGTCCCTCGCCAGATCGCGGGTTGAGGCGTAGCGCTGCTCAGGTTCTTTTGCCAGGCACCGCTCAATCGCCCAACAGAGCGGAGCGGGGACGTCAGGGTTGCGCACTGCGATCGGTTCCACCTGCTCTCTGAGAATGGCCACCAGGGTTTCCGCGTTCGTGCCTCGCTGAAACGCCCGCTTTCCCGTCACCATCTCGTACAACACCAGGCCGAACGAGAATTGGTCTGACCGGAAGTCCACAGAAGTGCCGCTGGCCTGCTCCGGTGACATATATCCCGCCGTTCCCAGAATCGCGCCCGGCTGAGTCTCAGTCTCGGACGCCGTTCGCAAATCTCCCAGATCTGTGCTGGGCGCCGTGAGCTTGGCCAGGCCAAAGTCGAGAATCTTGACGAATCCATCTTCCGAAACCATCAGGTTCTCGGGCTTCAAGTCCCGGTGCGCGATGCCCGCTTCATGCGCCTTGGCCAGTCCCTCCGCAACCTGCGACGCAATTTCAATGGCTTTTTGGAGAGGCAGTGGGCCAGAGAGGAGCAACTGCCGCAGCGTCTTCCCCTCGATCAACTCCATCGCAATATAGTGAGTCGCGCCGTCCTGCCCCAGTTCATGGATGGTAACGACATTCGGATGGTTGAGGGCGCATGCCGAGCGTGCTTCGCGCTCGAAGCGCCGCAACCGCTCCCGGTTTGCAGCGAGGCCTGCGGGCAGAATCTTGATGGCTACATTGCGATCCAGCCGCGTATCTCGCGCCCGGTACACCTCGCCCATCCCGCCCGCACCGAGCAGCGCGAGGATTTCATAGGGGCCGAGTTTGGTGCCACAGGGGAGAGCCATCCGTGCCTTTCATTATATTCTGAAGCATCACATGACGTCGGAATCGCACTACCCAGGCAGACTGTGCGGCATGATTTCCGGTAAAGTAGACAGTTCCCATGCTTGATCTTGGGTTTGTCAGAGACAACCTGTCCCTTGTGGAGGAAAAACTTCGCCTCCGCGGCATGGATGGGGCGGATGTCCTGAAAAATTTTCGTGCAGTCGATGCCCAGCGCCGCCAAGCCATTCAGCAGGTGGAAACGCTGCAGGCCCGGCGCAACCGCGCCTCGGAAGAGATTGCGCGTTTGAAGAAGTCCGGCCAGGACGCGGCGGCGCAGATGGCTCAGACCAAGGCGTTGCGCGAGACCATTCAGCAGCAGGAAAAGGCGGCTGCCGAACAAGAAACCCGCCTGCGCGAGATTCTTACCAGCATTCCCAATCTGCCTCACGCCAGCGTGCCCACAGGACATTCTGCGGAGGCCAATGTCGAAGTCCGACGGTGGGGCACGCCGCCGCAGTTCAATTTTGCGCCGAAGTCCCATTGGGACCTTGGCGCCGAACTTGGCATCCTTGATCTCGAACGAGCCACCAAAGTTGCGGGTGCCCGTTTCGCCGTCTACTGGGACCTGGGCGCCAAACTGGAGCGCGCCCTCGCCAACTTCATGCTCGACCTGCACACCCGCGAGCACGGCTACACCGAAGTTCTCCCGCCCTATCTCGTCAATTCCGAGTCCATGTATGGCACCGGGCAGTTGCCCAAGTTTGCTGCGGACCTCTTCCGCGTGCCCCACGGAGAAAAAGATCTCTGGCTCATTCCCACCGCCGAAGTTCCGGTCACGAATCTCTATCGTGACGAGGTGCTCGATGCCGCGCGCTTGCCCGTCAAGCTCACTGCCTATACGCCTTGTTTCCGCAGTGAAGCCGGCTCCTACGGCAAGGACGTCCGCGGCATCATTCGCCAGCATCAGTTCCAGAAAGTTGAGCTGGTCAAGTTCGCGCGTCCGGAAACCTCCTACGACGAACTCGAGTCCCTTACCCGGAATGCTGAAACCGTGCTGCAGAAACTGGGGCTCCACTATCGCGTGATGGCTCTCGCGACCGGCGACCTGGGCTTCTCTTCCGCCAAGACCTACGACATTGAAGTGTGGCTGCCCAGCCAACAACTGTTTCGCGAAATTTCCTCCTGCTCGAACTTTGAATCGTTTCAGGCGCGTCGCGCCAATATTCGTTTCCGCCCGGAAGG
>JBGQDM010000044.1:0-24156 GCA_041495845.1 Terriglobia bacterium | reverse complement strand
CGCCGCCACCTACCAGCCGGTCATCGGACTCGAGGTGCATGTCCAACTCCTGACCGACACCAAGATTTTCTGCTCGTGTTCCACCCGCTTTGGCGCACCGCCCAACACCAACGTCTGCCCCGTTTGCCTGGGATTGCCCGGCGCTCTTCCGGTGCTCAATCGCCGTGCAGTTGAATTTGCCGTGCGTGCAGCTTTGGCCCTCAATTGCCAGGTGCGCGAGACTTCTGTGTTTGCGCGCAAGAATTACTTTTATCCTGACCTGCCCAAGGGCTATCAGATTTCCCAGTACGACAAGCCGCTGGCCGAGCACGGATTCATCGTCATCGAAACCCCGGACGGTCCCAAGAAAATCGGGATCACGCGTTTGCACATGGAAGAAGATGCGGGCAAGAGCCTGCACGACGGCTTCCCGGACGCCGCCCGCCGCACCGCCATTGACCTCAACCGCGCCGGTGTACCGCTGATCGAAATCGTCAGCGAGCCCGACCTGGCTTCACCCGACGAGGCCTTCCAGTACCTGACCCGGCTGAAGGAAATCATTCTGTACACCGGCGTGAGCGACGGCAACATGGAAGAAGGGTCGTTGCGGTGCGACGCTAACATCAGCGTGCGCCCGGCCGGACAGCGGGAGCTCGGCACCAAGACGGAAATCAAGAATGTGAATTCGTTTCGTTTTGTCCGCGAATCCCTGGACTACGAGATCGCGCGCCACAAGGAAGTCCTTGAATCCGGCGGCCGCATCACCCAGGAGACGCGCCTCTACAATCCGCAAGAGGGAAGGACCTACAGCATGCGCTCCAAAGAGCAAGCGCATGATTACCGCTACTTCCCCGAACCGGACCTGCCGCCGCTGGTGGTGAATGCAGCGTGGCAGGCGGAAATTCGCCGCGACTTGCCCGAGTTGCCGGAGGCGCGTCGCACCCGTTTCGTCGCCGAGTACGGAGTCACCGAATATGATGCCGGCGTGCTGACCTCCAGCCGCGAACTCGCTGACCAGTTCGAATCCGCCGCCCGCGCCGCCAAGAACCCCAAACGCGTTGCCAACCTGGTGCAGAGCGAGCTGATGGGACGCCTCAAAGCTCGCGGCCTTGAGATCGCACAGTCTCCCATCTCCATGCGGGGTGTTGCCCTCTCCGCCGATCTCACGGAAACGGGCGCCATCTCCAGCAGGATCCTGAAAGACCTCTACGACCTTTGCTTTGAGCGAGGCCAGGATTTTCCCGCGGTCTACGAAGAAGAAAAACCGCAGCAGATTTCAGACACGGGAGCGCTGGAACAAATGATCGTCGAAGTGATCGCAGCCAATCCCAAACAGCTCGAGCAATACCGCGCCGGCAAGACCACGCTGAAGGCGTTTTTTGTTGGTCAGGTGATGAAGGCCACTCGGGGCCAGGCTAACCCTGTTCTGGTGAACGAGTTGCTGGAAAAGAAGCTGGCGCCGCCCTAGCGTCGCGAGCTGGCAGTTACCACCGACTGATACTACGGTCACGTCGAGAAACTCCCCCAATCCCGCTACCATGATGTAGCTCCCGCCTACAGGGCATTCGGCATGAAACTCGACCGCATCATCAGCTTCACTACGCTGGCTGTCGCCGTGATCGCACTGGTCCTGGTGCTCAAGCGCCCCCAGCCGATCGCACCGCCACAGTCTCCGGTCGCGACTGCCGCCAACGCGCGGGCCTTTCAGGAAAAGCTTGGCCAGTTGGTGCAGTCCAGCGAGCAACCGAAGCCGTCGGCGGGCGAAGCTGGCACACCGGCGGCGGTTGCGGCACCCGCGGAAGTCCACCTGACTTCCGGCGAAGTCACCGCGGCGATCGCGGAAGCGGCGGGTGTGCTGCCTAGCGCCGCCACCACCATCGGCGGCACGGAAACGCCTAACATCAAGGACTACAACGTCAACTTTGACGGCGACCTCGTCCACGGTCAGTTCCTCACCGAAGTTGCGGGCAAACAGGTGTGGGTCACGGTCTCCGGCCACATCGGCGCCAAAGATGGATACGCCACATTTGAGCCAACCGAATTCAAGGTGGGCGACCTCAACGTCCCGGTCGCTCTGGTCAACGGGCCGCTGCAGAAAAAACTCGCCGAACAGCATGATCGCCTGAAACTTCCCGACTACATCGGCGGTATCAAAGTGGAAAACGGCGAACTCGTGGTCAGCAATAAATAAGGGGAGCCTGGTCCACCCAAGCTCCCCGCGAGACTTCGCCATTCACGCTGCCGGCTAGTTGTGTTTGATGAATTTCTGGTCCTTGCTCCCGGTCAGCGAGTTGTACAGCGTGTCGATAAACGCGTCGGTAGAAATGAAGCTGCCCGAATACTTCTTCCAGGGGTCGAGAATCTTGTCCTGTTTCATCTGCTCGGCTGTTTTCCCCTGGGCGAGCGCTTTCTCCACTACCGCCCGCGTGTCTTTCAGCATCTTCACGTAGACCCGCACGTCCTCCGGAGTCGAAACCGGTCCGTGGCCAGGAATCACCTTCACGTCTGGCGGCAACTGCGCCAGCGCCTTTTCCACTCCGTCAATCATGCCGTCGATGGAACCGCCGCTCATCACGTCAATGAATGGGAAACCGTAAGTGACAAAGTCGTCGCCCATGTGCACGACGTTCGACTTGGGAAAAAAGATGATGGAATCTCCGTCGGTGTGGCCTGCGGGAAAATGGAGGGCGCGGATGTCCTCGCCGTTCAGATGCACGGTCACATCGTGTTCAAAGGTGATGATGGGCAACGCCGCTTTTTCCGCCGGCTTGTGCTCAAAGTTCATGGCGGGACCCACGCCCGCTGTCCCGCCCTGTTCCAGTCGTTTGCGCACATTCTCCTGCGCAATGATGGGTGAGTCTTTCTGGAAGAGCGCATTCCCTCCGGTGTGGTCGCCGTGATAGTGGGTGTTGATGACAAAGCGCACCGGTTTGTCGGTCACGCCTTTGAGCGCAGCGCGAATCTTTTCTGCCAGCGGCGCGTACTGGTCGTCCACGATCACGATGCCGTCCTCGCCCACGGAGGCGCCAATATTGCCGCCTGCGTCTCCCGGCGGCACGGCATCGAGCATGTAGACGGTCCCCGATACTTTGGTGACCCGCAGTTGCGTCTTGCTGAAATCTTCTCCCTGGGCCGCTGCCAGCCCGCATCCCAACCACAGCAACCCCGCCATCATCGCCAGTTTCTTGTGCATGAAATCCCTCGCCACCAAATTTGTTCTGGAAATTGTAACGGTTCGGTCAAGACGGCGTGGCGGCTACGCCTGCTATTGCCTCAAACTGTCATACACCGTCAGCAGTTGGTCCGGCCCCACACGGTAGATGACGATGCCCTGCTCATGGTCAGTGAATTCCTGGAACATCAGTTCCGCCACGCCATCGCCGTCCGCATCCACCACATCAACCAACTCCAGGCGCGGCGACACGTCCAGCCGGCGCTCATCGGTTGCCTCCACTTTCATTTTCTGCAGCTCGCCGTACAAATCCACCCGCTCCACCGCGGTCACGTGCGTCCCGGATGCCGTACTGGCCGTCAACACCAGCACCGGTGAGTTGTTCGAAGCCACATCAAAGACTTGCAGCGTGACGTCTTTGAAATCGATGGGTGCGGCTTTGCCCGGCTTGGGCCTGCTCACCGCGGAAGCTGTCTCCTTGGCCCGCACCGCCTGGGTTGCGTCGGCCAACATTGTTTTTCGATAACCCTGCTCTTCTTGCGGGCTCCAGGTGTAACTGAACGGACGGAAATCCGGTCCGCCCGCGTCCGACACAGCCACATAGCGCGCTTTGTAGATTCCCGTCGTCGCCAGTTCTTTGTCGTCGAGGCGGTCACCGACGCTGCTGGCCTTGCCCCGCCGTAGGATGGGGCGGTCCGGATCCTCAACTGCGGGTGCAGGCGCAGGCTTGCTCTCCGCCCCAGGCTTCGCTTCCGGCGCAGACTTGGGCTCCGGCGCTGCTGCCGGGGCGCTCTTCTGACTTCCGGGACGCCGCAGCACCGGCGGTGCGTCTGCATCCTCTTTCGGCTTCTTCGACACTGCCGCTGGCTTTCGTTCCCGCTCTTCCGGCGTCCCGAGCAGGAACTTGCCCTCGCCGATCCACGCGCGATTCGCCTGCCGCGCCCCGCTCACCGTGAATAGCCCGGCAGACTCGCCGCCCTTCGTGGCTTCGTAGACCGTGCCCGCATCCAGCGACATGGGCACGGGCGTCGCCTTGTAAGCGGCAGCGTCGAAAAAACGCCCGGCGACCATGATGCAAACGGGCCGCAGCCGCGCCTTCCCGTTGGCCAGCACTTCAATCAGGGCGACGGCCCGCGGCCCCTTACTGGCCTGCGACCGCCGCGCAATCTGCCCCGGCACCAAGGCCGCTGTCGCCACCAGGATGACGGCCCACCCTGCGATGCGATATAAACTTCCCGAGGTTCTCATCGCCATGCAAGTCAATGATAAAGCTCCCGCCTTCTCTTTAGAGGACCAGGACAGCCGCAAGGTTGTGCTCAAGGACTTCGCCGGCAAGACCGTCATTCTCTTCTTTTTCCCCAAAGCGGACACCCCCGGTTGAACCCTTGAAGCGTGCGGGTTCCGCGACGCATACAAGAAAATCCAAGCCACCGGCGCCATCGTTCTCGGCATCTCCGCCGATCCCGTAAATCGGCAGAAGAAATTTCAGGACAAATACGACTTGCCCTACACCCTGCTCTGCGATCCCGACAAGAAAGCCTGCAACGCTTTCGGCGTGATCAAAGAGAAGAATATGTACGGGAAGAAAGTGATGGGCATCGCCCGCACCACGTTCGTCATCGGACCCGACGGCCGCATTCAGCACATCTTCGACAAAGTGAAGGCTGAAGGCCATGCCCTGGAAGTCCTGGCGTACCTGAAGCAGGCGTAGCCCGGGCTGCCGCTACTGGATTGTAGTAAACGTGATCACGCTCTCGGCGTGCACCACGGCTTCCTGTTTTCCGGTGGCTGCCGCTACGCCTGTGCCCGCCGCACCGCCTGCGGCCGCACCAATCGCTGCACCCTTTCCACCGCCCACAAGCGCGCCAATGATCGTTCCAGCCACTGCTCCGCCGCCGATCTTGGTGGCATTGCTCTTGGTATGGCTCTTCCCCTCGGTGCGATAGGAGCTGGTACGCACGGTGACCCGCTTGCCGCCCGCCACCACCGACGTCAAACGCAAACTTAGTTGCCCGGGAGCGTGCAAACGACCGCTGGATTTCGCCGCAGTCACCTTTCCATGCACGGTGGAGCCACTCTTGGCCAGCGTGGCGCCCTTGACCACCAGATCGCGCGCCAGCGTACCTTCGAACGCATCCCCTACGTGGGCCGTGCCGGAACTGATCTCCGAACCCGTGCGCACCGTAATCTTTGTTCCCGCCGGAATGGTCTGCGCCACCGCGGTCACTGCCAACATCAAGACCACCAGCACAATTCTTATTGAGCGTCCCAACATGAGGTCCTCCTCTACGAAGTTCAAATTTCGTGGCGCGCCAGCTTTTTGTGCGAGACGATAGTTCCAGCATGCCTCAAGCGCAGCGGGTTGTACAACCACCTTTCGTTCACCAGTTGCCGCACGCATTTTTTGCCCGCGACCCGCGGCGCGTAGCGCGGGAGTTATTAGGAAGACTGCTGATCCGCTTTCAGCGGCGAGGCTGGCTCTGCGCCCGCATTGTGGAAGTGGAGGCTTACCTAGGGAAAAACGACCCCGCTGCCCACGCAGCCAGCGGCCGCACCGCGCGCAACGCCGTGCTCTTCGGTCCACCCGGGCGGGCCTATGTCTACTTTATCTACGGACGGTACCACTGCTTCAATGTTTCCTGTTTGCCGGATGGCGAAGCCGGTTGCGTCCTGGTGCGAGCGCTGGAGCCGCTCGCGGGAATGGCGGAAATGCTGGCGAACCGGAATCTGCCATCCACGCTGGCGGAGAAGCGCTGGCCGCTGCTGACCAGCGGGCCGGGCCGGCTCACCCAAGCCTTTGGCATCACGCGGGCGCAGGACAACGGCAAGGACCTGACTTCGCCGGAATCCGACTTACAGATCGCGGATGCCGGCCCCCGCGCTGGCCGTGTTCTGATTACGCCGCGCATTGGCATCAGCAAGGCTGCGGGGAAGAAGTTGCGTTATTTCATGGCCGGCAATCCTTTTGTTTCTGGCTAGGACTCTCTGACTTGCCCCGCGGCCAGCCGGAATGCACAATGGTGCGCCATGAACAGCAAGCCCGACTACGGCATCGACGCTCCCGGTGTTCTGCGCAACCTTTTCGTAATCGGGGTCGCGCTGCTTCCGCTCGGATACTTCCTGCCTACGGTCCGCGTGGGACCGGTCATCTTCGGGCTTCGCCCCATGTTTTGGGCCACCGGCGTGTTTTGCATCATCGAGGGCTTTCTGATGTTCATCTACGTGAAATCAGGGAAGTTTGCCCATCGCGACCGCATGCTTTCGCTGGTGACGTGGCGGGGCGACGAAACCGTGTTGGACGTGGGCACGGGGCGTGGCCTGCTCATGATCGGCGCCGCCAAGAAGCTCACCACCGGAAAATCGTTTGGCATTGACATCTGGAACGCCCAGGACCTGTCGGACAACCGGGTGGAGAACACGCTGCGCAATGCCGAACTGGAAGGCGTACGCGACCGCGTCGAGATTCGCAACGAGGACGCCAGCACCATGAAATTTTCCGATGCCACCTTCGAGGTCGTGCTGTCGAACCTCTGCCTGCACAACATTCCGACCCGGGAAGGGCGCGACCGGGCGTGCCGCGAAATCGTTCGCGTGCTGAAACCCGGAGGCGTTGCGGTCATTTCCGACTTCATCAGGACGGGCGACTATGCCGGGGTGTTCCGGTCTGTCGGCCTTGAGGTCCAACGCACGCGCAAGTTTTTCTGGAACGCCTTCCCGCCGCTGGTGGTGGTGCGCGCCGTCAAGCCGCGCTAACCAGCACCATGTCTAGGCGCCGACTGTCTCCGGCTGCGCCGCCAGCAGTTGGCGCAGCACAAACTGCAGAATGCCGCCGTTACGGTAGTACTGCGCTTCCTGCGGGGTATCGATGCGCACCAGCGCTTCGAACTCTGCGGTTTTTCTACCCGCCGTGGCCCGGATTTTGACCCTGCGGCCGGAAGCAAAGTGCTCGACTAGCTCCGCAATCCCGGTGATTTCGAAAACTTCTTCGCCGGTGAGTTTCAGGCTGGCGGTGTTCTGCCCGGGCAGAAATTGCAGCGGCAGAATGCCCATGCCGACCAGGTTGGAGCGGTGGATGCGCTCGTAGCTTTCTGCGATGACGGCACGGACGCCAAGTAGCTTGGGGCCTTTGGCTGCCCAATCGCGGGAGGATCCCGAGCCATACTCCTTGCCGGCGAGGATGACGAGCGGCACCCCTTCCGCCCGGTATTTCTCCGAGGCGTCGAAGATGCTCATTTCCTGATTGCTGGGCAGGTGACGCGTGAAGCCGCCTTCGATGGCGGGCACCAGTTTGTTGCGCAGGCGAATGTTGGCAAACGTGCCGCGCACCATGACTTCGTGATTGCCGCGGCGGGCTCCGTAAGAGTTGAAGTCGCCGGACGAGACACCGTTCGCGATCAGGTATTTGCCCGCGGGGCTCTCCTTCTTGATGTTGCCGGCAGGCGAGATGTGATCGGTGGTAACGCTGTCCCCCAGGACGGCCAGCACGCGCGCGCCGCGAATGTCTTCCACTGCTGCGGGTGCGATCGCCATCTCCTCGAAGTAGGGCGCCTGGCGAATGTAAGTCGAATTCTGGTCCCAAGTGTAGGTTTCGCCCTTCGGCACGGCGAGCGAACGCCAGCGCTCGTCACCGGCGTACACTTCGCTGTAACTCTTCAGGAACATGGCCGAGTCAATACTGGAGCTCATGGTGCTTTCGATCTCCTGGCGGGAAGGCCAGATGTCGGCAAGGTAGACGGGCTTACCGTCTTTTCCGTTGCCCAGCGGATCTTTGCGCAGATCGAGGTCCACGCGGCCAGCCAGCGCAAACGCAACCACCAAAGGCGGCGACATCAGGTAGTTGGCGCGGACTTCAGGATGGACCCGGCCTTCGAAATTGCGATTGCCGGAAAGTACGGAGGCGACTACGAGTTCCCGTTGCTCAATGGCGCGGGAAACTTCCGCCGGCAACGGGCCGGAGTTGCCGATACAGGTGGTGCAGCCATAGCCGACAAGATGGAAACTCAGTTTTTCGAGGTAAGGCATCAGCCCAGCGCGGCGAAGATAGTCGGTCACGACTTTCGATCCCGGCGCGAGCGACGGCTTCACCCATGGGGGGACGGTCAAGCCTTTCTCCACCGCTTTCTTGGCCAGCAATCCCGCGGCAATCAGCACCGAGGGATTCGACGTGTTGGTGCAACTGGTGATGGCCGCAATCACGACGCTGCCATGGCCGAGCTTGTCGAAGATCTCTCCAGGGCCGCCGGCGCTGGCCTGCGCGCCCTTGCCAGGCTTGAGCAGCGAGGGGAGTGCGGCGCGAAACGATTCGCCGGCTTGCGAAAGCACAACGCGATCCTGCGGGCGTTTCGGGCCCGCGAGGCTGGGCTCGACGGTGGTCAGGTCCAGCGCCAGCTGCTCGGAGTATTCCGCGGCGGGCGTGTTGGCGTCGTGGAACATCCCCTGCTCCCGGCAATAGGCTTCCACCAGCGCAATCTGTTCGGCAGATCGCCCGGTCAGGCGCAAATAGCGCAAAGTCTCTTCGTCCACGGGAAAAATGCCGCAGGTGGCGCCGTACTCCGGTGACATATTGGCGATGGTGGCGCGGTCAGCCAGCGTGAGTGCGGCGAGGCCGGGGCCATAGAACTCGACGAACTTGCCGACCACGCCGTGCTTCCGCAGCATCTCCGTAATGGTGAGAACGAGGTCGGTAGCGGTGGCGCCCTCATGCAGCCGACCAGTGAGTTTTACGCCGGCCACCAGCGGGATGAGCATGGAAACGGGCTGACCGAGCATGGCCGCTTCGGCTTCAATGCCGCCGACGCCCCAGCCGAGCACTCCCAAGCCGTTGATCATGGTGGTGTGCGAGTCGGTGCCGACGAGCGTGTCGGGATAGGCGGTGCGCTTGCCGTTGGCTTCGTTCACGAAAACCACGCGAGCGAGAAATTCCAGGTTTACCTGATGCACGATACCGGTGTCGGGCGGAACGATAGCCAGATTGCGGAAGGCGGTCTGTCCCCAGCGCAGAAAAGAGTAGCGCTCTTTGTTGCGCTGGAATTCGAGCAGCGCGTTGAGGTCGAACGCGCTGGGCTTGCCGAACTCATCCACCTGAACAGAGTGGTCAATCACCAGCTCGGCGGGCTGTAGCGGGTTAATCTTTCCCGGATCACCGCCGAGTTTGCGCATGGCGTCGCGCATCGCGGCCAGATCCACGACGGCCGGCACGCCGGTAAAGTCCTGCAGGAGGACGCGGCTCGGCGTGAAAGCAATTTCCTTCTCGGGGCGCGTCTGTCCGTTCCACGCTGCCAGCGCGCGGATTTCCTCCGGGGTAACGTTGCGACCGTCCTCGGTGCGCAGCAGGTTCTCCAGCAGGATGCGAAGCGAGAAGGGCAGATGGCGGGTGGAGATGCCCTGCTCATCGAGCGCGGAAAGACGGTAGATTTCGTAGTCTTTCTGGCCGACGCGGAGGGTAAAGCGGCTGGAGAAGCTATTCATGGAAGAGTGCCTTTCACACCGATCAATGGAGTGGCCTCATTGCAAGCCTAAGGCCTAACTTAATAGTTTAGTCGCTCCAGGCGGCCCGCGTAGGGGATTGCATTCAAATCTCCGGTCGAATTCGGAACAACTTCCGGCAAGATGTCCGCAGTCTCCGCCTGCGGCGGTTGACAGCTTTCTTGGAATAGAAGTATCTGTCAGGCTAAGGAGGTCTTCGCATGAGCAAGGCCACTCGTAAGCTGCCGAAGAAAGCAAGAGGCGCGGGCGGGCCGCCACCGGCACCAAGCTGCCAGCAACAGTGCGCCATGTGTGATATCGGGGCACACCATCGCTGCCGCAACAAAACAGCCTGCCAGTGTGAGTGGGGGTTGGATGCAGAGAAGAAAAAGGACCCGCGGGCTTAGCGGTTGGGGCGACCTTTGCGGTCCGGCGCGGAGCGGGCCATCTCATTGGCGGCCCACTGCGTGAATACAGACTCGAACTCGGCCGCCGAGTAGACGCCTTTTCGGATGAGCAGCGCGTTCATCGCGGAAACTGTGGCCATAAAGCGCTCCTGCCGTGACAGTACCTCAACCGCTTCTTCGAAGGTCATCTCCGGTTTGGGAAGTTTTGCCGTGGCCATCATCGTCTCCCAGTTCGTTGCAGTTCGAGAACCAACTCGATTCTCCATGAGAACGCGAGGAAGTCAAGCGTATTACCCGGGCGTGAGGCAGGGTTTACGAACGCCCCCCGGCCCACTGCAGCAGCAGCCACACGTTGAGTCCGACAATGAGAACCGCCACAATCCAAGCCAGCACCTGCAGCCAGCGGGCGTTGACGAATTCGCCCATTTTGCGGCGGTCGCCCGTGAACATCACCAGGGGAATTACGGCAAAGCTCAACTGCATGCTGAGGACTACCTGGCTGAGGAGCAAAAGCCGGGCGGTGCCGCTTGCGCCAGAGATCGCAGTCACCAGGATGGCGGGCACAATCGCGATCAGCCGCGTGATCAGACGCCGCAGCCAGGGTTTGAGGCGCAAATTGAGAAAGCCTTCCATCACCACCTGACCGGCGAGGGTGCCGGTAAGCGTCGAGTTCTGGCCAGAAGCAAGCAAGGCAAAGGCAAAAACGGTGCTGGCGCCAGTGACGCCGAGCAGCGGAGTCAGCAGTTCGTGGGCCTGCTGAATTTCTGCCACCGAGTTGTAGCCGTGGCGGTAGAAAGTGGCAGCCGAAACGACGAGGATGGCGGCGTTGACAAAGAATGCGATGGTCAGCGCGATGGTGGAATCGAGTGAGCAGTAGCGAATGGCTTCGCGTATACCCTCGCGGGTGCGCGCGAAACGGCGCGTCTGCACGATGGCGGAGTGCAGGTAGAGATTGTGGGGCATGACGGTGGCGCCCAGAATACCGATGGCGATGTAGAGCATCCCGGGATCGCCGACGATCTGCGCCTTGGGCACCAGGCCGTGCAAAATGCCGGCCCACTCGGGGCGGGAAAATAAAATCTCCAGCCCAAAACACACACTGATGGTGCCGATCAGCGCAATGACCAGCGCCTCAATGTAGCGGAACCCGCGCTGTTGCAAAAACAGAATCACCAGAACGTCGAGTGCCGTCAGACAAACGCCCCAGAGCACCGGAATATGAAAGAGCAGGTTCAGCGCGATGGCCGAACCGATGACTTCGGCCAGATCGCAGGCGGCGATGGCGATCTCCGCGAACACCCACAGACTGAGAGAAACAGGTCGGGAGAAGTGCCGACGACAAGCCTGCGCCAGATCGCTGCCAGTAACGATGCCGAGGCGCAATGCCAGGCTCTGCAGCAGCACTGCCATCAGGTTGGAGAGCAGAACGACGGAAAGCAACGCGTAGTTGTAACGGGAACCGGCAGCAAGATCGGTGGCCCAGTTGCCCGGATCCATATAGCCCACGGCAACCAGGAATCCGGGGCCGGCAAAGGCGAACAGCTTGCGCAGAAATGTGCCGGAAGCGGGCACGGGCAGGCTGCTGTGTACTTCAGGCAAGCTGGGCAGGCCGACCGGCAAGTCCCAGCTTCTTCTTCCGGAAATGTTCAGGTTGGTCGCCATTTCTTGCGGACTGGACGCAGGCCACGGAATGACCTGTGCCAATTAGCGCAAGTATACAACAAAAAGTAAACCATAGTTAAGTTACTTCGGGGCAGGGGGGCGACGGGCGGTTTTCGCGGGGTGCACCCAGACCCTTTCCGCCGCCGAAGCGCCCAGAGACACCCTCCCGGAAGCCGTGTTGAGGCTCAGCGTTTGGTCATAGTTGCGGGCCAGCACGGCGAGCGCTGCCCCGGGCCGAATGCTGCGGGCCTCGAGAAATTCCAAAAGTTGGCGGTCGCGTTCGTAGATGCCGCTGACCACGTACTCCACGCCCGCGGTTGCCTCCGCCAGCAGGGCCAGCCCACGGCGGCGCCGGCTGGCCGGGCTCTCCAGTTCGCTCAGGTTGCCGTGGGGACAGGCCCCGCCGCGCCCCAGGCGGGCCCGTAGCCGCCCCTCAAAATCAGGCGAAACCGCATGCTCCAGCCGCTCGGCTTCGTCGTGCACCTTCCACCACTCCATGCCGAAAACTTCCGCCAGCATGCGCTCGATCAGGTGGTGGCGAAGCGTGAGCCTGCGGGCGATGCGGCGGCCGGCGGCACTGAGTTTTACCTGCCCGCCTTCTACCCGCACCAGGCCGTCCTTCTTCAACCGCCGTAACGCCATGGTGACCGCAGGCGGCGAGACCCTGAGCCAGTGCGCCAGCGTGGCGGAGATCACTACCTCGCCTTCGCTCTCAGCTTCCAGAATGGCCTTGAGGTAATCCTCTTTAGAGACGGTGATCATGCAGGTCAATTATACCCATGGGGTTAAACACGGTTAACCCGAACTGGGGGAAAACCGGTTGCGACTGTAGAAGCGCATTCTTGATGTTACCCAGGTAACTTGGGAGCTCTTCTGGCCAGAGGAGACAATGGCCCGGGGGTTAGCCGGGTGCTCCGGTTCAGGCATTGGACTGTCTACGTTGCGGGCATCATCGCCGTCCAGGGAGCTCTGACTCTGCTGGTTCCGCGCGGTCTTGTGCTTACGACGGTGGTCAATTGCATCACCGTGACGCTGTTTGCAGTCAGCCTTCTGACCGGGATTCGCAGTGCCCGCGCCGCCGAAGGCCGCCTGAAACTCGCGTGGATCCTGTTTGCGTCGTCTTGGGCACTCTTCGAGATTACCCAGTTGGTGTGGATGTATTTCGAGATTGTGCTGCGACGGGAAGTTCCGAACCCGTTTGTGGGCGACATTCTGTACTTTGTCGCGCTGGTTCCGCTCATGGGCATGCTGCTGTTGCGCCCCCATGTCCAGCCCACGCGGCGAGATGTCCGGCTGGTCACGGCTGATTTGCTGCTATTGCTCGTCGGCTGGCTGTACATCTACGCCTACCTGGTCATTCCGTGGCAGTACATTTCTCCGGACCTTGAGGTTTATGGCCCGGCGTTCAACTGGGCGGCGCTGTCGGAAGACCTGGTGCTGGTGGCCGTTACGACGGGGTTCTGGCTCGCCACCGAAGGCGCATGGAAACGCTTTTACAGCCACTTTGCCGCCGCCGCGCTTCTTTACGCGGTGACGAATGGGACGATCAACGTCGCCATTGACTACAACTTTTATTACACCGGGAGCTGGTACGATCTGCCCTCGTCGGTGGCGCTGGGCTGGTTTTCTATCGTGGCCGTGAGCGGATATCGACTGCCGCAGGTCCTTGAAGAGGCCAGCCGCAGCGACGAACTCTACGCGTTGTGGGTAGCCCGTATCGCCTCGGTGGTACGACTGGCGCTCCCAGCCCTGGCCGCCTGGACCTACCTGGATAACAGCCTGCCCAGCCCCGTGCGCCAGTTCCGGCTCTTGCTCACCCTGGGCACCATGCTGGTGATGGGACTTCTGGCCACCCTCAAGCAGCATCGCGCCGACATGGAACTGTCGCGCGTCAACCAGGAGTTGCGCGAAGCTTCGTTAACCGACATTCTCACCGGAGTGCGCAACCGCCGCTTCTTCAGCGCCCATATTGCCATGGACGTGGAACAGGCCTTGCGGGCCTACGCCGGAGGGCAACGCAGCAAACGAAACCAGGACTTGATTTTTTACTTTATTGACGCCGACCACTTTAAGGAAATCAACGACCGCTTCGGACACGACGTCGGCGATCAGGTGCTGGTGGAGATCACGCGCCGGCTGAGTTCGGCGATTCGGCATTCCGATGTGCTGATTCGCTGGGGCGGGGAAGAATTTCTGGTCGTCTCACGGCAAACCGACCGGCGCGATGCGGCCACGCTGGCGGCACGCGTGCTGGACGCTGTGGCCAGCACGCCTTTTGATTTGAAGGGAATGGACCCCGGAATGCGCCGCACCTGCTCCATTGGCTGGGCCGTCTATCCCTGGTATGTTGCGGAACCCGAAGCGGTGCCATGGGAGGACGTGCTGGCACTAGCGGATGACGCGCTCTACAAAGCGAAACAAGAGGGCCGTAACCAGGCGATTGGAATGCTCCCGGTAATGGAAAAGCCGCCGACACCCACCGGGGCAGACGGCGGTCAAACTCATCCTCTTCCGGTACAGACCTTGCACACTCCGGGTCCGCACCTGGCAGTGCCCGACACCGACGAACGCGGCCAGGCCGCCGCAGCCTCTGCCCCGCGCTAGAAAAACTTCTGATTTGAGTTCGCGTAGCGACTTGGTTTGACATCATCCGCTCTGCCTCCTACCCTTGTCTGTCTCAGCCATGAAAGTTCTAGTCCTTGGAAGCGGCGGGCGCGAGCACGCGCTGGTGTGGAAGATCCGGCAGTCCGCACGGGTCACACAGGTGATTTGCGCCCCGGGCAATGCCGGCATCGCCCAAGAGGCGGAGTGTGTGGCGGCGGACTTGAAGAGTCTGGACTCGATGGTGGCCGTGGCTCACCGCCTGCAGCCTGACCTGACCGTGGTGGGTCCAGAACTGCCCTTGACGCTCGGCGTGGTGGATGAATTCACGCGACGGGGCTGGCGGGTGTTTGGCCCGACTCAAGCGGCCGCGCAGCTGGAGTCGAGTAAGAGTTTTGCCAAGGAATTCTTGCAGCGCCATCGTATTCCCACGGCGCACTACGCGATCTGCAACTCGGCCGAAGATGTGAAGAGTGCGCTGGCGCACCTGGCCGCGCCGGTGGTGGTGAAGGCGGATGGCCTGGCTGCGGGCAAGGGCGTGGTCATTGCCAAGAGCAAAGACGAAGCCTCCACGGCTGCGCTCGAAATGTTGAGTGGACGCATGCTGGGTGAAGCGGGACGGCGCGTCGTGTTTGAAGAATTTCTGGAAGGCGAAGAACTGTCGTTTCTGGTCTTGAGTGACGGCGAACGCGTGGCGCCGCTGGTGGCGGCACAAGACCACAAGCGCGTGGGCGACGAGGATACTGGCCCCAACACCGGTGGCATGGGCGCCTACTCCACCGCGACCATTGTGGACGCTCAAATGCGCGACTGGCTGGTGAACCACGTGGCGCGGCCGGTGGTGGCGGGCATGCGCGCCGAGGGCATGGAGTATCGCGGCATTCTTTACTGTGGCCTGATGATGACGGCGCGCGGACCGATGGTGCTCGAATTCAACTGCCGCTTCGGCGATCCCGAGACCCAGCCCATTCTGATGCGACTCGAAAGCGATCTGGTGGAAGCACTGGAAGCTTCCATTGACGGGCGCGTCAGCGAGGGTGACTTTCGCTGGTCAGACGAGGCCGCCGTGTGCGTGGTGCTGGCTTCCGGCGGCTATCCCGGCGCGTACGAGACCGGCAAGAAAATCATGGGCCTGGACGACGCGGCCAAAATTGACGGTGTAAAAGTGTTTCATGCCGGCACAACACAACGCGAGGGCGCGTTTTACACTGCGGGTGGGCGCGTGCTCGGGGTAACGGCGCGCGCACCGGAACTGGAATCGGCGCTGGCGCGGGCCTACGAGGCTGCAGGAAAAATCGGCTTTGAAAGCATGCACTACCGCAAAGACATTGGGGCGCGGGCGCTGAAGAAGTAAAGACGCCAAAACCCTTTTACCGCGTCAGTAAGGAGCTAGCTCGCATAACTTTCTATGACAAAACCTCTGGTTTCCATCGTGATGGGCAGTGATTCTGATCTTGAGATCATGCGCGAGGCGGGCAAAGCGCTGGAAGATTTTGGCATTGCCTATGAAATGGACGTCACCTCGGCGCATCGCTCGCCAGACCGGACGGCGGAGTTTGCGCGGGGAGCGGCGGCCCGTGGCGTGCGCGTGATCATTGCGGGTGCGGGCGGCGCGGCGCACCTGGCCGGAGTCATCGCGGCGCACACCACGCTGCCGGTGATTGGCGTGCCCATCCCTTCCACCGCCCTGCAAGGCATGGATGCCCTGTTGGCGACGGTGCAGATGCCGGCGGGAATTCCAGTGGCGACGGTCGCCATCGGCAAGCCGGGCGCAACCAATGCCGGCATTCTGGCGGCGCAGATGATCGCGTTGACTGATTCCAGCTTGGCCAAGAAGCTGGAAGCGTTCAAGGAAAAGCTTGCTCGCGGCGTAGAAGAAAAATCCAAGAAGCTGAAAAGTTCGCTCGCCTAACGCAGGGCTACACTGACCTGTGGGTGCACGGTCTTTTGCTCACTGAGGTCATGCCGTAATGGTCGAATCCGGGTTGAGCTTTCTGCTCTACGTGCTGGTGAAGTATGTGGCCTATGTGGCGTGGTGTTACGTGGGCCTGCGCTGGATGCGACAGATCGCGCTGCGTTCGGCGCTGGGCTTGGGTTTGCTGCGACTTCTGCTCGGTGTTTTCTTCGGCGTGGGCGTGTTTGTCGTGGGGGGAATCCTGCACTTGAACGCGCCCACCCACCCCTGGCTCACCTACTTCATGGTCTATGCTCCGATTCGCTGGATCGAGTGGTCGATCATGAGCCTGCTCAGCAACCCGGCAGACTCATCGTTCCAGACTTTCCTCCTCGGCCACAATGAACGCGATCGCCGGTGGAGGCTGGGCGGAATCGTGATTTCCCATCTCGCTGACATCCCCCTCATCCTCTCGGGAAGCCACGGGCCGATTGAGATGCTGCCGGTGGGGCGCTTCCTCTGCTGAGTGCAAGCGCCGCTCGATACGTCGCCATGCGATACTGAGAGCGATGTCCGCCGTTGATCCATCCCTTCCCCGCGCGCCCGAAACGTCAGACCCGAAATCGGTAAGAGTCGACGTCACCGGCGGGACCGGCATGGCGATCGCATGGAAGGACGGCCACCGCTCGCAGTATTCGTTTGCCTGGTTGCGCGATGCCTGCCCGTGCGCCATGTGCAACGAAGAGCGCGAAAAATCGGGGCGCCAGCCGGGGGAAACGCCGAAAGCCGCGCCCGGCGCGCTGCCCATGTTTAAGGCCGCAGCCAAACCCAACAGCGTGGAACCCACCGGCAAGTACGCCATCCGTTTCTACTGGAACGACGGCCACGATCTGGGCATCTATTCGTGGACGTTTCTGCGCGAACACTGCCCGTGTGCGGAGTGCCAGACGGCCAAGGCTTAGCCAGCGACCAGATCGCAATTCACCCGGGGTGCGAGCGCCTACCGCTTCTTCTTCTTTTCCATCTTGCGGGCGATTTCGGCGATCAACTTGGGTTTGAGCTCGTTAAGCAGGTTGTCCACGATGGAAGCGAGGGCCTCGGGATCGTCGGAAGAGTCGGCAGCATCTGTGTCCTCGGTCGCTGCTGCTCCTGATTCGTTGGCGGCGGTGGCAGCCTCCATGATCTGGCTGGCCAAGTCGGAGCCGGTGAGGCTGGAACTCACCAGCGATTCGCGCAGGTCGCGGAAGGTTGAGAACTTGTCAGCCGGAGTGTCCGGCTCGACCGGCACAGGGGCAGCCGGCGCCGGTGCAGAAATCGAAATGGGCGCCTGCATCTCCACGCGGGCGACCGTGGCACTCGCGGCGGCGGCAGCCAGGCTCATGGCAGCTACGTCCGCAGCGGCGATACTCTCGCGAGAAGGCTCGGGGAGAACTTCTGCAGCCGGCTCTACCTGCGGCTCCGCTTCGGGAACTGGGGCGGGCAGCGGTTCGGGAGTCACGGCCTCTTGGATGTAGACGTTCGCGGCCTCGCTCGCTGCCCCAGGGTGCACGACCTCCTCAACCAGCGGCGCGACCGAGAAGGTTGCCAGGGTGGCGGTCAAAATTGCGGCTTCCGGCTCAGTGGGAGCCTCGGGTTGCAATGGACGCGTGGCGTAGCCTTCGACGGCAGCCAGAGCCGCGTTGAACTGTAACATCTCGTATTCCAGCGAAGCGCTTTCTTCCGCGGGCTGAGGTGGAACACCAGTTGCCACCCAGCGCGGCCCAGCGAGCGGGGCGATGGCGGCTATCGGCACCTGCTCGATTTCTCGCAGCACTGCCGTCGAAATATCAACCATCGAAGGGCCGAGTTCCGCGAGCCGCGATTCCGAAGCGAAGGCAGCCGGGGCAGAGAACTCTGGCGTCGCCGGATCTGGGGCCATCACCGCCGCGGGCTCGGGCGCCGGAGCTGGCGCGGCCAGAACTTCCGGCTGTGAAACCTGGAGGGCAACTTCGGTCGCCGACGGGGCGGGAACCTCCGGCCGTGCAACTTCGGGCACAGCCTCGATCGCAGGTTCTGATTTTGTTTCGAGCGCAACCGGCGCGGGCGGTTCCGCTGCGGGTGCCGCTGCCACTTCGACCGTGGCCGGCATGGCGGATGCTTCCGCCTGCGTCGCCGCAATCGCTGCCGGCGCTGCCTCCGCCGGTGCCTGGGGCGCCGCTTCGGAGGGAGTACTTGCCACCGCTTCGATCGCGGGTTTTTCTTCTGCTGGCGGCGGGGGCACTTCTTTCCCGCCAAAGACGGCTGCAGCGGCACGGATGGCTTCCACTTCTTCGGGCGTAGCATTGTGGAAGGCTTCGTGCGTCATGGCGGCGCTGGCCACAAACGGCGGCTCCGCGGTAAAAGCGCTGGAGCGGCGCTCCAATCCCAGCTCGGTTGGCTCCCCTTCCAGCGGATGCAGATCGCGGAAGCCGGTGCCGACCACCGGCATTTCTTCTTCTTCGTCGGGTTGAGGTCCGGACTTAGCGCGCGGGATGGACAAGCGGTTTTCCCAGCCCTTTTCGGAGAGCCCCGCTTCCTGATCTGGTGGATCGGCCGACTCCAACCGGGAAAGAATGCGGCTCAAGCGTCCCGGCTTGGGTTCGGGCTTGGCGGGAGCGGCCTCCTCCAGCTTGCGCACGGCTTCCACCAGTTCGGTGGCTTCAAAGGGTTTGACGATGAAGGCGTCGGCGCGGGCTTTGCGGGCTTCCTCTGGCTTGAACGGCTCCAGCTTGCCCACAGTCAACAGAATGGGGATACGAGCAGTTGTGTGATCGTCCTTCAGTCGCTTGCAGACTTCCAAGCCGCTATGCCCCGGCATGTACACGTCGAGAACGATTACGTCAGGTTGTAGTTCGGGAACTTTTTTGAGCGCAGCGGAGCCGTTGCTGACCGTGAAGACGTCATACCCGGCGTCAGTCAGGATCTTTTTGCCCATGTTCTGGGCAGTAACGCTGTCGTCGGCCAGGAGAATCTTGCGCGCCAAAGGGAGCGTCCTCGATTCAAGAACATACGGGGGGCTGTGGCGAAATTAGCTGTTCCGCATAGCCAAGTCAATGCGCATGGTAACCATCGACCGGTTACCCAAGTACACTGCCCGCTGGAGCGTGGCTGCGAATCTAGAAAGGAATGATCTTTTTCAGTCCTTTTTTCTTCTTCGCGCGGCTGGAGGACGAGACACTGCTGTTCTGGGAACCGCCCGAGCTGGCCGCCGGAGGCTGGCTGCCGGCCTGGGTGTTGCCCAGGTCATTGGTCTGCGGCGGTGCAGGGGCTGGCGCCGGTAGTATGGAATCGCTCGCTGCCGGCGGCTGATCGGAAGCGGCTGGAGCCGCCACTTCAGGAGTAGCAGAGGCTTCGGGCTTCAGCTCGCCATAGGGATTGGGGGTGGCAGGGGCGGAGGACGCCGGGTTGGCACTGGATGGAGGGACGACTGCGTTCGGATCAGGCGTCACGATTCCGTCGGGAGATTTGACGGTCTCCACGGAGACCTTGGCGCTGGGCGCGCCCATCAGCGCTTGCGTCTGGGCTCGCGCCACTTCCGTGGCGCTGACCGGTGTGGGATCAACCAGTGTTGGCTCGCCCACATGGTTTGCCAACGCCACTTCCGGATGTTTGTGGAATTGGCTCATGAGGCGGTCCATCATGCCCACCGATTCGCGGCTGGCAATTTCTTCCTTATTGCGCGCGATGGCTTCGGGCGTGGGTGTGGGCACGGTTTTGTGTAGCGCGGCGAGGCGGTCTTTCGCATCCTCAGCGCGCGGCGCCAGCGGGTAGCGCTCGATCAAATGCTGATAAAACTTGGCCGCATCGTTGCCTGCCGACTCAATGAACTTCGCTTTCACCACCTCATTGGCAGCGATGCGACGGGCATTCTCAATTTCGCCTTCGTAGGACTGCCCCAGCAGGTAGAGGGCTTCATCCGCCCGGCTATAGAGCGGGTATTTTTCCACCACCGAGCGCAAACGCGCGATGCCGGCGGGGTAAGACTGACGCATGTAGTAGAAGCGGCCGACGCGGAATTCGCGCTCCCCCAACATTTCCTGCACTTCGCGCAGGCGCTGTTTGGCTTGTGGCACTAGCTTGCTGTCTGGAAACTGCAGAATCATCTGCCGGTATTCGTCTTCCGCGCGCGCGGCATGCGTGAAATCCCGGTCAGGTTTTTCCATCTGCTGGTAGTGAATGTTAGCGATCTTGTACTGGGCTTCGGCCGCTTCCGGCATATTCGGGAAGAAGGTGATGAAGTCTTTGTATTCGATTTCGGCCTGGGTAAGCGCAGTGGAGCCGCCTTCAACGTACCAGGAATCAGCCACCCCCAGTTTGGCGCGGGCAATGTATTCGGAATCCGGGTAAGTGTTGATCAGCGTCTGCAGGGTGAGGCGGGCCACGTCGTACCGGTTGTGCTTGAGCGCATCCAGCGCGCGATCAAACAGGACCTTGTCCGGCTGCTTGGAATTGATATTGGCGAGCGGATTCTGGACTTTCTTGTTGGTGCAGCCCACGGTGAAGAGCAGCGTGAAGAGCAACGCCAGCGCCAGCAGCAGAACCACGGAAGTACGACGTGTCATACAAAACCTCGGATGAACTGGAATACGAATGCGGGCCACTTGCTTAGACCTGTTGCAGCGTGGCCGCGCGAGCTGCCTTGAGCAGCGCTTCTGCATTGCTTTTCGGATCGCCTTTGCCGAAGACGGCGCTACCCGCCACCAGCAGTTCCGCGCCCGCCTGGACCACGCTGGTGACGGTGCTCAGGTCAACTCCACCGTCCACTTCGATGCGGAATTTGAGGTTCCGTGCCGTCCGCAAATCCACCAGCTTGCGCATTTTGTCGAGCGCGCCAGGAATAAACTTCTGCCCGCCAAAACCCGGATTTACCGACATGATGAGCACAAAGTCCACAATATCGAGCACATGATGCAGCGTGTCCACCGGGGTGGCCGGATTCAGCACCACCCCCGCCAGCAGGCCGTAATGCTTGATCAGGTGCAGGCTGCGGTCGAGGTGGAGGCAGACTTCCTGATGCACGGAAATCCAATCTGCCCCAGCGTCGGCGAACTCCGGAATGTACTGGTCCGGGTGCTCGATCATCAGGTGGCAATCGAGCGGCAGTTTGGTAACTTTGCGCAGCGACCGCACCACCGGCGGCCCGATGGTGATGTTGGGTACAAAGTGGCCGTCCATCACGTCTACGTGGACGAGGGTCGCCCCGCCCGCGACAGCGCCTTCTACCTGCGCTGCCAGATGGGCAAAATCCGCCGCCAAAATGGATGGTGCGAGCTCGATCAACCTGGGTCCACCAAACAACGATTGCCGGGTCAGAAAGCTGTGGAAATTCTAGCATGTGTGGGCCGGGAGAAAGCACCTTTGGGGCGTCGTGCTCAGGGTGCCGGGGTGAAATCCAGTGGCCCGGCACCAGCCGCTTTACGAGTGCCCACGGGGAAAGGAGGGCTCGAGCTGCTCCGCCGCTCGAAACTTGATGGAGCTGCCAAGAAAAAGCAGTCTTACCGGAGCGGCGCCGCGCCATCCGGAAAAGGCAGAGACCCCTGCGTAAAGGGATCCACGTTAGTTCGTCGTTCATAATTCCGCAGGTAGATTTCTCTAAGGATCGGCGACCCTGCATAGATTCGGCCTCTCGTCTCGCCTTCGCCGATCAGCAACCCATGATCCACTAGGACTTTTAAATCCCTGCTCGCTACCTGTTCTGAAACAGCTGCAGCATTCAAATAGTGTGACCGGCGGATTTTGTACCCAAAAGCGGCGTCGGCAAGTACGGGCAAAGCCCGCTCGTTAATCCCACGTTGATTCAGCAGGTGCTCGATCTCATTCCAGACGCGCTGCGTCATCCGACTGCGCTGGAGGAGCCATGATGCCTGCCGGTAGTGAGCAACGAGATTGAACCGAATCCACGCGCGGCAGTCATTCTCCGGATGGAACGCACCCCTGCCGACCTCTGCTAGAACGTCGTAGTATTCCTGAGTGAATCTGCCCAAGTACTCCTCGACGCTGCAAAAGGTAGGCTCGATAATTTGCTCCCTTGCCAAGATGAGTGTTTGAAGGCAGCGCGCCATTCGCCCATTTCCATCCGAAAACGGGTGGACCATGACTAAATTGAGATGACCCACTGCTGCTCGGATCATGCCGGGGACGCCAGTTCTTGCATTCAGAGAATCTACAAGTTCAGTCATTAAACCCGGTACAATCTCGGCATCCGGTCCTTCATAAACGGTCAGCTGCTTCTTCTCGTCCCTGACAAAAATTTGACCGGGGCGATACCGGCCCGGATTCTTGGCAAGATCGTGTTGGATCATCATGAAGTGCAAGCTACGGATCAGCCCGTCGCTATAGCAGAAATGTGGATCGTTCGCCAGCTGGAGAACGTAGGTCATCGCGTTCCTGTATCCGATGGTCGCCTGCCATGTCGCCCCCTCCGCGGTCAACGGTTCATCATTTTCCACGGCTGCCAGCGCGTCGTCCCTGGTGACGTTGATCCCTTCAATGCTGTTGGAGTGTCGGATATTTCGTGCAAACGTAGCCCTTCGTAAGACCCCGGACCAGCGCCCCGGCGCGCTAATGGCATACTTCAGTGTGTGCCTAATGGCGTTGATCTTTTGCAGGACTTCCATCTCGTCGGGTAAAGTCGGTGGGGCTTGAAATAGCATTTCTGTCCTTTGTTATGAATACGATAATAATACATAATAATTATGTTGTAAAGGTGTCATAATTACATCATTACGTCCCTGTCATGCACTCCCCTGGAAAACGCCCAACGGGGCCAGCCCTGCCGAGCGCTCGGACAACAGCTCGACCGCGCCGTGCTAATCTCCTGCTTTCGCCTATGCCTGCCTCGCTCGCTGCCGGATCGGTACCCTTCGCCATGCTGTCCGTTGCGTGCTGGGGCGCCAGCGATTTTCTGGGGGGATATGCTTCGCAGCGGGCCAATTCGTATCTGCTCACGGCGATTGCTCACGGCAGCGGTTTGTTGCTGGTGCTCGGGCTTGCTCTGGCGGGCCACTCGCCGCTGCCTGGGCAGTCCAGCGCGACGTGGGCGTTTGCGGCCGGAGCTTGCGGCGGGGCGGGGCTGGCGCTCTTCTATCGCGCGCTGGCCTCGGGCAGCATGGGGATGACGGCGCCCGTCTCAGCGGTGCTGGGAGCGGCGATTCCGGCGGCAGTGACGATTGCACTCGAAGGCTGGCCATCGCCGCTGGTGCTGGCGGGCTTTGCGCTGGCCGGATTCGGTATCTGGCTGATCTCGCAGCCGCAGGCGGGCGTGCGTCCCGGCGGCCTGGGACTGGCCGTCGGCGCGGGCGTCGGCTTTGCCCTGTTCTATCTGCTGATGCGGCGCGCCAACGACAGTCCGGCGCTGTGGGCGGCGGCGTTTTCCCGCGCGGGAGCGTTCGCCGTGGTTGCCGTCATGGTGCTCGCCGGGCGGCAGTGGAAGGAACGCAACCGCGGCAGTTCGCTGATCTGCGTGCTGGCCGGTTCACTCGATGTAATGGGCACAGTGTTTTTTGTACGGTCCAGTCAGGCCGGGCGGCTGGACACGGCGGTCGTGCTCACCTCGCTCTATCCGGCGGTGACGGTGCTGCTGGCCCGGATCTTCCTCCACGAACACTGGACGCGATGGAAGACGGTCGGCATGCTCGCAGCACTGGCGGCGGTGCCGTTGATCGCCATGCAGTAAGGGTTCCGTTTCCTGCTACCATCCGGCTGATGCCGTTGCTCGAAGTCCGCAATCTCACCAAAATCTATCCGCGGGGCGAATCTGTCTTTGGTGGCGGAGCACGCGGGCACGTTCGCGCCGTGGACGATGTTTCATTCGACATTCACACCGGAGAGACGCTCGGACTGGTGGGTGAGTCGGGCTCGGGCAAGAGCACGCTGGGGCGGCTGGTGCTGCGGCTGATTGAGCCCACCGCGGGCAGCGTGCGTTTTGACGGGCGCGATCTGGTTGCCGCCGGGCACGG
>JBGQDM010000043.1:0-25059 GCA_041495845.1 Terriglobia bacterium | reverse complement strand
TGCTGGACATGCACACCTTGAAGCCGCTCGATGAAGAAGCGGTGGCGGAGGCTGCTCGTGCCTGTGGCGCCATCGTGACCGCGGAAGAACATGTCCTCGAAGGCGGCCTGGGCTCGATGGTGGCGCGCGCGGCCGCACAGTCGCATCCTGTGCCCATGGAGTTCATTGGCGTGCAGAACACGTACGCCGAATCCGCTACGCCCGATCAGCTGATGGAAAAATACGGACTGACCGCGCCCAACATCGTGGCCGCGGTGAAAAAGGTGATGACGCGCAAGTAGGCGTGGGGGACCGACCGTCGTCTTCGTGTGGCGTGGGCGCCCTCGCCCGCGTTTTTTCTAAAGCGTGGCCGCTACCGTGCGAATTGTTTCCCAGGCCCTCTCCACATGCCGGGCTTCCGTGTAGGTCTGTCCCACGGAAAGCCGCAGCGTCAGCTTGTCGTGCAGCTTCGTGTGCGAGAGATACAGGTCGCCGCTGCGATTCAGACGGTCCATCAGCATCTGATTGGCGGCATCGCCGCCGCGGTGCCGGAAACACACGAGATTCAACGGAGCCGGCGCAGCCAGTTCGAAGCGTTCGTCCGCTTGCACCCACGCGGCAAACTGTTGGGCCAGCCGCACGTGTTCGCGGATATGGAACTGCAAACCCTCCACCCCATAGTGCCGGATAACAAACCAAAGCTTGAGAGCACGGAACCGGCGCCCCAGCGGAATCTGCCAATCGCGATAATCAAACACCGCGTCCGACTCCGTCGTCTTGTTCTTCAAGTATTCCGGCAGCACGCTGAGGGTTTGAATCAGCGCCTTCCGGTCGGCCACATAGAAACAATCACAGTCGAAGTTCGTAAACATCCACTTGTGCGGATTGAAGCAATAGCTGTCGGCAAGTTCCAGTCCCTGGTGAATGTGGCGGAACTCGGGACAGAGTGCTGCGGTGCCAGACATGGCCGCATCCACGTGGAGCCAGAGACCATGCTGGCGGCAGATGGCGCCGATCTGCGCCAGCGGGTCCATCGCATTCGACGAGGTAGTCCCCACCGTGGCGCATACAAAGCAAGGGAGCAGCCCGGCGCGCTTGTCCTGCTCGATCTGTTGTGCCAGCGCCTCCGGCCGCATGGCAAAAGTTGCGTCGGTTTCAATCAGGCGCAAATTCTGGCGCCCGATTCCGGCAATCTTGGCGGCTTTTTCAATCGACGAATGGGCTTGGGAAGAAGTGTAGGCGACTAGTCGCCCATTGCATCCACGCTCATTGGAAGCAAAACTCGTGGCGCGCTCGCGCCCGGCCAGCAGCGCACACAGCGACGCGCTCGAGGCGGTGTCGTGAATGACGCCGCCGCCCGTGTTCGTAGAGCGGAACTTCTCCGGCAGTCCCAGCATTCCCACCAGCCAATCGAGGACGTGTGTTTCCAGTTCCGTGCACGCCGGACTGGTGGCCCACAACATGCCTTGCACGCCCAATCCCGAAGAAAGTAGATCGCCGAGAATCGCCGGCCCCGACGAATTGCACTGAAAGAAGGCATAGAAATTCGGCGACTGCCAGTGCGTGATGCCGGGAAGAATCAGCGTGTCCACGTCAGACAAAAATGATGCGAATGCTTCCGGGTGTTCCGGCGGGTTGGCAGGCAGAGAAGCCCGAATCTCACCCGGCTTCACCTGTGCCAGCACCGGGAACGTTTCCACCCGCTCCAGATAGGAAGCAATCCAATCCACCACGGCATGGCCATGCTGCCGGAACTCGTCCGGCGTCATGTGATAGCGGGTCTTTTCCGGCACCAATCCTCCTCGGCTTTTCTCCAGTCATTTAATCAGAAGTTGTGCACTGCCGGCTGCGAGCAAGAGCATGAATCTCTTTCATGAATTGACGAAAAGTCAACGTTGCTGGCCAAGTTGGCTGTAATAGACGCGGGTGATGTAATCAACCGCGACGCGGCCACCCTGCTGGTGCGCGTCAAAAATTCGTCGCAGTTCTCGCAGCATGGGCGCGCAGTTGGAATGTCCGGGCGCCGGTGCATAGGACGAGGAAAGCAGCCGGCCTTCCAGCCCGACGGAATCAAATTCCTGGCGCAGCTGGAATTGGCGTTCCCGGTAAGGGGACGGTGCGAAGAACCCGGCAATCGAATCGGTTGTGCGCTCATGCCGGACGTCGGTGTAGTCGGTGCCAAAGCGCAACAGCAGTTCTTCGTAAGCTATGAGAAACGGCGTCGTGCCGGTGCAGCGCTCATTCCACAGCAGCACCACCCAGCCCCCGGGTTTCAGAATGCGGGCAAACTCCGCTCGCGCGTGCTCGCGATCAAACCAATGTGCCGCCTGGGCCGTGGTCACGAAATCGGCGCAAGCAGCGGGCAGGGAAGTGGACTCAGCCGACCCGTCCACGCAACGAAAGCCTGCGAAGCCAGCCAGTTGCGCGATTCCCGCTTCTCGCATCTCGCGATTCGGTTCGATCCCGGTTACAGGATTCCCATGCTGGAGCAGCAGGCGCGCAAAAATTCCGGTGCCGCAGCCGATGTCCACCACCTGCGCGGAGCGCGTTAGCCCGCAGTCCTGGCGCAGGAGATCGAGCACCTCAGGTGGGTACCCCGGCCGGTAGCGAATGTAATTCTCCACTCGGGCGGCAAATCGCGTGGTTGCGTTTTCCGCAGGCATGCGTCCAAGTCTCTTGCATGATAGCCGAGCCGGCCGTCGCGGAAAGGGTACAATCGCAAGTTCAGTGCTGGTGGACGCTGGCGGGAGGAAGTGTGACGTTGGTGGTGGGAGAAGAAGCGCCCGATTTCGAGCTGCCTGCACTCATCGGCGGCATTAAGCGCCCCTTCCGCCTGAGCAGCCATCGCGGCAAGCAGCAGGTCCTGCTGACGTTTTATCCCGCCAACTGGGAGCCGCTTTCTGAGCGCCAACTGGTGGCGTATCAAGCCGAGCAAGAGCAATTCGCCGGTCTGCGCACGGTGCCGGTTGCTGTCTGTGTCGATTCCATCATGAACACCACCGCCTGGGAGCGCGCCATCGGGCCGCTGGATTTCGCCATGTGTGCCGATTTCTGGCCGCATGGAGAGGTGGCGGAAAGATACGGCGTCTTGCGCCAGAAGGAACCGAAGCGGGGCGCTTGCGAGCGGGCGCTCTTTCTCGTGGATGTTCGCGGCCACCTGATTTTCCAGCAGGTATATGGCATGGACGAACTCATACCCATGGCCGGAACCCTGAACCTGCTGCAAGAATTGCGTACTGCCAATAGCCGATGAACTTGCTGACCAATACACCCATGAAACGACTGCGCCCCATTGCCTTGTTTGCCGGCTTGTTGCTGGTTGCTGCTGGCGTTGGAAGTTTTTCCTCGTCTCCGGCCGCCGCGGCGGAAGCCGCCGCAACCATAATGGGTTTTCGCGATGCGGCTGCTGAGGCCCATGCGGAAACCACGTTTCTCGCCGTGCCCGATCCTCGGCGCGCCGAAGAGCACCTGCGCATCCTGACGCAGGCGCCGCACATTGCCGGCTCGCCGGAAGATCGCGCCACCGCCGACTATGTTGCCGAGCAGTTTCGCGCCGCCGGTCTGGAAACTGAAATTGTTCCCTATCGCGTCTGGCTCAACTATCCCGTGGAGATCCGCGTGGACGTGATTGCACCCCCCGGAGTAGAGATGCATGGCCCCACCCGCGAGCATGTGGAGGGCGATCCCTTTCAAGACGACCCACGCGTTGTCATGCCGTACAACGGCATGTCTCCCACGGGCGATGCGGAGGCCGATGTCGTCTACGCGAATTACGGCTCACCGGAAGATTTCCGCAAACTGGCGGAACTGAAAGTGGATGTGAAGGGCAAGATCGTGCTCGTCCGCTACGGGCAGAACTTCCGCGGCGTGAAGGCCTTTGTCGCGCAGGAACACGGCGCCGCCGGTGTGCTCATCTATTCTGACCCGGCCGACGATGGCTGGAGGCGCGGCGACAAATATCCCATGGGGCCGTGGCGTCCCGATAGCGGCGTGCAGCGCGGTTCGGTAGGTTTCATGTTTCAGTATCCCGGCGATCCCACCACGCCGGGCATTGCCTCGGTTGTTTCTCTTCCTGACAGCCAGCGCACGCCGCCGGAGCGGGCGGAGCAACTGCCGCGCATTCCGACCACGCCGCTCTCTTACGCCGACGCCTGGCCCATTCTCGAACATCTGAGCGGGCCGGTGGTGCCGCGCGAATGGCAGGGCGCGTTGCCCTTTACCTATCACGTCGGTTCCGGGCCGGTGCGCGTGCGTTTGCACGTCAAGCAAGACTTCCAGTACCGCACCATTTGGGACGTAATTGGGAAAATCCGTGGTTCGGAAATTCCCGGCGAAATGGTGGTCGCGGGAAATCATCGCGACGCCTGGGTCTATGGCGCGGTGGATCCGAACAGCGGCACCGCAGCCATGCTCGAGGCGGTGCGCGGTCTGGGTGCGCTGCTCAAGACGGGGTGGCGGCCAAGACGAACAATTATTTTTGGCAGCTGGGACGCCGAAGAAGAAGGGCTCATCGGCTCCACGGAATGGGGCGAAGAGCATGCCACTGAACTCGCCCAGGCGGTTGCCTACATCAATATGGACGTCGCCGTTGCCGGTCCTGATTTCACCGCTTCTGCCGTGCCCTCGCTGAAGGACTTCATCCGCGAGGTCGCGCATGCCGTGCCCAGCCCCAAAGGTGGAAGCGTTTACGACGTGTGGCGCACCGCGACCCGGGCCACCGCCAGCGCCGATACCAACTCCCCTCGCCCTCCGGTGGCGCAACTCGGCAGCGACACTCCCGTCGGCGACCTCGGCAGCGGTTCCGACTACACCGTTTTTCTGCAGCACCTGGGCGTGCCTTCCACTGACGTCGGTTCCTCCGGGAACTACGGCGTGTATCACTCGGCCTTCGACAATTTTGCCTGGTTCAAGAAGTTCGGCGATCCTGATTTCAAGTACGAGCAGCAGATGGCGCGCATTTATGGCCTGGAAGTGCTGCGTTTGGCTGGTGCCGATGTGTTGCCTTACGACTACGAAGCCTACGGCAGGGAAATCAGCGTCTACATCAAAGACGCGCAGAACAAGGCCCGCGAACACATGGCGGGGAAGGCTCCCGACTTCAAGCCCGCCATTCAAGCGGTTGAGCACTTTACCAAAGCCGGCGCCTCTCTCCGGGCGCGTCAGCACCGCCTTCCCAAAGATGCGGCCCGCCTGAACCGCGCTCTGATCGACGCTGAGCGGGCGCTGCTCTTGCCCGAAGGTCTGCCCAACCGTTCGTGGTATCACCACGCCATCTTCGCCCCGGGACAGTACACGGGCTATGCGGCGGTGGTGATTCCAGGAGTGAACGAGGCCATTGATAAAGGGGATGCCGACTTGGTGAAGAAGCAGATCGCCGCGCTCGCCGCTGCGCTCGACCGCGCCCGGTCCGTAATGGAGAGTTACCGCTAGACGCGGCGGCCACAACTACTTAAGCGTGACCAGCCTCTCCACCAGTTCGGAGTAGTCCTTCTTCTCGAGGCCATGCTCTGCCTTGTTGTAGGCGTCTACCTTGGCGGAGTAATTCATGGAGCAGAACTTCGGTCCGCACATGGAGCAGAACGCCGCGTCTTTATATTGCTCTTCGGGCAGCGTTTCGTCGTGCATGGAGCGGGCAGTCTCCGGATCGAGTGACAACGCAAACTGTTTCTCCCAATCGAACTTGTAACGTGCGTAGCTGAGGGCATCGTCGCGATCGCGCGCCCCGGGCCGCTGCCGCGCCACATCCGCAGCGTGAGCGGCAATCTTGTAGGCGATGATGCCGTCCTTGACGTCTTTTTCGTTGGGCAGGCCCAGGTGCTCTTTGGGGGTGACGTAGCAGAGCATAGCCGCGCCGTACCAGCCGATCATGGCCGCCCCAATCGCCGACGTGATGTGATCGTACCCGGGCGCAATGTCTGTCACCAGCGGTCCCAGCGTGTAGAAAGGAGCCTCGTAACACAACTCCACTTCTTTCTCCACCTGCTCTTTGATCTTGTGCATGGGGACATGGCCCGGACCCTCAATCATTACTTGCACGTCGTGTTCCCAGGCTTTTTTGGTTAGCTCGCCTAAAGTTTTCAGTTCCGCAAACTGCGCTTCGTCGCTGGCATCCGCCAGGCAGCCGGGTCGCAAGCCATCGCCCAGCGAGAACGAGACATCGTACTTCTTGAAAATCTTGCAGATGTCATCGAAACGCTCATAGAGAAAATTCTGGCTGTGATGGTGCGCCATCCAGTGCGCCAGAATCGCGCCGCCGCGGCTGACGATCCCGGTAATGCGTTTCGAAACCAGCGGCAGATATTGCACCAACACGCCCGCGTGGATGGTCATGTAATCCACGCCCTGCTCGGCTTGCTCTTCAATTACTTCGAGCATGACGTCGGCGTTCACGTCTTCAATACGTTTGACTCGCGAAATGGCTTCGTAAATGGGCACGGTGCCAATCGGCACAGGTGAATGCCGCACGATGGCCTCGCGAATTTCATGAATGTTGCCGCCGGTGGAGAGGTCCATGACCGTATCCGCGCCGTAGTGCACCGAGGTGTGCAATTTCTTCAGTTCTTCTTCAATATTGGAAGTCACCGCAGAGTTGCCGATGTTGGAGTTGATCTTGCAGAGCGAAGCCACGCCGATGCACATCGGCTCAAGCTCGGGATGGTTGATATTGGCGGGAATGATCATGCGCCCGCGGGCCACTTCGTCGCGCACCAGTTCGGGTGTCAGTTGTTCCCGCAATGCGACAAACTGCATTTCCTCGGTGATCACGCCCTGCCGGGCATAGTGCATCTGCGAGAAATTACCGTCCGTGTTGGCGGCGCGCCGCGCGGCAATCCATTCCGCCCGTCCCCCCGCCTTACCCGGCCGCGGTTCCGACGAATTTCCATTCCCCGATGACATTCCTCACCGCCTTCAAGCGAATTCAAGACCTGATTATACGCTGCGGGAGGAAAAGAGATTTTCCGCTACTCCGCATCCGGTGCTGCCTCCAAGCCGCGCACGTAGAGCCCGGCCACATGGTGGGCGATGCTCGATGGCCGCGCTCCGTCGAGGTTGGTCAACACCACCACCGTCAATTTGTCATCCACGTAGCGCGCAATGTAAGTGTTGAATCCCTGCCACGATCCGCCGTGCTCGATGACGCGGTGCCCGCCCGCGTGGTTGATGAACCAGCCGAAACCATAGTGGTCGGAGTTGGCCGAGCCGTTGTTCAACTTTACCGGCGTCCACATCTGTTCGAGCGACGAGCGGTGCAGCAACTTCTCGGTGTAGAGCGCCGCATCCCACTTCGCCAAGTCCAGGATGGTGAAGTACAGACTGCCGTCGGCGGTGGTATTCAGTGTGGGCGAAACCCATTCCTGATTTTTCAACTCACCCTTCACCAGCCGGTAGCCGGCGGCGCGGTTGGGAATGATGTCGGCCTCATTGATGATCCGCGTCGTGTTCATGCCCAGCGGCCGGAAAATACGCTCCTGCAAAAAGTCTCCATAAAATTGTCCGGTTACGCGGTGAATCAAAACTCCCAAAGTCAGGTAGCCCACATTGCTGTACGCCCACTTCTCGCCTGGTTTGAATGCGAGTGGGATTTCCGCCGCCTTGGCCAGCAACTGATCTTCGGTATAGTCAGCGCGGAAATTGAAATTTTTCGGATAGTCCGTCAATCCGCCGGTATGGCTCAGCAGGTGCCGCACCGTAACGCCTTCCCACTTCGGCGGCGCTTCGCAGAAATACTTGTTGATGGGATCGTCCAGATGGATCTTGCCTTCCTCGACCAGCATCATGACGGCGGTTGCCGCGAACTGTTTGCCCAGCGAGCCGGACTGGAACAGGGTCTCCGGTTTCACCGCGACCTTGTATTCCAGGTTCGACTCGCCAAAACCTTTGGTCTTGACCATGGCCCCGTCGCGCACCACCAGCAAAGCCAAGCCCGGGATATGGCGTTTCTCCATCTCCGCCTGTACATAGGTGTCGACTGCCTGGTCTGTCGCCCTGGAAGTCTGCGCTTCCAGCCAGACGCCGGCCACGAGCAGTATTGTCAAAACCGTCAGGAACCGTTTCACTCGCTTTCTCCTGGCAAAAATGTGGTCGTCGGACGGCGGAAGCCTCCGCCATTTTTGAGTCAGACGAGTCTGCATCAGCCGTAGCCGTCCTGTCCAACGTGGCACTTCGGTGCGGGGTGCATCGGAAGGACTGGTGGTATCGGGTGATGTCCTTCCGCCCGCTTGACCCTTGCACTCGCTCCCAGTAGAGTGGGCACAGAGGGACGTGCTCATGTCAGCGCAGTCAGCGAAACTCGTGAAGTTCGGCGCGGTGATGGCCATCATCCTGTGCTCGCTGGGCTACCTCGCGTACACGGGCGTGCAGGAGAGCAAGAGCTACTACGTCACCATCCGCGAACTCCGCGGCATGGGAGACAGCGTTTACACCAAGCGGCTGCGCGTTGCCGGTAACGTGCAACCCGGCTCCATTCACCGCTCCGGTACACATCTTGAGTTCGTGCTTCTGGAGCAGGACCAGCAGCTGCCGGTGGTCTACCAGGGGACCGAAGCGCCGCCCGACACGTTCAAGGATGACGCGCAGGCCTTGGCGGAAGGCCAGTTCGGTCGCGATGGCGTTTTCCGCGCCAAACATCTGCAGGCCAAGTGCGCGTCCAAATATGCGCCTAAACCCGGACAGCCGGTGCAGGGCGGCGGCATGACCCAGAACGTCACTCCAGCCGTTCCTTCGGGGCAGTAATGGAGCGGGCGCGCCCATCGTGAATCCCACCGCGCCCCTGCCGAGCGCCGTCATCGTCCGCGATCTCACCAAACAATTTGGCCGCTTCGCCGCGCTCCGCCAGGTCAGCGCGGAGTTTGCCGGCGGCAAGCTTTACGTCATTCTGGGAGAGAATGGCGCCGGCAAGAGCACGTTGCTGCGCGTCCTTGCCGGACTCGCGCCACCCAGCAGCGGCGCTGTCGAAGTCCTCGGTTCCTCGTCCGTGCGCGCCGTTTGTCATCGCGTCGGCTACATGGCCCATCCCTCGCTGCTGTATGACGAAATGAGCGGCCTGGAGAACCTGCGCTACTTCGCGCACCTTTACGGGATCACCGACATGCCCGTTTGCCGGCGTGCCATCGAGGAGGTCGGTCTGGATCCGGACCTTCCCCGCGCCGTCGGCCAATATTCTCAGGGCATGCGCCAACGCATGTCGCTGGCGCGCGCCTTGATGCACACTCCCGCACTCCTCTTGCTCGACGAGCCGTTTTCGAATGTGGATGTGGCCTCTGCTCGTGCCATGACCCAACTGCTGGGCAGCCGACGCGATGCGGGAACAACCATCTTTGTGGTCACTCATCAAGCGCAACTGCTGCAGCAGGTGGCCGACGAATTCGTCTGGATGCATGCGGGCCGCATCGAAAAACGCACCCGCACGCTGGCGGCGGAGGTCAGCGCATGAGTTTCCGCCTCGCCGGCGTCACGCTGACCAAGGACCTCCGCCTCGAATGGCGCTCCAAAGACGCCATCAACTCCATGCTGTTCTTCTCCCTGCTGGTGGTGGTGATCTTCAGCTTCGCCTTTGAGCCCACCGCGGAAGAATCGCGCCAGATTGCCGGCGGCCTCATCTGGACTGCGTTCCTGTTTGCCGCCGTCGTCGCCCTCAATCAGACCTGGTCGCGCGAAATCCGCAACCAGGTGCTCGATGCGTACCGTGTTTCCCCCGCGCCGCCCAATGCGCTGTTCCTGGCCAAGGTCTTCGGCAACTTCCTCTTCGTTACCCTGCTCGAATTGCTGATGACGCCACTCTTCATCGTGTTTTACGACCTGCGCGCGCTCGGCCAGGTGTGGCTCTTGCCGCTGCTTGCCGCTCTGGGTACCTGGGCGCTGGTGGTCAATGGAACTTTCTTCGCCGCCATGTCACTCCGCACCCGCAGCCGGGAAGTGATGCTCCCGCTGCTGCTCTTCCCCATCTCTATTCCCGCACTGCTGGCCATGGTGCAGGCCACTCGCATCATTCTCGTCGGCGAGGATTCCGTCCGCTTCTGGATGGTGTTGCTGGCAGTCTATGATGTGGTGTTTACTAGTGTGTGCCTGCTGCTCTTCGAAACGGTACTCAACGCAGAATGAAACCTGGCTTCGTGCTCGCCGCAGTGGTGGTTTTCCTGCTCCTCACCTATGGCCTGTATCAGGCGCTCGAAGTCGCGCCCACCGAGCAGACGATGGGCGACGTGCAGCGCATCTTCTATTACCACGTGCCTTCCGCGTGGACAGCCTTCCTGCTGTTCTTCGTCAACTTCGGGGCCTCCATCTGGTATCTGGTTCGCCGTAACCCTGCCGCCGATGCGGTTGCTGTCACCACCGCGGAAGTCGGCGTCGTCTTCTGCACGATTGTGCTGGTCACTGGCCCCTTGTGGGCGCGCCCGGTCTGGGGCATCTGGTGGACCTGGGACGCGCGCCTGACTTCGACGCTCGTCCTCTGGCTGATCTACGTGAGCTACCTCATGCTGCGCCGCTTCTCCAGTGACGCGCAAACCCCTGTGCTCGCCGCCGCGCTCGCCATCTTTGGTTTCGCCGATGTTCCGCTCGTTTATCTTTCCATCTGGTTTTTCCGCACCCAGCATCCGCAGCCGGTGGTGGGGGGTGGCGGCTCACTCGACCCTCGCATGTGGCACGCCCTGCTCATCAACTGGGTCGCATTCCTGGCGTTCGCGCTGCTGGTTTGCTGGCTGCGTTATCGGTTGGAAATGCTGAAGCGCGCGGTAGAAAACGCCCACGCTGCCGCCGCCCTGACCGGCGATTCCGGGAGCAGACGATGAATCCGATCACGTTCCTGCACGCCGCCTACGCCGTTACCTGGCTCATCCACCTCGGCTACATCGTGACGTTGATCAACCGCTTTCGCGCCTTGGCGAAAGACATGGAAGACCTCAAGCGCAAGTAGAACAGCCCTCTTCGCGGGTGCGGGAATTCGCCGGGCGCGTCATTTCTCCACTGCTGCCAGCACATACTCCGTCAGGATTTTCTCGGTCTGCTCGTGCATGCCCCGGGTGTTGTAATTCGTGCTCGTGATGACCACCGCCATTTCCAACGAAGGGATGGCTAGGACCTTATTCCCACCGTTGCCCGACATGAAGAATGCCGGGTATTTCTTTCCTCCCGACTCGAACGACTTCAACCACCAGAGATATCCGTATTCGGTCGCCTCATCGATCCGCGCGTGCGGCGCAATCGATGCCTTCACCCAGTCTTTGCTTACCACCTGTCTTCCGCGCCACCGGCCGCCATCCAGATAAAGCTCCGCGATCTTCAATAAATCGCCACTCGTCAGCCGCAACCCGCCACCCGTTTGTGGGACGTCCATCGGCGAGTACACCCATTGCACATTCGTGATCCCGAGCGGAGCAAACAGCTTCGCTTGCGCGTACCTGTCCGTGCGCATGCCCGTCGTTTTGGTCAGCACTTCGCTCAACGTGAACACGCCGCCGGTGCAGTAGCTGAAATTGCGGCCATACGGTGGCGGGTCGGCCTGTTCGCCCAGATGCATGCGTCCACGGATGGGCAGGTCCAAAATGAACTGCGCCCAATCTTCCACCAGGTACATGCGTTCTTCGTTGCCGCGCGAGGCGTCATTCCAGTCGTCGCATTCGAGCGGCGAACTCATGGTGAGAAAGTCCTCGACTGCAATCTTCGACTTGCGCGAATCCGGGTTCTGCACCTTGCGCGCGCGCTCGGGGAGCAGCGAAAGAACCGCTGCATCAACGCCGCTGAGTTTGTGCTCGTCGATGGCAATACCAACCAGCACATCCGTGATGCTCTTCGTGGCCGAGCGCGTGTCGCGCAGCGTGTTTGTATCGCCATCAAAGTAGCGCTCGTAGACGAGCTGCCCATGGCGTGCAATCAGGACGCTCCCGATCTTCTTGAACGCATCGGAGCGGATGGCTGCTTCCATCGCCTGCAGCTTGCTCGCGGAAAGGCCGGCTTCCGCAGCCGAGGCGCGAAGCCAATCCGAGGCCGGATCCATCTGGCCCCTCGCCGTCACAGAAATGCACGTCAGGATCAAACTCAGGATGCAAGTGCGAGACAATGTCATGGAAATTCTCCGCAGCCTTGGACGCCGCGCTGCGGTAATCGTGAGCCTGCAACTGCAATCTGGGCCGCTGAATCGTGAGTGCCATGGCTCCGCGGCGACAAAAGGCGGTTGGGTTTTCGTATCAGGGAACCGCTTCTCGGTGCGGGCACTCGCGCCCTCGGCGGCCCCTTCAGGGGCTGGGGTTGGACTTCCGCCGCTAGTTCAGCGTGTCCCAGCGGTTCTCGATCGCCGACAGAAACTCTGGCGATTCCGACCTCAGAAACTCATACTCCTGAATCACGGCGGCAATTCCTACCCGTGCGCTCGGCCGGGGTTCGCCCACCCGGACCACTTGGGCCAGAAACTTGACTCGCACCGGGTCAGTGAACGTGATGTGCGGTGGAAACGTTAGCGTGACCTCGAACTTCGCTCCCACCTCGAGCGGCCGATCCAGATAGAAAAACACGCCGCGGGCGCTGACATTCTGGGTTTCGGTGGCTACTTCGGGAAGGGCAGAGTCGCCCAGACGAACCGAGGCGGGCAGCTGCATGTCGAACCGCCGCATCACTCGCCGTTCTTGAGCGGAAAGCATCATCCCAAGTTTCCCCGGGTGGAAAAATCGGCCGCCACACTCTGGGCGAACCTTCCCCGCCGGGCGAAAATCACGCCTCTCGCCAACAGCTTACGCCCACTCCTCGCGTTTGCAAGCCGAAAAGACCGGCGGGTACAAGAACTGTCAAACCCCATTTCGTGCCCTCCCCGTCCCTGGTTTCTCTGCCTGCCCGGGGCGGTTCACCGGCGGAAAAGAGATCTCGAGACGCGAGACAGCTTCCGCCCAAGTATCTGCATCTAAGGAGCACAACCGGGCAGCGCCTCGTCGGCCTTGCTTGACAGGCTAACCCGCAGATGTTTAAGTAGTTAGTTTAGCTTTCATCGGTTCTGGTGTCAGGGAGAAGTCGCTCTGCGTGCGCCGCTGCCGCGGTTCGTGTGCGCCGCTTTCCTTGCCCGACAAACTGCAATTCTTTCGGAGGCCCTTGTGAGTTTGATTCGCCTGAATTTGGGAAGGAGCGCTGTGTCCGGAGTGGTTCTGGCCGCGCTGATTTTGACCCTGGCGGGGGTCGCGCTGCTCCTCCCGGGTGCCCGCAGCTTCCACCCTGGTTCCCACTTTGGTTCCGCGGCGGTTTTGGCATCGCCGCAGACGGTTCCCGCGCTGGCTGCGCAAAAGGGCGCCGCGCTCGCCCAGTTCAGTGCTTCGCCGCTCGGGTTCGAACCCAACCAGGGCCAGACCGATGCGCGAGTCCGTTACCTGGCCCGCGGCGCCGGCTACGGACTCTTCCTCACCTCGGATGCCGCCGTCCTCTCGCTCGCGCCCGCCAGCCGTAACACCGATGGCGCTGTCGTACGCATGCAACTCGTCGGCGCCTCTCCGGGTCTGGTTTCCGCGGAGCAGGAACTCCCCGCCCGCAGCCACTACCTCATCGGCAATCAGCCTTCCGCCTGGCACCGCAACGTGCCCCAGTTCGCCCGCGTCCGCTACCAGCAGGTTTACCCCGGTGTGGACCTGGTCTACTACGGCAAGCAAGGCAGTTTGGAGTACGACTTCGTCGTCCAGCCCGGTGCTGATCCGGGCCGTGTGCGCCTGCAGTTTGCCGGAGCCACCCACGTGGCCCTCGATGGCGACGGCAATATCCGGCTCCGCACCGCGGCCCGTGGACTGAAGCTGAAACGCCCGCAGATTTATCAGATGGTAAACGGCTCGCGTAAGCCGGTGGACGGCCGCTTCCTTCTCCAGCCCGATCGCAGCATCGGCTTCCGCGTGGCGAACTACGACCCGCGCCGCGAGCTGGTGATTGATCCGGTGCTCACGTATTCCACCTACCTCGGCGGCACCGGCGATGAACTCGCCCCGTCCATCGCACTCGATTCCGGCTTCAATTTTTACGTAGCCGGCACGACCACCTCCACTGATTTCCCGACCACGACGGGCGTTCTCCAGACCAGTTCCAACGGCGGAGCCGAGGCCTTCATCGCCAAGTTCTCGCTCGGCGGCACGCTGCTGTACGCCACCTACCTTGGCGGCACCGGTGATGACGCACCCGCCGGCATCGCCGTGGACGGGTCGTTCAACGTCTTTGTCGCGGGTACCACCACCTCGGGTGACTTTCCCGTCACCACCAACGCTTTCCAGACTGCGCCCGCTTCGGGTGGCACATCGCACGTCTTCGTGAGCAAGCTCGACGCCGCCGGTGCAACCTTGCTCTACTCCACTTACTTGCGCGGCAGTGCCAGCGATACCGCGACTGGACTTGCCATTGATTCCTCCGGCAACGCTTACGTCACCGGAACCACCCTCTCCACCGATTTTGCCGGCGTGGCCAAGCCCACAGGCAGAGGCACGAGCCAATTCTTTGTCAGCAAGCTGAACTCGTTGCAGACCACCCCGGCCGCCACGTTCGTCTACGCCACCTACATCGGCGGCACCACTCCCGCGGGCGCGCAGACAACCGGCGGCGGCATCGCGGTGGACACTAGCTTCAACGCGTTCATTACCGGAACAACGAATTACACCGACATGCCGGTGGTGAATGCTTTTCAGGCCACGCTCAAGGGGGGTCTGGATGCCTTCGTCGCAAAAGTTGTTCCGGATGCCACCTCGCTCGCCTATTGCACCTACCTCGGCGGCACCGGCGATGAGATCGGTACCGGCATCGCGCTCGATAGCAGCGGCAATGCCTACGTGGTCGGTTCCACTACCTCTGCCGATTTCCCGGCGATTACGGGTACGAACCCGGTAACCGCGTTCCAGCCTGCCCACGCGTCGGACAGCGGCAAGACCGACGCATTCATCGTGAAGATCAACAACCCGACTTCGGCCAGCGTGGCGTTGACCTATTCGTCGTTCCTCGGCGGCGACGGTGCGGATACTGCGTTCGCAGTAGCTGCGGATACCAACCAGAACGCCTACCTCGCAGGTGAGACGTCCTCGTCAAACCTGGCCGTCACGACTTCCGTGCCGCAGAGCACGCTCAACGGTACGAAGGACGCTTTTGCCGCCAAGGTCAGCACGACCACCTCCGGCGCCGCTGGCCTGTCCTACCTGACTTATCTGGGTGGCAGCGGATCCGACAGCGGAACCGGGATTGCTGTCGATCCGTCGGCGAACGCCTTCATCACCGGACGCACCACTTCCGGCGATTTCCCGCCCGCGGGGACGCAGTTCCAGGCGAGCCTCAAAGGTGCGAGTGATGCCTTCGTGGCCCGGCTGGACGGCAGTGCCGATCTGCAATTGACGGTCATCCCCACGCCGACGCCGATTGCCATCGGCAGCCAGGTCACCTACAAGTATTCGGTTACCAACCTCGGTCCGGACTCGGCCTCCGGTGTCGTGCTCACCAGCTTCTTGCCCAGCGCCGGTGCGACCTTCGTTTCCGCTACCGCGAGTGGCGGCAGTTGCGCTCCGCCCACCGCTGGCAGCGTTACCTGTGCGCTCGGCAACATCGCCGTCACCGGCACGGGAACCGCACCCACGGTCAGCATCGTGCTCGCGCCGACGCAGCCGGGCGGCGTGCCCAGCTCTGCGGTCGTTAATTCCACCGGCACCAGCGATCCCAGCGCCGGCAACAACACCGCCAGCAGCAGCGTGCCCGTCGAAGATTTCCTGATCGGCATTGACGGCCCCACCAGCAAGACCGTCACCGCAGGGGCTGCCGTACCTTTCACGGTGAAAGTCACACCCCTGAACGGGCAGTTTTCCAGCAGCACGAATCTGAGCTGTTCCAAGTTTGTCCCCAGCGTTACCGGCCAGCCCACTTGCACGTTCCCCACGGGATCGAATCCGGTGCCCAAGATCACGAACTCCAGCCCCGTGAGCGTGGTCATGACGGTCAACACCGTTGCCCGTCCAACTACTGCCTCGCTACACAGCACGAGCCCGTGGTTGTATGCGCTATGGCTGCCGTTTGCTGGCGTGGTGGTCGCGGGGAGCACGCGTCGCCGTCGCAGCATGATGGTCGTGTTGCTTGCCTGTTTGCTCACTTTGGTGGTGTTCCAGGCCGCCTGCGGGAACAAGGCGGCAGCGCCGGCGACCACGGGAACTCCGGCTGGAACGTACACGATTACCGCTCAGGGAGCCGCGGGCAGCGTAAACCGCACCGCCGATTTCACCCTGGTCGTGCAGTAGAGGGATTACTTGCTGTTTGTGTGGCGCGGGCGCCCTCGCCCGCGTGCCTGGGATGCCCGAGTCGGGGTTCTCCCTGGGGGAAATCCGTGAACATCTGTGGCGACGGTTTGCTCTTTGCCACGGGAGGCTTGGAGTCTACGCCCCAGCCGACAGCTTTTGCCCGCCGCGCTGCGCCAGCCCGTACTGGCGGATCTTATACAGCAGCGCTTTGTAGCTGATCTGCAGCAGCACCGCTGCCTGCTTGCGGTTCCAGTTGGTCTGTTCCAGGGCATGGGCAATGGCTTCGGCCTCGGCTCCGTCTTTGGCGTTGCGCGCCAGTGATTTCAGTCCGCCTTCTTCCACGGTTGACTTGCCGCCGATGGCCATCCGGGTGCTGCCATCGGGTCGCAGTTCCAGTTCGCTCAGCGCCAGCTTTTCGTCGCCCAGCACTAGATACCGTTTTACAAAGTTGCTGAGCTCGCGCAGATTCCCGGCCCAGGGAAATTCCTGACACGCCTGCAAAAGAGCCGGCGACAGCGGCAGCGGCTGCCGGCCAAAGCGCTCTGACATGCGCGCCATGAAGTGCTTCAACAGAATTGGAATTTCTTCTTTGCGTTCGCGCAACGGCGGCAATTGCAGCGTGAACGCATTCAGCCGGTAATACAGATCTTCGCGCAACCGTTTGGCTGCCAGCGCTTCCGGAATATTGATGTTGGTGGCTGCCAGAATGCGTACATCCACTTTCACCACGGTGCGGCTGCCTAAACGCGAGAACTGCTGGTCCTGCAGCACATGCAGGAGTTTGGCTTGCAGTTGTGGCGGCATCTCGCCAATTTCGTCGAGCAGAATCGTTCCCTTGTTGCACAACTCAAACTTGCCCGGCTTGGGATGGGTCGCGCCGGTAAACGCACCCGCTTCGTAACCGAACAATTCGCTTTCCAGCAAATCGGCTGGCACGGCCGCACAGTTGACTTTCAGGAACGTGCGGTGGGCCCGCGGCGAAAGCTTGTGCACCAACCGGGCCAGGACTTCTTTGCCGGTGCCACTCTCTCCCAGCAGCAGCACCGGAATGTCCACGTTCGCAACCAGCGCTGCCTGGGAACGGATCTTGCGCATGGCCGGACTCGCCGCCACGAAAAACACGTCGTCGCAGAGTTCTTCGATCTCGCCGGCGTACACCGGCTGTTTCGTTTCCAGTGTTTGCCCGATGACCGCGTCGAGTTCCGCTTTCTGAAACGGCTTGGTTAAATAGTCTGACGCGCCCAACCGGATCGCCTGCACCACTTTGCGCGTGTCGCTGACACAGGAGAGCATGATGACCTTGATGCTGGGCTTCATCTTGCGCATGCGTTCGAGCGTTTCCAGCCCATCCAACTCCGGCATCAGCAAGTCGAGCAGCACCAGGTCGGGCTGCGAGCCCTGTTCCAGCCGCTCCACAGCTTCCTTGCCATTGTTGGCGGTTTCCACCTGGTAGTCGTCCAGTTCGAGCAGGGTGCGGATGTAGCGCAACATTCCCGGCTCATCGTCCACCAGTAAAATTTTTGGGGTTTCTTTCATTTTTCCTTCCCTCGAACTGCTGGTGTGGGAGCGGGGCTGACGGGCAGCAGAAACGAAAACTTGCAGCCGGCCCCGAGTTCACTTTCCACCCAAATCTTGCCGCCGAACGCATGCACCAGCCGCCGGGCAATCCCCAGTCCCAACCCCATCCCATCGGCTTGGGCGTCGGCGCCGGAGAGGCGAAAAAAATCGTCAAACACTTCCATTTGAAATTCGGGGGCGATGCCGGGCCCCGTGTCGGCCACGGTGACTTTCGCTGCATTCGGCGCGCCCAGCAACCGCTGGCGACGTTCCGGTCGCGGGCCCGGTTCTTCGAGCGCTCGCCGCTCCCACATGTAAGGTTCCGCATGCAGCCAAACCGTGCCCCCGGTGGGCGTGTACTTGGACGCATTGTCCAGCAGATTGGAAACCGTGCGTTGCACCTTGGCGTGGTCGAACGCGAACGGTGACAACTTGTCATTGGCAAGGAAATACAGGGCCAACCCTTTGTCTTGAAAATGGCGTGACCACAAGCTGCAGACCTCGGAAAGGCAGGCGTTGATGTCCCCGTCTTCCAGGTGCAGACGCAGTTCTCCGGTTTCCAGCGCGCTGTAGGCGAGGAAGTCGTGAATGAAAGCGTGCAGACGCTGGCAGCCGGCGGCCATGTCTCGTAACACCTCGCGCTGACGCTCGTTGAGCGGGCCCAGTTTCTCGCCGCGCAACACTTCCACATAGCCGGAAACAATCGCCAGCGGCGTTTTGAGGTCATGTGCCGCGGAGGCCAGCGCCGTGGTCGTCCGCTGGAGGCGCTCTTCCATCCGCGCAAAGTCTTGGGTCTGCTCCTCAGGCGTTGAAGCTGGCCCCTTCCTGTAGGCAGGCGCAGGCGCTAACCCTTTTTCCCGTAGGGGGATAGCTTCAGCGGAGAGGGTGTTTTTCGGTACCACGGCCATAGCGTAAATTCCCTGCATTCGTTCGGGGGAGGGAACTACGAGTAGAGCTGGTTTGGGGAGAAAAAACTTACCATAATCGTAAGCGACGACCCTGCCAAAGTCAACGCGGAATGCAACTTACTTGTCCCGGAAGGGAAAAAGCTTGCACTCCGGAATTCCAAGCAAGCCGCAAGACTGGCGGACGAACCGGTATGACTTGGGATGTCAGTGGCGGATAACCGGGTGCAATGGGGCGTGAAATGAGGGTTGGACGGAGAAAAGGGGCTCTGAGCCCATCTGCTCCGCCAACTCTCTGGCCAACACCGGTTTTGGCCCGTCAGATGCCCCTACTTCTTGCGTGAATGCCAGCCGGAGCAACGGGTCAGGGATAACTCGCGAGCGGCGCCGTTGGCCGCGCCTCGCCCTCGCCATTCCGGTCTTTCTTCGCAGCCGTGATGCTAAAGGTAAGGAAATACTGGAGTTTGCCACTGCCTTGAACATCAGTGCCGGGGGAGCGCAAGTCGCCGTGCGGCGCCCGATCCCGCCGAATTCAAAGCTGCTACTGGAAATCCCTACCGCGCCACTGGCCCGCGAGGCGAAACTGCCCGCCAGTCAACGTCTCCTGGCCGCCCGCATGGTCCGCGTCGAACAGGCGAATGGCTGCTATTTCCTGGGGATGAAGTTCGCCCGGCCCCTGGCCACTCCCACCCGGCTGACCCCTGCTCGAAGGAAAGTATCTATCCCGCTGTGAAATGTTTTTCCCTCGCATTTGTGGCAGAAGCGCCACTCTTGGCCTACTCCCGACCCTCTCTTCTCCTCCCTAAGAATCGACCTAAACGCTTATAAATCTTGCGCTTAGGTTATGTTCCTGAGGAGGATGATCCAACTGCATCCGTTTGGTGCTCGGGGTGCAATTACATGCATGCCGTTACTCCCCGACTCAAGTTTCTGAAGCGAGATGCCCGTGAGCAATGCAGCCAGTCCGTTTGTGCAGCCCGTCGGGGAGATTCCACCTGACAATATTGTGTTTGGTCGTTCTGATGCCATGCGTCTCATGCGCGACCGGCTGGAGAAAATTGCCGCCGCCAACGTCCCCGTCTTGATTCAAGGGGAGAGCGGCACCGGCAAGGACATTCTGGCCCGGCTCATTCACAAGCTCTCACCCTGGCGGGGCGGCCCGTACGTGAAAGTGAACTGTCCGGCGATTCCGGGCACGCTGCTGGAAAGCGAACTCTTCGGCTACGAGAAGGGCGCATTCACCGGCGCTTACGGCATGAAGCCGGGCCGGGTGGAATTGGCGCACCGGGGCACGCTGTTCCTGGACGAAATCTCTGAACTGGATCCCGCGCTGCAATCAAAATTGCTGCAGTTGCTGCAGGACGGGCAGTTCTGCCGCATCGGGGCGCAGGAAGACAAGAAGGTGGAAGTGCGCGTGGTCTGCGCCACCAACCGGAATCTGGAACACGAGATTGAGGCGGGTACTTTCCGGCAGGACTTGTTCTATCGCATCAACGTGGTGAATTTGCATGTGCCGCCGCTGCGTGAACGCAAAGAAGATATCGAAGATCTCGCGAACTATTTCCTCGAACTCTACAACCGCAAGTTCAACTGCCGGGGACTGGCCTTTTCAGCGAATGCGCTGGTTGCGCTCAAGAAGTATCACTGGCCGGGAAACATTCGCGAGTTGGAAAACCTGGTCAAACGCTACGTGATTCTGGGGACGGAGGATGTGATCAGCACCGATCTGGCGCCGCGTGAAGCGGACCTGTTCAATCCTGACCTGGACCTCGAGGGCCCGATTTCGCTGAAGAAGTTGACGCGGCAGGCCGTGCGCGAACTGGAACGCAAGGTGATCCTCAAAGTGCTGCAGACGCATCACTGGAATCGCAAGCAGTCGGCCAAAGCGCTCAGCATCAGCTACCGGGCATTGCTCTACAAAATTCGTGATGCTGGTCTGCCGTCAAATCGCACGCGCAAGCCGGTCGTAGTGGCGGCGGCTGAGAACCTGCCCGCAGCGTAATTTGACGGCGATCCCCGGGCGTGGGAAGTCTTTTTCCCTTTTTTCCCCAAAGTGAAGAAAGTCGGACCTCCGTCATTGCCAAGTCCTGGATGAGGCATTACCCTGTAACTATCTGTAAATAAATTACTTAACTACAAACAACCCATTTTCCATGCTCTCCGCGCTTGGTATCACCTTTGCTCAGTAGTACACTCGGATTCCTCCTTTCTGGAACCTACGCGGGAGCGGGCAGCAAGTCGCCTACCCCGCTTTTGCACCCTGAGCGTGGAAGGTAGAAGCACCCAATGGCGACCGAGTTGGTAAGAATGAACGAAGTTGGTCTGGCCGGATCGAACGCTGGCACCGACTCGCTGGAGCAGGTGGTGCGCGAGTTGGCAGCCAGCGACACGCCAGTATTGTTGCGGGCTGAGCCGGGTGCCGGTAAGCGCACTACGGCGGTGCGCATTCATCAGCTTTCGGCGCGGCGGAACCAGACGCTGGCGCGGGTAGATTGCGCTACGCTGACGCCGGAAGCGTTGCAGAGCGGGGCAGCATCGCTCTTCAGCGGTGGCACGGTGTTGCTGGAGGAAGTGGGTAATCTGAGTGCCGAGGCGCAGGCCAAGCTGCTGGAAATATTGCCGCGCATTGACGCTTCCCGTCACGGCGGTGCGCGTTTGATTTTTACCACAACCCGAGATCTGGAAGCGGAAGTGCTGGCCGGGCGATTCCGCGAAGATCTGTACTATCGCATCAACGGCATTGCGCTGAGTCTGCCGCCGTTGCGGCAGCGGCGCGAGGAGATTCCGCGGCTGACAGAATTGTTTCTGCAGCGGTTCGCGCGCGAGATGCACCGTCCGGTGCCGCAGCTGAGCGAGGAAACGCAGCGCTGGCTGCAGGAGTATGGCTGGCCGGGCAACGTGCGCGAACTGGAAGGCGCCATGAAGACCATGGTGGTGCAGGGCGAGGGCGGAAACGGGGCAGACAAGCTGCCACCCGGACGGAAACTGCGGCCGGTGTTGGGAGAGCGGTTGTCGCTGAAGGAAGCTTCGCGGGCGGCGTCGCGCGAAGCGGAACGCGAGCTGATTCTCCAGGTGTTGAATCGCACCCGCTGGAACCGGCGCCGCGCCGCGCAGGAGTTGCAGATCAGCTACAAGGCGCTGCTCTACAAATTGAAACAGATCGGCTGCGAAGAGTATGGAGCATCGTAGGGAAGAGAAGTGGTGAGCGTGACAAAGACAAGAGCATAGGCAGGATCTATGTACAAGGAATTTTTCGGACTCAAAGCGAACCCGTTCAACGTGAACCCGGACCCGCGCTATCTGTTTCTGACGCGGCATACGGAAGAAGCGTTGGCCTGTTTGACCTATGGCATCCAGAGCCGTAAGGGTTTCGTCATGCTCACCGGCGAAGTGGGTACGGGCAAGACCACGCTGGTGAACAAGCTGCTGGAATGGCTGCGGGTACAGCAGGTGGCTACAGCGTTCATTTTCAACTCGCGCCTCAACACCATGCAGTTCCTCGATTTTGTGATGGCGGATTTTGGCATTACGTGCGACTCGCGGATGAAGAGCCAGGTGCTGTTGCAGCTCTATAACTGGCTGCTCAATCGCTACCGCGCCGGCGAAACCGCGGTCCTGATCATTGACGAAGCGCAGAACCTCTCCGATGAAGTGCTGGAAGAGATTCGGCTGCTGACCAACCTGGAGACGTTCACCGAGAAACTGCTGCAGATCGTTCTCGTGGGCCAACCCGAGCTGGAACTCAAGCTGCGTCAGCCACACCTGCGCCAACTCCGCCAGCGGGTCACGTTGCGGGCCAAGACGCACCCGCTCACCATCCCGGAGACGCAAGCCTACGTCGACCGGCGCTTGCGCGTGGCCGGTTCCGACGGACGCCTGATTTTCGATCCCGAAGCTTTGTTGCAGGTCTACCGTTACTCGAGCGGAATTCCACGTGTCATCAATTTGCTGTGTGAGCATGCGCTGGTCAGCGCCTTTGTAGACCAGCAAAAAGTGATTTACCCCGTCGTGATTGACGCCGTGGCGCGTGACTTTGATCTGGGCGATGTCGAGGTGGAAGAGCCGCCGTTGGCCCCTGCGCCAGAACCAAGGGCCAACTCTGACGTGACCGATGCGATCAAGGCGCTTTCGAATCTGGCGGACCGCCTGCGCGGCGTGGAACCGGAATTTCCCAAGAGCAGGAAGCCGTGAGCCGCATCCATGAAGCGCTCCGGCGGGCCGAACAGGAACGCCCGCCGCTGGAAAGCCCCCGCCTGCCGGACATGCTGGTGGTGGCAGAACCTCCCAGCACTCCGACCGAGGCCCTGCCGCACGTCACCGCCGAGAGGTTAGGACAGTCTGCCTTCACCGCGTGGGAACCCGACCCTCGCACCATGCTGTTTTTCTCCAGCGATGAACAGGTGCACGGCCGGGAAGAGTTTCGCATGCTCCATGCCCGTCTGCTGCAGATGCGCGAGCGCCAACCCGTGAAGCGCATTCTCGTGACCAGCGCCTTGCCCAAGGAAGGGAAGTCGTTCGTGGCCGCGAATCTGGCGCAAGCATGCGTGCAAAAGACGGGCAATCGCGTGCTGCTGATTGACGCCGACTTGCGCGCCCCCAGCCTGCACGGGGCTTTCGGTGCCCATTCCACGCCGGGCTTGTCTGACTACCTGCTCGGTGGAGTCGATGAAGTTGCGGTGCTGCAGCGCGGCGCCATGGAAGGTTTGTTTTTTCTCCCAGCGGGCCGGACGGTCGGCAACGCTTCTGAAGTCGTGAACAACGGCCGGTGGCCTAGCTTGCTGGCCCGGCTGGAGGCGCTGTTCGACTGGATCATTGTGGATGCGCCCACGGCCGTTTCTTTTCCTGACGCCAGTGAACTGGCCAAGTTCTGCGATGGTGTGTTGATGGTGGTGCGTTCCCAAACCGCGTCCTCGGACGCCGCCCACAAAGCACGCCTGGAATTTCCCGAGGAGCAGCTGCTGGGATTTGTTCTCAACGGCAGCGCAGCAGATTCTACTTCTTAGGCAGTGTGGAATTGTTTGGGTAGGGGCAGGTGCCCTCACCTGCACATCCGAACTAAGCTCGGACAAGTTCTGGCTTGTCCCGCTTCGGCGACTACCTCACAGTTGTTTTCAGGTGCGGCTTGAGCAGGCTCAGCAACTCGGGTGCGAGTCTTGACCCGGTAGCAATCAATCCAGAAAGTTTCGGCTTGCGCCGGTTGAACACGACGGGAGAGTCATCCAGCGTGCGCACGGTTCCGCCGCCACTCTCGACCAACGCTACGCCGGCGGCTACATCCCATTCATGCTTCGGCGTGAGCGTCCAGGTAGCGTCGGCTTTGCCTGCCGCCACCAGTCCCAGTTTGTAGGCCACCGACCCCATGGGCTTCACCTGGAGCGGAGAGTTCTGAAAGACGTCCCACTCGCCGCGCTTCATTTCACTGCGGCTCGCCAGCACGGTGGCCCCGTCCACGGAAGCGCGCTCGGTGGTCCGCGCCGGCTGGCCGTTGTAGAACACGCCTGCTTCCAGGCTGCCGACGATCAGTTCGTCGGTCGCCGGATTGCAAATGCCTCCCGCGATGGCGCGCCCATCTTCCACAAACGCCACCGAGACACACCACTCGGGAATTCCTTCCACAAACTCACGCGTGCCGTCGAGCGGATCCACCACCCAGACATGCCGCCGTTCCAACCGCACCAGGTCGTCCACGCTCTCTTCGGAAAGCCAGCCCTCTTCCGGACGCAGCAGCGTGCGATGCAGCACTGCATCCACCGCCCGGTCGGCTTCGGTCACCGGATCATGTCCGGATTTGTATTCGGTGTGAATCGCTCCCGAAGTAAAACGCGAGAGCACGTGGCGGGCTTCTTCCAGCCCCGCTTGGATGCGCGCGAAAATTTCCTGACTAGCGTTCATTCTGCCGAGACTCGATCATAAGCCAGCTTGTAAAAAAGGGGAGCGACGGTGTGCCGCTCCCCTCTACCCAGCCACAATCTTAATTCAGTTGTCCTTCCCGTTCACGCCAATGTAACCCTGGCGTTCCAGGTGAAGGATGATCTCCTGCGCCGCTTCTTCAGGCGCCAGATCGCCGGTGTCAATCACCATGTCCGCGTCCGCCGGTACTTCGTACGGATCGGAGATGCCGGTGAACTCCTTGACCAGCCCGGCGCGGGCTTTGGCATACAGACCCTTGCGGTCGCGCTGTTCGCAGACTTCGATGGAGGTGGAAATGTAGACCAGAATAAATCCACCTTGCGGTTCCACCAGTTCGCGTACCTCCTTGCGCACTGAATCGTAAGGTGCGATGGGAGCGCAAATCGCGATGCCGCCGTTCTTGGTGATCTCCGCCGCCACAAACCCGATGCGCCGGATGTTGATGTTGCGATGCTCACGCGAGAAGCCGAGTTCGGAAGACAGGT
>JBGQDM010000042.1:0-25478 GCA_041495845.1 Terriglobia bacterium | reverse complement strand
TTCTGCTGAGGGTTTCCCCGCGCCAGTCCCCGAGTTCGGCGATTCTTTTCGAGATGAGCTCCGATGCCGACTGGCCTTGGCTCGCGCCCGACTTTTTCATGTTCTCATCCTAGAAGTTCCAGATATATTTCATTTGCAAGATAGTGGAGGATAGTCATGTAAGTCAAAACGTCTTGCTGGAGTCGAGGAGGATGGTGACGGGGCCTTCGTTGGCCAACTCGACTTTCATGGCCGCCTGAAACTGCCCGGTTTCACACCGCAGTCCGGCGGCGCGCAGGCGGGAAACGAAATGTTCGTAGAGACGAAGCGCCAGCGCCGGGGGAGCGGCATCGTCGAAGGAAGGACGCAGGCCGCGACGGACGTCGCCGAAAAGCGTGAACTGGGAGACGGCGAGGACGGCGCCGCCGGTTTCGGTGAGGCTGCGGTTCATCTTTCCGGCATCATCTTCGAAAATGCGCAGGCCGGAAATCTTCCCGGCAAGGTAGTCGGCATCCGCCTCCGTGTCGGTGGCGGCAACACCCAGCAACACCAACAGGCCAGCGCCGATCTCGCCTACGATTTCGGCGGCGACCGTCACTCGGGCCTGGGAAACGCGTTGCACCACGGCACGCATGAAACCAGTGTCAAGTTTTGCGGCGAAGTTGACAAGCGGGACGCAGACGCGTCCAAGGAAAGGTGGGAGTGTCACTCCGCGAGGCGGGCGGGGTCGCCCACCCCACACGAGACGACAAGGGGTGATTGCAGACGCGCAGCGCACCCTCTAGAATCCTGATTCCTTTTTCCACGGAGACGGCGACATGAGATCTGGCAGGAAGTGCAGGACGATTCTGGCTGCGTTGGCGTTGCTGCTGGCCCGTTTGGCGGTGGCGCAAAGTACGCCCGCGGTCCACAACGAAGTGCTGATCAAGAACGCGGTCATCATGACGGCGTCGCACGGCACCATCGCCAACGGCAGCGTCTACATCAAAGACGGCAAGATTGCGGCCGTGGGTGAAAACGTGACCGCGCCCGCGACCGCCACCGTGCTGGACGTGGGCGGACGCTATCTGACGCCGGGGCTGATTGACTCCCACTCGCATTCGGCGTTGGGGGACGACATCAACGAGGCCACCAGTCCGGTGACCCCGCACATGAGGATGCTGGACGCGTTCGACTATCGCGCCAAGGACATTTACCGCTCGCTGGCTGGGGGCGTGACCACGTCGCTGCTGCTGCACGGATCGGCGAACATGATTGGCGGGCAGGCCATCGTGATCAAACACAAATACGGGGAAAGCCGCGACGACATGCTGTTTCCGGGGGCCCCGCGATCCATCAAGTTCGCCAGCGGCGAGAACCCGAAGCGGACCTATGGGGGACGGCACCAGTTGCCCTCGACGCGCATGGGGAACTTTGCTGTGCAGCGCGCGGCTCTGGTCGAGGCGCAGGACTACATGCGCGACTGGGACGCCTACAACGAAAAAGTGAAAGTGGGGAAGGACGCCAAGCCTCCGAAGCGCGACTTGAAGCTGGAAGCGCTGGCGGATGTGCTCCGCGGAAAATTTCTGGTCCAGATCCATTGTTACCGCGCCGACGAGCTGCTCAACGAAATGGCCATGGCAAAAGAGTTCGGCTACAAGGTGCGGGCGTTCCACCATGCGCTGGAGGCCTACAAGGTGGCGGACGAGTTGGCGGCCCAGGGTGTGGCCATTGCCACGTTCTCCGACTGGTGGGGCTACAAGCAGGAAGCCTGGGACGCGATTCCGTGGAATGCTGTGCTGTCCCTGCGGAAGGGGGTGCGGGTGGCCATCAAGAGCGACTCCGACAATTTTGCGCGCCGTTTGAATCAGGAAGCGGCCAAGACGGTCCGCTATGGCGGAGCGACGGAAGAAGAGGCGCTGCGGATGATAACGCTGAACCCGGCCTGGATCATTGGCGTGGAAGACCGCGTGGGCTCGATTGATGTGGGTAAGGACGCGGACCTGGTGATCTGGGAGGGCCAGCCGCTTTCCAGCTACGGCGTTCCGGACAAGGTGCTGATTGACGGTGAGGTGTATTTCGACCGTTCGCTGCCGGGTTACGGCATGCCTCGTTACAAGGAGGGACAATGAAACCGCTCGCAGCTTTCAGCCGTCAGCTTGCAGAGAAGAACAGGCGCTTTACGATCGCGCTGCTTGCACCCATGATTTTGTTTGCCGCCGCCGGAGCACAGAACGTGCCGGTGGCGCTGCAGGGTGGGAAGTTGCTCACCGTTTCGCATGGCGTGATTGAGAACGGCGTGCTCGTGATGCAAAACGGCAAGATCACAGCCGTGGGTGGGGCGGGAACGGCGATTCCTGCCGGAGCACAGGTGGTGGATGTCAGCGGGATGACGGTCTATCCGGGACTGATCGATTCCGAGACGAGCCTGGGGCTGACGGAGATCTCGCTGGAGCCGAGCACCAATGACCTCCTCGAGCCCAGCGAAAACATCATGCCGAACATGGACGTGGCGGACGCGTTTCACGCTGAGTCCGCGCTGATTCCCGTGACCCGGATGAACGGCATCACCAACGCGGTGGTCGCGCCGGCCAGCGGCGACACGCTGCCGGGGCAGGATGCGTTCATTCAACTGGCGGGCAAGTCCGCGCCCCAGATGCTGCTGGTGCGCGATCTGGCCATGCCGCTGAACTTCACCGGGGAGCAGCGGCGGAGCGAAGGCGACTCGAGGAAATTTCCCTCGACCCGCATGGGTGTAGCGGCGGAACTGCGCCAGGCGCTGATTGAAGCGCAGGAGTACGCCCAGAAGTGGGCGCGCTACCAAAGAAAGAAAGCGCAGGCCGCGACTGCGAAACCGGCTGCGAAGAAGAGCAAGGGTGGCGACGATGACGACGATGCTCCGGAACCGCCCAAGCGCGATTTGCGCCTGGAGGCGATGCAACCCTACCTGCGCGGAGAAAAGCCAGTCGTGCTCGCCGTAAACGAAGCCAATGATCTGGAAACCGCGGTGCGCGTGGCCAACGAGTTTCACCTCAAGTTTGTGCTCAATCATCTGAGTCACACCCAGGCGGTGCTGGACGAAGTGGCCCGGCTGCACGTGCCGGTGATCGTGGGACCGATTTACGATGAGCCCCGCGCCGACGAGCGCTACGACACCGTCTATCGTCTGCCGGCGGAGTTACACCAGCGCGGAGTGAAGATTGCGTTTGCGTCCTATGATGCCCACAACGCGCGCAATCTTCCCTATGCGGCGGGCTATGCCGTGGCTTGGGGACTGCCCTATGAGGCGGCGCTACGCGCCGTGACCCTGGATGCCGCGGAAATCTGGGGCATGGGCGACCGTCTGGGCTCGCTCGACCTGGGCAAGGACGCGAACGTGGCCGTGGCCAATGGCGATCCGCTCGATGTCAAGACCGACGTGAAGCGCGTGTTCATTCAGGGCGAGGAGATTCCCATGCGCAGCCGCCAGACCGGCCTGCGCGACGAATATATGAAATAGCCAGCTGCGGCGGTGCTCCCTGAAAAGCGGGCGTGGTTTCTTTACATCTGTTTGCTTTGGCCGTTACACTACTGGTTCCGTAGTGGGGGAAGTTTGCCCCTGGGGCGGCAGCGCCCGGGGAGATTTCCGCGCCCGACATTCTTGCAGTCCAGAGGAGAACCATGGCAGCCGTTGATGAAAAGGTAAAACAGATCATTGTCGAGCAGTTGGGCGTGGATGAAGGCGAAGTCACTTCCAGTGCGTCGTTTGTGGACGATCTGGGTGCGGACTCGCTGGATACGGTCGAACTGGTGATGGCCTTCGAAGAGGCCTTCGATATCGAAATTCCGGATGAGGATGCGGAAAAAATCCGCAGCGTGCAGGACGCCATTGATTACATTGGCAAGCACGCGAAAGGCGGGAAGTAGTTGTCCCAACGCGTCGTCGTCACTGGTTTGGGGCTGATCTGCGGGGTCGGCAACACCACCGAGGAAGTTTGGCGCGGAGTGCTGGCGGGCAAGAGCGGGGTGGCCCGTATTACGCACTTTGACGCCACTGCTTTCTCTTGCCAGATTGCCTCTGAAGTGAAGAACTTCGATCCGCTGCAATTCATCGAGAAAAAAGAAGTCAAGAAGATGGGCCGCTTCATTCATCTGGCGCTGGCCGCGTCGGACGAAGCAATGAAGATGTCCGGGTTGCAGGTGACGCCGGAACTCGAGACCCGGGTGGGCGTGCACATCGGCTCCGGCATTGGCGGGTTCGACGTCATCGAGCGTGAGCACACCGCGCTGCTCCAAGGCGGTCCGCGCAAGATTTCCCCGTTCTTCATTCCCGCTTCCATCGTGAATCTCGCCGCTGGCCATGTCAGCATGCGCTTCCATGCCAAAGGCCCGAATGAAGCCACCGCCACCGCTTGCACTACCAGCGCGCATTCGATTGGGGATGCATACAAGATCATCCAGCGCGGAGACGCGGACGTGATGATCGCTGGCGGGAGCGAAGCGGCCATTACCCCCATGGGCGTGGGCGGGTTCGCCGCCATGCGCGCCCTTTCCACTCGCAACCATGATCCCGAGCATGCCAGCCGCCCCTGGGACAAGGATCGCGATGGTTTTGTGGTGGGCGAAGGCGCGGGCATTCTCGTGCTGGAGAAGTTGGAACTGGCGCGCCAGCGCGGCGCGCGCATCCTCGCCGAACTGGTGGGTTACGGCATGAGCGGGGACGCGTACCACATGACCTCCCCCGCGCCCAACCACGAAGGCGGCTACCGGGTGATGATCAACACACTGAACGATGCCAAAGTGCGGCCCGAGCAGGTGGGCTATATCAACGCCCACGGCACCTCCACCGACATCGGCGACCGGCTGGAGACGGTGGCCATTAAGCGCGCCTTCGGCGACCACGCGTACAAGCTGGCGGTGAGTTCCACCAAATCCATGACGGGACATTTGCTGGGCGGGGCGGGTGGTCTGGAAGCCGGCATCACGGTGTTGGCCTTGATCAACCAAATCGTGCCGCCAACCATGAACCTGGAGCATCCGGACGAGGGCTGCGATCTGGACTACGTCCCGAACCAGGCACGGAAAGCGGCGTTGGAGTATGCACTCTCGAATTCCTTCGGCTTCGGCGGGACGAACGGATCGCTGCTCTTCCGGCGATGGCTGGAATAAACACCAGAAATCAGGAGCGGGTTTGACGGGAAGCGGAGACGCTTCCCGTTCCTGTTTTCCGGGCCATGTGCCGGAATCCAAGGTTTTTGCCGGTGTTTGTTGGGTGAGACACGGCAGTGCATGGCCACGACTGGTCTTTGGTGCGGCCTTTTGCGGTGCGAAGCCGTTGCCAAAGCGAAGTGCGGCGCACAGAATAAAACAGGCGCGCGAACGCAACTATGGCGAATGTTTTCAGTCCGTCGACCCACGGTCCGTCCAGCCACTCCACGCCGACCGCCAAGCGTTTCACTTCCCGGGTTGCTCTGATCGAGGTGAACGAGCCCGCCACCACCCTGCTGACCGAATGTTTCCGCCAGTTTGGCATGGAGACCGTTCCGGTGACAGGAAGTTTCGCGGAGCATCTGCGGCAGACCAAGTTTGATGGCTGCGTGGTCCGGCTGGGTCCGGTGGCGCAAGAGGTGATGGAAGCGGCGCGCAACTCGCCTGCCAACAGCCGCATGGTCATCTACGGCCTGGGGGGAACGGCGCAGGATGCGATGAAATATTCCAAGTTCGGCGTGAACGCCATCTTCACCGAACCGCTGGAACGGCAAGCCGCGTTGAAGCTGGTCCGCGCGACCCACCTGCTGGTTCTGCATGAGTTCCGCCGCTACGTGCGCGTGCCCGTGGTGACCGAGGTGGCCGTTACCACCGGCGAAGGCGGGCGCTTTACCGCCACCAGTCAGGACATCAGCTCGGGTGGCATGTCCCTGCGAACCGCACACGATATTGCTCCAGGCATGACGGTGGAAGTGTCGTTTGCCCTGCTCACGCTGCCCCGGATCTGGGTGCGCGGCATGGTGAGTTGGCGCAAGGAGAAAGAAAAGACTCTTGGAGTCCGCTTTGATCCGCAAGATGAACGGCGGCTGCGCGTCAAAGAATGGATTGACGCTCACCTCGAATCGTAGCCACCCTCCACGGCACAGTGCTGAGCAGATAGAATACGCGGCGTGAGCGCTGCTGATCCTGCCGCGAAACCAAACCCTGCCGCAACCCTGGAGGACGTGACTCCGCACTTCTCGTCGCGTCAGCGGTTCCTTATCTGGATGATCGCGCAGGCGGCGGGCGCCGCCCTGTGGCTGCTGGGGCGGACTCTCCGCTGTTCCATTTCCATCGAAGCGGGCGGTCCGGAGAGCGCGTGGCTGCGGCCGGCTGTGTTCGCGTTCTGGCACCGCTGCATTCTTCCCGCAACCTATACCTTCCGCGACTACGGGGTGCGCGTGATGACCAGCCGCAGCTTTGATGGCGAGTGCATCGCGCGCGTGATCGAGCGTTTTGGTTTTCGGGCAGTGCGCGGATCAAGCAGCCGCGGCGCGGTGACGGCGCTGCTCGGCTTGCGCCGTGAACTGGAAGCCGGGATGCCCGTCGCTTTCACCGTGGATGGCCCGCGCGGTCCACGCTACGTGGCCAAGCCGGGGCCGGTGGCGCTGGCCCGCGCCACGCAAACCCCGCTGGTGGCTTTCTACGTGGCGGCGGAAAAATCGTGGGTGCTGAATTCGTGGGACGAGTTCGTCATCCCCAAACCCTTCTCGCGTGTGCTCATACGTATGGGGCGCATCATCTCGGTTCCCGCGGAAGAGGCCGCCGGGGAAGCGGCGCAGGCGGAGTTGCAAGCCGCGCTGGAGCGAGTGCGGGCCTTTGCCGAACAAAACGTCGCGCAGGTGGGAAGCCCGCAGTTTCCACTGACGAAAAATGTTTGATTGACAGCCGCCGCTCCCGCGCTTTAAATTCACGGAGCGTTTCTGTTCTTTCTCAACCCAACCACGATGAGTTTGTGCATCTTTGCCGCCAGGCAAAGAACGGGAAGCGGGTCAGAAGCCCGCGCTGCCGCGCAACTGTAAGCGAGGAAAAAAGCAACCGGTCACTGGGGAAACCCGGGAAGGCCGGTGGCGCAATCAGGACTGCATCCAGTCCTCACTCGCGAAGCCAGGAGACCGGTACAAACTTTCAGAGTGCAACCCCTTTCGCGTGAAAAAGGAGGAGCGATGAAGGTGTCTCGGATATTTTTCGCAGTTCTGTTTCTTTCCCTCAGCGTCCAAGCGGCGCAATTGCGCCTGCGCATTTTGGATCCCCAGAAGGCGGCCGTGGCCGGGGCGCAGGTGTGGCTCTCGCCGGCAGGTTCCGGCCAAGTCGCGGCATCCGCGCGGAGTTCAATCTCCGGCCAAGTGGAGTTTCTCGGCCTGGCGGTTGGTGCTTATGACGTACACGTTCTCGCGCCAGGGTTTGCACCGGAGATGCAGCCGGTGCAGACCGGGGCGGAACGGACGGTTACACTTCGCCTGGCTCCGGCACAGGAAACGGTGAACGTCACTGCCGTTGGCGTGGCTGCGGCGAACGCCAGCGCGGCGCGAGTGAACACCCTGGACGCGACCCAACTCCTCAACCTGCAGCCGGTGATGGCTTCAGACGCTTTGCGGTTTTTGCCGGGGACGGTGATCAACACCGTGGGCCGGCGCGGCGGCCAGGCTTCACTCTTCGTGCGCGGCGGTGATTCCCGTTACAACAAAGTGATTGTGGATGGCGTCCCCGCCAATGATCCGGGCGGCACCTTTGATTTCGGGGTACTGCCGCTGCCGGGAACGGAACGCATCGAGTTTGCCCGTGGTGCCCAGAGTACGCTCTACGGTTCGGACGCGATGACCAGCGTGGTGCAGATTTTCACCGCGCCGGGGCGCACGCGCGTGCCCGAGGTGCAGCTGGCGGCCGATGGCGGCACGCTGCACACCGCGCGCGGAAATGCTTCGGTGGCGGGCGCGAACGGCCCCATCGACTATCGCGTTTTCGGTGAGCAGACGTTCACCGACGGCCAGGGAGTGAACGACGTGTATTCCAATGCCGCCCAAGGCGCCACCATCGGGCTGCGATTGGCGCGTGGCATCTCCTTGCGGCTGGGAGCGCGCCACAGCAACAGTTTCAGCGGCGTGCCCGGAGAGTGGAATTTCAATGGGCAGCCGCTCCTGCCGCCCGATTCCGACGGCCTGGTGCGTTTCAACGGTGTGCTGGCCAGCGCTGTGCTGAGCATCGCCCGCGGGCCGCATTGGCGGCACGATCTGCGCGGTTTCGAATACCATCTCCGGCGCGTCAATCAGGACCCGGGCAATGAGCCGAGGCGGGTGAACGCATTCGGGTTCAATGTTGATTTCCCCACCGATGCCGTCACCGACGCCAACCGCGCCGGCTTTGCTTACCAAGGCGAGTACTGGGCGCGGTCCTGGTCGCGCACCACCTTTGGCTATGACTTCGAGAAAGAGAATGCTGTCACCGGCGATCGTCAGTTCGGCTTGACCCACGGGCAACGCCTGAATCACGCGGTCTACGGGCAAGAACTGCTGACCTGGAGACGGGTGTCTTTGCTGGCGGGATTGCGCTTCGTGCACAACGAATTTTTTGGCAACCGGGCGGTGCCGCGCGTCGCGTTGGGTTTCGTCGCGCGCCAGGGTGGGGAAAGGTTGGGCGCCACCCGTCTGCACTTCAGCTTCGCCGCCGGCATCAAGGCGCCGCGCTTCGAAGAAGTGTTTGCCAACGGTTTCGGCGTTGTACCCAACCCGCACCTGCGCGCCGAAGAGAACCGCGCCTTTGAAGCTGGGGTCGAGCAGAGCGTGTGGGGCGGCAAGTCAGCTCTCACGGTCAACTACTTCAGAAATCAGTTTCGGAACCGCGTGGATTTTGTGATTCTGAATCCCGACACGTTTGAAGGCGGGTACTTCAACATCGACCGGGCCTACGCGCAAGGGGCGGAACTGGATTGGCACACCCGTGTCAATACGCGCGTCTCCGTGGACGCGGGCTACACCTACCTGGCCAGCCGGATCGTGCAGGCCCCACCGATTATCTTTGACCCGGTGTTTGCCGTCGGCGAGCCCTTGCTGCGCCGGCCCAAGCACAGCGCCAGCCTGCTGGTGAATTACTCAGGGCGCCGCTGGGGCGGCAACGTGGGCACGAGTTTTGTGGGTCCGCGGTTGGACTCGGATTTCTTTGGATTTGGGTTCAACCACGCGGCTGGCTACGCCCGCGTTGACTTCGGCGGCTGGCTGCAATTGCGGCGTTGGGTGAACGCGTATGCCAACGTGGGCAACGCTCTTAACAAACACTATGAAGAAGTCGTCGGCTATCCCGCGCTGCGAGTGAACTTCCGGGCCGGGCTGCGCTTCCGCTTTGGCGGGGAATAAAGTCACAGACTTCAACGCAGAGTTCGCTGAGGGTTCGCAGAGGTGGCGGAGAAAACCAAGACCTGAGTTGGCTTGCGCGTCAAACCACTTGGGCCAGCTTTAGCTGCCGGTTTTCGGCGCGCGCAGCGGCATGGCTGCGCACGAGGTGTTACCCGCGTACTTGCGGCGTGCATCGAGCAGTTTTTGCAGATCATTGCCGCGCAGCGGATTCTGCTGGCCAATTTGCCGCGTCACCAGGGCGATCTTGGCGAAGTGCTCCACCGTTTCCATCTTCATGTAGGCGTGGTGGAGGTCTTCACCGTAGGTGACGACGCCATGGTTCGCCATGAGAACAGCATCGTAATCGCGCACGTAGCGGGAAAGAGACTCAGCCAGTTCCGGCGTGCCCGGGGTGCCATACTCGGCCAGGGGAATTGACCCCAGGCCAACCACCACTTCGCACACCAGGGGCTGGTCCAGGGGCAGACCCGCCGCGGCAAATCCCGTGGCGGTGGGCGGATGCGCGTGCACGATGGCGCGAACGTCGGGGCGCAGACGATAGATCAGAAGGTGCATGCCCAGTTCGCTGGAGGGCATGCGCCGGCCGCCCAGCTGGGTTCCATCCAAATCGACGGTCACCAGGTCCGCACTCTTGAGGTGGCGCTTGCTCATGCCCGTGGGGGTGGTCAGAATGCGCCGTTCGTCGAGCCGGACGGAGAGATTGCCGTCCGTGGCCGCGACAAAGCCGTCCTCATGCAACTGGCGGCCGAAGCGGACAATCTCCTCCCGAATTCTCTTCTCTTCTGGCATCTTCTGGCATCACGAGGAGCGGGAATTCCAACAGCAGCAGCGAAGGCGTATGTTACAGCACCCGAGCACCAAGCGACAATCCTTTTTGCAGTCCCGCTGCTGGCCAACGGCACGAACTCTATAATCTAACGCCGTGCTCGTTGCCGACTTCGATTACCACCTTCCCGAGGACCGCATAGCCCAGGAACCGCTGGCGGAGCGGGCCGCGTCGCGCCTGCTGGTACTGGATCGCCGCACCGGGGCGGTCGAAGACCATCAGTTCCGCGAATTGCCGGACTTGCTTCAGCCCGGAGACCTGCTGATACGAAACAATACCCGAGTGTTTCCCGCCCGGCTCTTTGGCCGGCGGGCTGGATTGCGGTCGCAGTCGGTGGGCGGACACCATTCCGCGGCCGGGGACTTGCCGCCGGGAAAGGTTGAAGTCCTGCTTACGCGCCAACTTTCCTCGCAGCCGAATGAGTGGGAGTGCCTGGTGCGTCCAGGTCGAAAAATCGGGGTGGGGGAGCATCTCGTTTTCGGCTCGAGCGGCGTCGGCGAGAGCGGCGAGTTGCAGGCCGAAGTCGTGGCGCGAGCCGAGTTCGGCGAGCGGCGCCTTCGCTTTGCCGATACGCCAAATTTCTTCGGCCTGGTGGAACGCATTGGCCATGTACCCCTTCCGCCCTACATCAGCCGCGCCGACGCCGCCAGTGATCACGAGCGCTACCAGACCGTGTACGCGCGGGAGCGGGGCTCGGTGGCGGCGCCGACGGCCGGTTTGCACTTCACCACGGAAGTTTTCCAGCGTCTGGCGGCACGCGGCGTCGAAACGGCCGAGATCACCCTGCACGTCGGTTTGGGGACGTTCCAGCCGGTACGCGTTGAACGGGTGGAAGATCATCAACTACATCACGAGTGGTATCAGATTTCCACGGAGACAGGGGCACGGATAAACGCGGCGCTCGAGGCGGGCCGGCGGGTGGTCGCGGTCGGCACCACCACCGTGCGCGCGCTCGAGCACTCGGCCGCAGGCGCGGAAAACGGACGTGTGCAAGCGGGCAGCGGTGAAGCAAACATTTTTATCTATCCGGGATTCAAGTTCCGGGTGGTCCAGGCGTTGGTCACCAACTTCCATTTGCCCAAATCCACGTTGCTCATGCTGGTATGCGCCCTGGGCGGGAAAGACGCGACCTTGGCGGCTTACCGGCACGCGGTCGAGAACCGGTATCGCTTCTATTCTTACGGAGATTGCATGCTGGTGGCGTAGCTGATAACTTTTCGCTTCGGCGTGATGGTCTCAAATGCATGGGCTTGCCATAAACCCGCTGGTTTCGATTGATGATTTCGTGCGCGGACTGCGGCAGTTTCCCGAGGCCGCGTTTCGCCGCACCGCGGACATCCAAGACTATTTGGCGCGGACCCCCGTGCAGCCTGAGTCGCTCGCTCCCTACCTTACCTGGGACGCGCAACACTACACGCGCAATCTGATTGACCGCACGGAGTTTTACGAACTGCTGACCATTTGCTGGGAAAGCGGGCAGGCCAGTTCCATCCACAACCACCTCGACCAGAACTGCTGGATGGCGGCGCCCATGGGGCGTTTGCTGGTGCAGAACTATCGCGTGAAACAGGAAGACCTGACAGCCGGGCGCTGCCAACTGGAGCGCTCCGACCAGGTGCACCTCGACCCGGCCCACCCCACGGCAGTGAATCCCACGGAGCCGGTGCACAAGGTCTGCAACCTGCGGGAATTTGGCATGCGTGCAGTCAGCCTGCACGTCTATTCGCGCCCGTTCGATACGTGCGTGGTCTACTCGGAAGATAAGGGCACCTGCGGCGTGATTCCGCTGCACTTCAACACCGAGTACGGCAAGCCGAGAGCTGAAAGCTAGCAGCTAGCAGCTCCCTTGCTACACTGAAATCTTGCCCCGCCCAAAACAACCCGCACCGGAAGAACTGCTAGCCTCCCCCACATCGCCGCCCGCCGCGGGCCGTATCTTCCTCATGGACGCCATGTCGTTCATCTTTCGCGCCTACCATGCCATGGCGCGGCAGCGGCCCATGTCCACGCGCACCGGCATTCCCACGGCTGCCACATTTGTCTTCGTCAACATGCTGCGCAAGCTGCGCCAGGATTTTTCGCCGGAGTATCTGGCGGCGGTGTTCGATGTGGCTGCGCCCACGTTCCGGGATGAGAAAGCGGATGCGGTCAAGAGCATCCGCAAGTTCGACATCAAGACGCAAACATTCCAGGAAGTCGCTTACCATGGCTACAAGGCCCACCGGGCGGCGATGCCGGCGGACCTGGCGCAACAACTTCCCTACATCCGGCGCGCGCTTGAAGGGTATCGCATTCCAATTCTTGAATCCGCCGGCTACGAAGCCGACGACGTCATCGGCACCCTGGCCAAACAGGCGGCGGCGCGCGGCTTTCCCGTCTACGTCGTTTCCAGCGATAAGGACATGCTGCAACTGGTGGGAGAGAACGTCTGGGTGCTCAATCCACCCAAGGACAACCTGATTTGCGACGCGGCCAAGGTGGAGGAACTTTTGGGCGTGCCGCCAGAACGGGTGGTGGATGTGATGGCGTTGCGCGGCGATGCCATTGACAACATCCCCGGTGCGCCCGGCATCGGCGACAAAGGATCGGTCGAGATCATCCGGCGCTTCGGGTCGCTGGAACAGGCGCTGGAACGTGCGGCAGAAGTGGAAAAGAAGACCTATCGCGAATCGTTGCAGAACAATCGCGACACCATCCTCTTCAGCAAAGAGATGGCGACTATCAAAGCCGATGTCGCCATCGCGCTGGATACGAATGCGATGCGGGTGGGCGAGCCGGATGTGGAGTTGCTGCGAACGCTATTTTCCGAGATGGAGTTCACCTCGCTCTTGCGGGAACTGGGCGCGGGACCCGAGGCGCAACAGGAAAAAAGCTACGTCGAGGCAAAAACAGCGGCCGACGTGGATGAGGTGCTACGTGCGGCATCAACCATTGCGGTTGCGGTGGAAGGCGCGGCCAGCGCCGACGCCGCTGAGGAAGAAGAAGGGGAGACCTTCGCCGAGGGTGTGTTGCCCCTGACGCGCGCGGCGACGCCAGCAAGCACACAAAAGATCGCGCTCTCGGCCGGGCCCGGGAGTGCAGTGGTAGTAGCTCTGGATGGCGCCAGCGACGCGGCTTCCCGGCTGCGCGCCGCCCTGGGTGATGCCCATGCGGCCAAGTCTTTCCACGACGCGAAGTCCGCAGCGCACGTGCTCGCAGCGCTCGGAGTGGAGCTGGCCGGGGTGCGCCACGATTCGATGCTCTACTCCTACTTGCTCGATCCCACGTCCTCTTCCCACAGCCTGGAGGACGTTGCTCTGCGGCGTCTGAACGAGCACTGGAACGGCAGTGTCGCCGAAGCAGCGGACCTGACGGGAAGGCTGGCTTCCAAGCTCGCCCTTGAACTCGACGATGCCGGACTGCGCCAGCTCTACGAAGAAATGGAATTGCCGCTGGTGCCGGTGCTCACCCGCATGGAGCGCGCCGGCGTGAAGATTGATAGCGCCGTGCTGGCGCAAATGTCCGAGCGCTTGTCACGGGAGAGTGAAAGTAAAGCGCGTGAGATTTTTGCGCTGTCCGGTTCCGAATTCAACATCAATTCGCCCAAGCAGCTCGGCGACGTGCTCTTCAACAAGCTGAACTTGCCTAAACCGGCGAAGCACGGGAAAGGCAAGGTCATCTCGACCGCTCAGGATGTATTGGAAGGCTTGGCGGAAGATCACGCCGTGCCGCGCTTGGTGCTGGAGTACCGGCAGTTGTCAAAACTCAAGTCCACCTACGTGGACGCGCTGCCGTTGCTGATCAACCCAGCCACGGGCCGCGTGCACACCACGTTTGCCCAGACTGTAACCGCGACCGGGCGTTTGTCCTCAGTGAACCCAAACCTGCAGAACATTCCCATCCGTACGGAGTTGGGTCGCGAGATTCGCGCTGCGTTTGTGGCGGAGCCAGGATGTGTGCTGCTGGCGGCGGACTATTCACAGATTGAGTTGCGCTTGCTGGCGCATTTTTCCAAAGACCCGCTGCTGGTGGAGGCCTACCGTCGGGGCGACGACATTCACACGCTGACCGCGTCACAAGTTTTCGGCGTGCCGCCGCTCATGGTGACGCCCGACCACCGCCGCCAGGCGAAAGTCGTGAACTTCGGCATTGTCTACGGCCTTTCGCCGTTTGGCTTGGCCCAGCAGCTCGGCATCGAGAAGAGCGCCGCGAAACAATTCATCGACGCCTACTTTGAGAAGTACAAAGGTGTGCGCACCTGGATTGACCGAACGCTGGAGCAGGCGCGGCGCGAACAAAAAGTGCGCACGCTGTTTGGCCGTGTGCGCCCCATTCCCGACCTCAACAGCAAAAATGTGAACCAGCGCGGTTTCGCCGAACGCACTGCGGTGAACACGCCGCTGCAAGGCACCGCCGCCGACCTGATCAAGCTGGCCATGATCCGCATTGATCGCGAAATGATCGCGCGCAAGTTGAAGTCCCGCATGACGCTGCAGGTGCACGACGAGCTGGTGTTTGAAGTGCCGGAAGCCGAAGTGGCGGACATGAAGTCGCTGGTCCGCGAGCAGATGGAAAAAGTGCATGCTCTCATCGTGCCCCTAGCCGTGGATCTGGGCGTGGGGAAGAACTGGCGGGACATGGAGTGAGCCCCAGCCGAGCAGCAATCGTCATCGAATCAAAATCGTCATCAATTCGAAAATTGTCATCCTGAACGAAGTGAGGGACCTGTGCACTTCCGCCACGCCGCCTGGATGCTTGGCTACCCTCAGGCGCCGAGGTTGCTTCGAATGCTGGTCGCAATCGTCTCCGCCAGCGCTTTCATCTTCTCCTCCGATTCCGCCTCGATCATCACCCGCGCCAGCGCTTCCGTGCCGGAGTAGCGCACCACCACACGGCCATTGCCGTCGAGCGAGCGCTCGGCTTCTGCAATCGCCTGCTGGATCGCCGGCACCTGCGCAAACGGAATTTTTTCCCTTACCCGTACGTTCTGGATAGTTTGGGGAAAGACTTTCAGGTCAGAGACCAGTTCGGCCAGCGGCTTCCCGCTGCGCACCATGATTTCCATGACGCGCAACGCGGTCAGCAAACCGTCTCCAGTGGTCGCGTCGCCATCGCGGAAGATGACGTGCCCCGACTGCTCTCCACCCAGCGTCGCCCCCGTCTTTTTCATTTCTTCGAGCACATACTTGTCGCCCACATTGGCGCGCAGCATGGGGATGCCGGACCGTTTCAGGGCAATTTCCAATCCCATGTTCGACATGGTGGTGGCGACTACGGTGTGGTTCTTCAGCAAGCCGCGCGATTGGAAATCTCGCGCCGCTGCCAGCAGCACGCCATCGCCGTTGACCACGCGTCCCGCCGCATCACAGAACAACGCGCGGTCCGCGTCGCCGTCGAAGGTAATGCCGAGATCGTACTTGCCCGGGCATTCTGTCACGGCCCGCGCCAACACTTCCGGATGCAGCGCGCCACATCCGTCATTGATGTTCTGTCCATTCGGAGCGGCGTGCTCCAACGTGGCCGCAATGCCGAGTTTCCGGAAAAGTTCGGGGGCCTCGGCCGCCGCTGCGCCGTTGGCACAATCCACCAGGATTCGCAGGCGGCGCAGATCTTCTTTGACGCTGGCCGCCAGCCACTCCACATAGGCGCGCCGCCACGAGCTTTCCCCGGGCAGGCTCGGGGCGGTCGGCCCGGGACCCGGCTCAGGTTGCGGGTTTTCCAGCAGCGCAAAAATTTCCCGTTCCACTTCAAGTTCGCGCGCGTCGGGAAATTTGTAGCCGTCTCCGCTGAAGACTTTGATGCCGTTGTCGGTCCAGGGATTGTGCGAGGCGGAAATGACCACACCGGCGGAGAAACCGTGGGCGCGCGCCAGAAATGCGACTCCCGGGGTGGTGATTACGCCGGCGCTGTGGACCTCAGCGCCGTGCGAGGCCAACCCGAGGGTGAGCCGCTCCGCAATCCAGGCACTCGAAGCGCGCGTGTCCTGACCGATGATGACCCGCGGCCGCGCCCCGGTGCGGCGCAGATCATGGCCCAGCGCGCGGCCAATGGCGAATACCGACTCCGGCGTCAGCGGGAACTTGCCCGCCACGCCGCGAATGCCATCGGTGCCGAAAAGTTGTCGTGTCGGGGAATTCATGCGTGCGGTGCGTGCCGCATCAGGGCGCGATCTTCTCCATAATAACCGTCACCCGCACCGGTGCGGGGTCGACCACCTGCACCAGCGGATCGGAAACATAGGCGTGGGTGAAAAACGAGCCGCGGATCATCGTCCCGCTGGCGTCAATCGGATCCGTAATCGCGGCCTCCACGGCGTCGACGTGGCGTTTGGGGCCGGTGATGGTGATGTGGGAAGGGTCCGCCTCCACGCGAGCGATGCGGTAACCGGCGGCAAATTCTCCCACCACTCGCGGCCGAATTTCCACCTCCCGCGTCTGCCGCCGATCGAAAGCCAGGCGTACCTGGCTGGGCACGATCTGGACCACGGTCAGCTCCCGCGGCGCTTGCACCATGCGTGAGGTCAAGTCCACGGTGCGCTCTCCGGGCCGTGCGCCTGCCAGGTCCACCGCCGCGCGTATATCCGCCGGCCGCAGCTGATGCATCAGCCGGGCGGGGCCGCGCAACCGGATCTCCGCCTGCGGAATCTTTTCCGAACTGATCTCGAGGGTCGCCGGAACGTTGCGAAACTCGATGGGCACGGTGATCTCGATTTCCGCCACCGGCTCGCTGGTGATGGCGTACCACAAGCCCGTCGCCAACACGAGGGAGAGCAGTTTCAGGCCGAAGTTGCGGGAAATGAGGCGGCGCGCAGACTCTCTCATGTTACGGACTCTCTCATGTTAGTGCCCGCGCTCGGATGGGCTGCGGTCGCGAGCGTTCTCCGCTGCTTCCGCTCCATTTTCGTTCGGCAATGGTGTGGGCAGCGTGGCCGGCGGCAGAAAACGACGCAGCAACTGTCCCAGCCGTTGCCGCAGTTGGTCAACGGAAATCTGGCGCTCAATCTTGCCTGCCACCGCCAGGCTGATGGCTCCGGTTTCTTCGGAAACAATGACCACGATGGCATCGGTTTCTTCGGTGATGCCAATGCCGGCGCGGTGCCGCGTGCCTAGTTGCGTGGAAAGCACGGGATCGGTGGACAACGGCAGGAAACATGCGGCGGCGGAAATCCGGTCCTTTTGCACGATGACGGCGCCGTCGTGCAGCGGCGCGCTCGGCCGAAAGATGGTCGCCAGCAAATCGTAGGAGAGGCGCGCGTCCAGCGGCACCCCGCTTTCAATGAAGGTACGCAGACCAATTTCGCGCTCAATCACAATCAGCGCTCCGGTCTGGTTCTGGGAGAAAAGATTGGCTGCCATGACGATGTCATCGTAGGCGTCGGCGCCGGAGTTGCGGTTCAGGGCCAGACTGCGGCCAAGGCGCGCCAGCGCCTGCCGGATTTCCGCCTGAAATACCACGATCAGCGCAAACACCGCATAGGGCAGCAGCGTGCCCACCAGCCAGTTCACCGTCCTCAACTCGCCGACGCGCGCCAGGTAGACTGCCAGCGCCAGCACGCCCACGCCCACCAGCATGGGCGCAGCCCGGGTGCCCCGAATCAGCATCAGCAGGCCGTAGATCACCACCGCCACCAGCAGAATGTCCACCAGGGAATTCACCGACATGGACGGCCACTGTGCCAGCAATGTACGCAAGCGCTACCTCGTGGTGGTGGATGTGTGGGTTAACTGCGCCCCATTGTAAAGCAGAGGTAAAGCAGGTGGTGGCTCAGGCAAACTCAGGAAACTCTGGTCAAGTCAATTTCCGCCGGGCCTTGAAAGGGCTCGGCTTCAGCCGAGCCGTCAAAACCGCATCAAATCAGGCCTTCAGTGTGTTCGTGAGAACCACTCTGTCATTGGATGTGGCGAGACGAGAACTGCGGAAATCAGCCCCGGAGGGGCGTCTGCCAATAGCCCGGCGCTTCAGCGCCGGGGAAAGAGGGAACACCGAGCAAGTCCCGGAGGGACGACTGAAGTTCTCCCGCACACTCTTCAGCCCCTGAGGGAATCTCCCAAAGCTTAATCAGACCCGCCCTCAGAGTTCTTACGATTCCGCCCGCGCCGCTTTCCAGAGGCTGCCGGCGCCGCTTCGCCCTTGACGACGGCGTGCAGACTGCCACGCGCCAGACGCGCAGAAATCTCATCGCCGGCCGCAACTTGCACCGCATCTTTCACCAGTTTGCCCGCGCCGTCGAAGACCAGCGCGTAGCCACGATCGAGAATGGCGAGCGGAGACAGCGCCTGCAAGCGCTCGCTCAGCCTCTCCAGCCGCGATCGGCGCTGCAGATTGCCGGCGCGCATGGCAGCGGCCAGCGTTGCCGTACGGTTTTCCAACTCTCGCTGGAAGCCGGTCAGTCGCACTCGCAGGTCGTAGTGCTGCACCGCAGCTGCCAGTTTTTCAAAACGCCGGCGCTGCCGTTCCAACACATCACGCTGGGCGTGCGCCAGGTGGTAAACCAGTTCGTCCACTTGCTGCTGGCGGCGGCGCACCAGGTCCATCATGCGCGCGAAGCCGCGATGTTGCGTCAGTTCGCTCAGCGTCTGCCGCCGCATCAAGAGCTGATAGCGCATCGCCTTTTCCACGCGCCGCGCCAGGTCCTCCACCCGGCTTTCGATTTCTTGCCGCGAGCGGATCACTAATTCGGCTGCCGCTGACGGCGTGGGCGCGCGCAGGTCGGCAACAAAATCAAGAATGGTGAAATCGGTTTCGTGGCCGACTGCGGAAATTACGGGAATGGCCGACTCCGCCACCGTGCGCGCGAGGGTCTCATCGCTAAAACAGGCCAAGTCTTCGAAAGAACCACCGCCGCGCGCGATCACAATGACTCCAACATCGTGCTCCCGGTTGAAGTAGCGCACGCCCTCCGCCACTTCCGCCGCCGCCGCGTCTCCCTGCACCTGCGCGGGGTAAATGACAATGCTGGCCGAGTGGTGCCGGCGGCGCAGAATGTTCAGCATGTCCTGCAGGGCGGCCGCCCGCGGCGAAGTCACAATCCCGATGCGTCGCGGCAGCGCCGGAACCGGCTTCTTCCGCGCCGCGTCAAACAAGCCTTCCGCTTGCAGGCGTGCCTTGAGTTGCTCGAACGCGATCTGCAACGAGCCCGCGCCTTTCGGCTCCAGATGCTCAGCAACAATCTGCAACTCGCCGCGGCCTTCGTAAATGGTGACGCGCCCGCGAATGATCACTTGCATGCCGTCCTGCGGACGGAAACGCAGCAGGCGCGCCTGCGTACGGAAGATGACCACGCGGATCTGCCCGCCCTCGTCTTTTAGCGTGAAGTAGAGATGGCCGGATTTGGCCGGACGGAAATTTGAGATCTCACCTTCCACCCAGGCATCGCCGAACTCGCGTTCGAGTTCGGTGCGCACACTGGCCACCAGATCGCGTACCGTCCACACCCGCCGCGCCGGCGGCTGAAAGGCAAACCCGAGCTGGTCTTCCGCAGCCATCGCAAGGCAGTGTACCGCACGCGCCCAGCTGGGTCCGTCACTGGTTCGGCATGACTTGAAATCCCGTGCCCGCCAGCAACCGCGCGTCCGCGGTCACCAGCGTCAGGTCGTAGACCCGCGCGGTCGCTGCCAGAAAGTGGTCCGCCAGATCGCGGTGAGCGAGTTGGATATCAGCCGTTGCGAGGGCGACCTCGTGAGTGATGGGAGCTTCCCTGCCTAGGTGCCTCCGCTTGTTCTGCACCAACCATTCGCTTACGTTCGGATCCAACTGAACTCGGCCCCTGCGGCTCAGTAAGAGGACCTCCCAGGTACTGATCGGAGAGAGCCAAACTTCGTTGGCCGGATTCGTTAGTTCTTGCAGGATGCGGGTCGACAGCCGCTCAGGTTCCAGCACGCTCCACAGCCAGATGTGCGTATCCAGCAGGAGCCTCATCGTAGAGCATCCCAGTCATCCTCATCGGACGCGGGCGAAACAATGTCGCCCACGATCCGACCCGTTCCCGCCATGCATCCGAGCCAGTTCGCCGGGCGCTCGGCTGGAGGCGGCGGAACGATCTCCGCCACCGGTTCGCCGAAGCGGGTCACGAGAATCGGCGTGCCCGTCTTGCGTACACGCTCTAGGACGGCAAGGCAAGTCGCTTTGAACTTCGAGATGGCGATGGTTTCCACAGAAATATTAGATCATGGTCACTGACCATAGTCAATACTTTGTATAAAGGAGTACTTGACATCAATCAGGCCGAGGCCTAGCCTACCTTCGTGCAGGATTCGCGCCAGTGCCGCACCTCCCCGCCCCCCCGCCGTCCTCGTCCTCCTTCGACGGGCAGCGCCCTCGACGATCTCCGCTTCATTCGCCAAACCATGGAGCGCTCCGCTGCCTTCACTGCCGTCTCCGGATGGGGCCAGACCGCCATCGGCGTCACCGCACTCCTCGCAGCCCTGTTGGCAGCGCATCAGCCGTCCGCTGCCCGTTGGACTGCCGTCTGGCTCGGCGAAGCGTGCCTCGCACTGGCAATCGCCAGTGTCGCCCTGAGCGTCAAAGCCCAGCGCACCGGAGCTCCGTTACTGACCGGACCGGGACGAAAGTTCGCGCTGGGTTTCTTGCCACCGCTGGCCGCAGGCGCAGTGATGACCGTGCTGCTCTACCGCGCCGGCATGACGGGCCTGCTTCCGGGAGCGTGGGGTGTTCTCTATGGTGCGGCGGTGATCAGCGGGGGCGTGCTTTCGGTCCCGGCGGTGCCGGTAATGGGTGCCGGCTTCATGGCCAGCGGCCTGCTGGCCCTGCTCGCGCCGGGCTGGGGTAACTGGATCATGGCCGTCAGCTTTGGCGGCCTGCACATTGCCTTCGGCGTGGCCATTGCGAGGAAACACGGTGGGTAGACCAAGGCTGGCACGTCCGGAAGCAAGCAGCGCAGCGGCGCGCAGCACCCGCGACTCTAACTCCGCGCCTGCCTCCGCCATGCCCGAACTCGACCGCATCATTCACGAACGCATGCGCCTCGGCATTGTCAGCGCCCTTGCTACAAGCGGCTCCCTCAGTTTCAGCGACCTCAAACGTCTGCTCCAGACCACGGACGGCAATCTCAGCGTGCACGCCCGCAAGCTCGAAGACACCGGCTACATTTCCTGCAGCAAGCGCTTTGAAGGACGCACCCCGAAAACCGAATACCAACTCACCCCCGACGGCCGCCACGCCCTTGAAACTTATCTCGCGCAGATGGAAGAATTCATTCGCCTGACGCGAGCGGGATAACGCGGCGGCGCACGCGCAATGCTAAAATCCCCCGCATGAAACTTCGTGTGCTGCTCTTCCTGCCCGTGCTCGCGTCGTTCCTTGCGCAGGCACAGACTGCGGCTCCGGCCGTTGCCCTCACCTCTGAGCCTTCCCATCACCTGGCGCTCGAAAACGAATTCCTGCGTGCCTTCAAGGTAGAGGTCGCTCCGCACGCCTCCACCCTCCTGCATCGCCACGAACGCGACTATGTATTCGTCACCCTCGGCGATACCGAAGTCGAAAACTCCGTCGAAGGCAAGGCCCCGGTCCAACTCAAGCTGGCGGACGGCGAGGCCCGCTTTGTGCCCGGCAACTTTGCTCACGTCGCGCGCAATCTCACCGACCACCACTTTCGCAACGTGACCATCGAGTTGCTTCCCGGCACCCGGCCCGCTCTGCCCGATGCTCCGAGCACGCCGATGCAGAAAGTGCTGTTCCTGCAGGATGGTGTCCGCGTCAGCGATATCCGCCTCGCTCCCGGCGCCACGCTCCCGCGCCACGAACACAAAGGCCCGCACCTCATCGTTGCCGTCAGCGACCTTAACCTGCGCAGCGACGTCGAAGGCCAGGGCCCGATGCCAGGGGCGCTCAAGTCCGGCGATATCAAGTGGTTGCCCGGTGGATACACGCACACCCTCACCAACACCGGCGCGCAGGAAGCGCACTTGATTACCCTGGAGTTCTGATCCGGCTTGCTATACTAGAGGCAACTTCCTGCAGCGGGGAATCGAACGAATTCATGGCAGTCCCGATTTCACAGATGTGGACGGTTGCGTCCTACGTGCTGGGGCAGAAGCTCCGGGGCCGCAAACGCTACCCGCTCGTGCTCATGCTGGAGCCGCTCTTCCGCTGCAATCTGGCCTGCGCCGGCTGCGGCAAAATCCAGTACCCCGCGCATATTCTCAAAGACCAGCTCACGCCCGAAGAGTGCTTCCGCGCCGTCGACGAGTGTGGCGCGCCCATGGTTTCGATTCCCGGCGGCGAGCCGCTACTGCATCCCGAAATTGACAAGATTGTCGCCGGCCTGGTCGAGCGCAAAAAGTACATTTACCTCTGCACCAACGCGCTCCTGCTCAAGCAGAAGATGGATCTCTTCCAGCCCAGCAAGTATCTGACGTTTTCCGTGCACATGGACGGGCAGCGCGAGCACCATGATTTCTCCGTCTGTCTCGAAGGCGGCTATGACCTGGCCGTCGAGGGCATCAAAGAGGCCGTCGCGCGCGGGTTTCGTGTGACCACCAACACCACGCTCTTTGACGGTGCCGACCCCAACAGCGTGCGCACCTTCTTCGACGAAATGATGGCGCTGGGCGTCGAAGGCATGATGGTTTCGCCCGGCTACTCCTACGACAAAGCGCCCGACCAGCAACATTTTCTCGGCCGCGCCCGCACGCGCCGTCTGTTTCGCGGCATTCTTTCCAACCGCAAACCGGAATGGCGCTTCAACATGTCGCCGCTGTTTCTCGAATTCCTGATGGGCAAACGCCACTACGCCTGCACCCCCTGGGGCATGCCCACCTACAGTCTCTTCGGCTGGCAGAAACCCTGCTACCTGCTGCAGGATGGCTACACCGACACCTTTCAGGAGTTGATGGAACTGACCGAGTGGGAGAACTACGGCACCGAATCCGGCAATCCCAAGTGCGCCAATTGCATGGTGCACAGCGGATATGAAGCCTCGGCGGTGGACCACAACTTCGGTTCGCTGGGTGGTTTTCTGGCTACGGTGCGCGCCACGTTCTCGCGCTACCCCGACCGCAGTGCGCGCAAACTGCTCGAGGAGCCAGTCACGCCGATGCACTCCTTCAATCCGCTGGTGCAGATTGAAGCTCCGGCGGCCCTTGAGGAAACGCGCGCGTGAGCAGTACCAAGGCAGACGCAACCCCCGCCGCTTCCCCGCTGCATCCCGACGCCCTCGAAGTTGCTCCCGGCGCCAAACACGAAGAAGTTGAAGGTTGGATTCCCGCTCTGGCCTCAGAGAACGACCTGCGCGAAGCTCTGGAAAAGGCCTTCGACTACCGCGGCGACGTCACCATCACCCGCAAAGATGGCGCCAAGCTCGAAGGCTATATTTTCGATCGCCGCCTCGGCCCAACGCTGGCGGAATCGAGTGTGCGCATCATTCCCAAAGGCCAGCGCACCAAGCTGACGGTGACATTTTCCGAGATCGCCGCCCTCGCCTTCACCGGCCGCGACATGGCTGCCGGCAAGAATTGGGAGACCTGGGTGCGCCACTACTGGGAGAAGAAAGCCGCCGGCGAGAAAAACATCGGCCTGCAGCCGGATGAGCGCGAGTAGAACTGTTCTCGCAAATGGCTTTCTATCGGAGCCGCCTTCCACGGGCGGCTAAAAAACTCACGAATGCATGCAGCACCGTGGCAGAGCGGCCCTTCAGGGCCGCGTAAGCCGCCTGCATAGAAACAGGGGCTTCAGCGAGCAGCCGGCAAAAGTATACGCCGCTTCGGGCGAAGAATCGGAACCGCGCCCCATCCGCTTTCCGTGTCATCTTTAGGCGCCAACCGGCCTTCGTGTCCCTTCGTGCCCTTGGTGGTGAAACGCCTTTCTCCGCGTTCTCCGCGGCCGTTCTCTGCGCCCTCTGCGTTTTACGATTTACGCGTGCGGACCCTCCGCTTTCTGTTGCATCCACCGCGCCAACCGGCCTTCGTGTCCCTTCGTGCCCTTGGTGGTGAAACGCCTTTCTCTGCGTTCTCCGCGGCCGTTCTCTGCGCCCTCTGCGTTTTTGGATTTGCGTTTCCGGATCCGTGCCTCCGCCTTCCCTACCATCCACCGCGCCCAACCGGCCTTCGTGTCCCTTCGTGCCCTTGGTGGTGAAACGCCTTTCTCTGCGTTGTGGGATTTGCCCACTTCTGCAATCTGCAATCGCCTAGCCATTGTTGTTTTTTCTGGTTCCCCCTTGCGCGGCTTGGAAGTCGCATGATATAAATAATTCATCGAGAGCAGTGTGTGGCTTGCCGGGCGTTTTCTTAGCAACTCTCGTCGCCGGTCCGGCATCAGATGTAGCAGGGCCAAACGGCCTTGAATTCGCTCCGGCCACGGAGCCGCAATTCGGAAACAACGAGTTCCGAAGGGTTCAGCAAGAACCTCCAAGCGATCTTTTCTCATGTCGAACTGCTTCTGCCTCGGTGCGTGCGCCGAAAGATGGGCGCTGCCGAATAAAGGCGGAAGCGGCGTGCTGCTGCGCGTAATGTTTTCACGCCAGGCCGGTTGCGCGCTCTGACGGGGCGTTCCGGATCTGTGTATAAACCGTGGAAAACCTGTGGGCTGAATGAGTTGACAGGGTTGGCGCCGGCGCGCTATGTTCGTAAGGTTTCGAGGACGCACGGGAGCGCACTTGTGTGCTTCCGTGTATGACCGAAGCGTCTCCGCTCAGGCGGCAGGCGAAAAGGTCTTTGACAACAGGTTGAACGTGCCAGTTATGAGATGGAAGATTCGGGCTCCAAGTCCGAGCGATCTCACAAGATACGTTTCTGCGTTTCGGCGCAGAAACGGGTCGATCTTCCCAGATCGATTTCAGGTTTCAAACGAGAGTTTGATCCTGGCTCAGAATCAACGCTGGCGGCGTGCCTAACACATGCAAGTCGCACGAGAAAACAGGGGCAACTCTGTGAGTACAGTGGCGCACGGGTGAGTAACACGTGACTAACCTACCTTCGAGTGGGGAATAACTTCGGGAAACCGGAGCTAATACCGCATAACATCCTGGGGTGAAAGTCCCTGGGATCAAAGGAGCAAAACGCTTGAAGAGGGGGTCGCGGCTGATTAGCTAGTTGGCGGGGTAATGGCCCACCAAGGCGATGATCAGTATCCGGCCTGAGAGGGCGCACGGACACACTGGAACTGAAACACGGTCCAGACTCCTACGGGAGGCAGCAGTGGGGAATTTTGCGCAATGGGGGAAACCCTGACGCAGCAACGCCGCGTGGAGGATGAAGTCCCTTGGGATGTAAACTCCTTTCGACCGGGACGAAAATGACGGTACCGGTGGAAGAAGCCCCGGCTAACTTCGTGCCAGCAGCCGCGGTAATACGAGGGGGGCAAGCGTTGTTCGGAATTATTGGGCGTAAAGGGCGCGTAGGCGG
>JBGQDM010000041.1:0-25521 GCA_041495845.1 Terriglobia bacterium | reverse complement strand
GCCGGCTTCTCGGTCCGGGATTACTTCACGCCGTTCGACCAGCAGGCGATGCAACTCAACGATCTGGATCTCGGCTCCGGGGGTGTCGTGGTGTTACCCGACCAGCCCGGTTCACCCACGCATTTGTTAGTGACCGCCGGTAAGGGCGGCACCATCTACCTGCTGGACCGCGACAACCTCGGTGGCTACAACCCTGTGGACGACAGCCAGATCGTCCAGAGCATTCCGGGGGCACTGGACGAAGTGCACGGGGGACCGATTTTCTGGAACAACACGCTCTACTACGCCGCCGAGCATGATGCGATCAAAGCATTCTCATTTTCGAACGGGCTGTTTGCTCCAACTCCGGTGCTGAAGACGCCAATAGTCTATTGGAACCTGGGCGCTCCGGTGATCTCAGCCAACGGAAATACGAACGGGATCCTGTGGACAGCGCGCAATCCGGTGACGCCAACGTTGGTGGCTTTCGATGCGGCGATCATGAAAGAGCTCTACAACACCCAACAGAACGCCGCGCGAGATCAGTTGGGACCAATCCCGCACTTTGTAAGTCCGGTGGTGGTCAACGGGCGGGTGTATATGGGAACTCAGACCCAGGTACTGGTTTACGGGTTGCTGCCGACGCTGAGTATTGCCAGCGGGAACAACCAATCCGCGGCAGTGGCCACGCAAGTAACGCTGGCTGCGCAGGTGGCCGACCCGTATGGTGGTGCCATTCCCGGGGTGACGGTGACGTTCACCGACAATGGGTGGGGCGGCAGCTTCGCCAACACGAGCGTGGTCACGGCCGGGAACGGCCTGGCCACCGCAACCTATACCATGCCCACCAAGAGCGGAGCCATCACGATCAGCGCATCGGCGACCGGATACCCGGGGTTGATTTTCAAGCTGACGGCGAATCCCGGGCCGGCGGTGCTTTTCGGAATTTCGGGTGGAGGACAAACAGCGCCAGCGGGCACGCAACTGCCAATCCCTCTGGTATTCACCCTCAAGGACATCTACAAGAATGTGACACCAGGACAGAGCGTCAGCTTCACGGACAGTGGCGCGGGTGGGAGTTTCTCGCTGCCCAGCCCCGCCCTCACCGGAAGCAACGGGCAGGCAAGTGTGTACTACACGCTACCAACGACCCCAAAGAAGGTCGCGCTCACCACGGTGGGTGCGGGCATCACCTACAGGCCTAACGAAACCGGGGTGACCGGCCCGGCGGCAAATGTGAATCGGATTTCGGGTAATGGCCAAAGCGCCGCGGCCGGGACGCCACTGCCCGCAGCGCTCGTGGTAAGCGTGACGGATCAGTTCGGTAATCCGGTTTCCGGAGCAACGGTGCAGTTCTCGGACAACGGGGCCGGGGGTAGTTTTTCGAGCCCTTCGGTGAGCACCGCTCCAAACGGGCAGGCGAGTGCGACCTACACCTTGCCAGGAACGGCAGGCATATATCCGGTGACGGCTACCGTAGGTGCGCTGACGCCGGCGAGCTTCACCGAAACCGCACAGTAGGCCGAAGGGACCCTCTCCCGGCGCATACCTGAGAACTACGCGGAGCCCGGGCGCTGCGCCCCACAAGCCTGCCCCAGGGCCCCCTGCCATCATCCGTCGAGTTCGGCATCCTTCGAGTTCGGCCTACTGTCCCGTTCCGGAGAGGTTAACCTTTTGCGGGCTGCCGCCGCCATCATCTGAGACTTGTATCTGGGCGGAGCGAGCCCCGGTGGCGCTCGGCTTGAATCTGACACTCATCTGGCAAGCGGCGCCCGGGGCCAGCACGGTGGTCGCGGCACAGGCCCCGGTTCGGGCGAAATCCGCGGGATCGGCGCCGGCCATCACCAGGCCGGAGAATTTGACGAAGGCCGAGGAACTGGCGTTGGAGACGATCACAGCCTGAGCTGAGCTGGTAGTGCCGACTGGAGTGGCGGCGAAGCTGAGTGACACCGGTAGCACCCGAACGAATGTGCCGACACCACTCAGGGGAATCGTATGCGGGCTACCGAACGCGTCATCGGTAATGGCTAGCGACCCAGAGCGCAGGCCGATGTCCGTCGGAGAGAATTTCAGCGTCACCGTGCATTGGGCCAGAGGTGCGAGCGCGGTGCCGCAGTTGTTGGTTTGCTGAAACTCAGCGGTGGTGGTGATTTGGCTGAAGGTCAGAGGTACCGACTGATTGTTGGTCAACGTCACAGCCTTGGCAGCGCTGCTGCTGCCAACCACAGTGTTCGGAAAGTTCAAATTCAAGGGGTTGAACAGGATCGCGGCCGGGTAAGGGGGACCAGGAGAAGCCACGCCGAGAAGTAAACCCTGCCAGGGTGCCGGCTTCTGGTGCTTTCCCGGTGGCCTATTGTGATAGCTGCAACGATTAGCGTCAAGATGAAAGAACTTGCCGTTCGCGTTGGAACAGAATGACTTACAGGCTTAGCCGAGTGTGCAAGAACTTGCAAGGTCGAACCTCCAGGAAGCGAAAGTCCTCTATCGCGACGCACCCGCGCCGGGTAAACTGAGGCAGGTTATTGTTCTCGGCCACGGGCCTACCCCCTCGGGATGTCCCTCACAGCCCGGTGCCCGGCATTGAGGAATGTGTTCAACCCGTCCCCCAAGGATCACGCGCCCAGAGCAGAAGAGTCTATGGATTCGAAAAAGATCAAGCTTTTGTATATCGCAGGGTCCGGCCGCAGTGGGACGACACTGATTGCGCGCCTCCTGGGTGAGCTTGACGGGTTTGTAAACGTGGGGGAGGCGGCGCTGTTCCTGTTTGACCCACGCCTGCGGGCCAAGGGACTGCCGTGCGGCTGCGGGCGAGCGGTGGAGGAGTGCCCTTTTTGGAAAGAAGCCGCCGAAACAATCTCACCCGCTATGGCAGCCGAAGCGGCGCCATTGTTGCGCATGCGGTGTTTCCCAGCCCTGATGCGTCAGTCAAACTCCGGCCGGATTCCACCGGCCTATGCGCCGATCTTGGCGAAGCTGGCAAGCGTCTACCAGCACGTGGTGGCCACGACGGGCTGCCGTGTGATCGTCGATTCTTCGAAGAACCCAACCAATGGGCTGCTGGCAAGCCTGGCGCCGAATGTCGAAATGCATGTGCTGCACGTCGTCCGCGATCCGCACAACGTGGTGGCCAGCTGGACGAAAAAGAAGGGCTATCTGGCAACCCATCCGGCAAGCCGGGTGGTGGCGTGGTGGTGGTCCTACAATCTGCTCTCCGAGGCGCTGAAGTGCCGGACGAAGAGTTACCGGCTCGTGCGCTATGAAGATTTCTTGCGCGACCCCGGGGCCGTGCTGCAAGCAGCCGCGGCGGACGTGGTTGGGTCGGCGCCAGAGATGCCGTTCCTGCAAGGGATGGAGGCCACGATCCGGCAGCAGCATTCGCTGGCGGGAAACCCGGACAAGCTTGATAGCGGCAAAGTTCGAATCGGGGAACCTAAGCGCCCTGCCGACGACTCCCACCGGTGGTTGGTGAACTTGCTGACCTTCCCCCTACAAATGCGTTATCGGTATCCTGTCAGGCCGACGGGGTAGAGCGCGCAAACCACTTAAGCTCTGTGAGTTGCCGGTGCACAGCAGGTCATGTACTGCTGCTACTGCCGAGTGACCAGAGGGTACCTACCTTCGCGGTCCCACCTTCCACACAATGATCTTAGAAAGGCGGCCTTTAGAGCTGCCTTCTGAGGTCCCAACATGCCCCTGCGTCGCTGCCGCCGCCAGCCGCTTGCACGACAATGTTCCCTTGCGTGGAATGGGCTCCAGATCGGTGTTCTTTCAGCCCTTCTGCTTGTGATCGCCGCCTGTAATCTGGCCAGCAAGAACCAAAGCAGCGCCACCAATGCCGCGGGAACCGTAATGGTGACGCTGACCCCAGCCACAGCCGCGCTCTCGGGCGGTGCACAGCAACAGTTCACCGCGCAGGCTACTACACCAGGGCCGCCAGCGCTCAAAGGGGGAGCGGCCGGCTCGGTCCAACCGGAGATCCTCTTCGAAGCCAGTATGGGGAGCATTTCTCCTACCGGGCTGTTTAGCGCGCCCAAGGTTTCCAGCCGGACGATGGTGACGATCACCGCGACCAGCACCAGCGACACCACGGTCAAAGCACAGGCATCGGTCACGGTGGATGCCCCTCCCGCGGTGACGGTGGCGGTGACGCCGGACGGAGTGTCCATCCCGTCAGACGGAACTCAAACGTTTTCAGCGAGTGTGAAGAATGCCAGCGACCAGCACGTCACCTGGTCCGCGAGCGCAGGGAGCATTTCGAGTGCCGGCGTTTTCCATGCGCCGCAGGTGACCACGAGCACGACGGTAACAATCACCGCCACCAGCGTGGCCGACACGACAAAGTCGGCAGCTGCCACGGTTACAGTGCAAGCATCAGCCCCGGCAGTTACTGTCACAGTTGCGCCGCTGGGCCCGAGCGTGCCGTCGTCAGGCACGGTGCAGTTCAGCGCCAGTGTGCACAACGCAAGCAATCCGGCGGTGGTATGGTCGTGCACCACAGGAACGATTTCGGCCACGGGGTTGTACGCAGCACCAGCCGTGTCCGCGGACACAACTGCAAGTATCACGGCCGCCAGCGTGGCGGATCCATCGGCGCAAACCTGGACCCGGGTCGATATCACAGCGCCACCTGCGGGCTCGCCGCTGCGGATTACGACCTCTTCCCTGCCCAGAGCCTCGGCTGGGACCGCATATGCCGCGCCCTTGGCAGCAGCGGGAGGGAGTTCGCCCTACCTTTGGAGTCTCACGTCTGGAACCCTGCCGGTGGGAATCAGCCTCGACGCCAACGATGGGGCCATCATCGGCCTCACGAACCAGTCCGGGAGCTTCACCGTAACGGTGCAGGTGACGGATTCGTCTTCACCACAGCAGGCGGCAAGCGAAAGTTTCAGCCTGGAGGTGCAGAGTGCATCCGCGCCCGCGTACACCATTCCGGAATCATTTTTCGGCATTCACGTCAACAAACTGAGCGACCCGTGGCCGACCACACAGGGATTCAAGTTCGGCAGCTACCGCACCTTGGGCAGCCAGATCAAGTGGAATGACATCAACACCGCGCCCGGAGTCTACAACTGGGCGCGGCTGGATAGATGGCTGGCGCTGGCAGAACAATCGGGTCAGGATGTGATGTTTACGATGTTCTACACGCCAGCGTGGGCGTCATCGAACCCGACGGCGGGTTGCGCTAATGGAAGCTTCCCGGCCGGTGGTTGTTACCCGCCGAAGGATCTGAACGCAGACGGGACGGGGAGCAATCAACATTTCCGCAATTTCATCTCGGCGCTAATGGCACACGTGGGGCCGGGAAAGATCCAGTATCTGGAAATCTGGAACGAGCCCAACATCCAGTCCGAGTGGACGGGCACGTTCCCGCAACTGGTACGGATGGCGCAGGATGCGTCGACAATCGCCAAGGGCGTGGACCCGAACATCAAGATTGTCGCTCCGCCAGAAACAGGAGATGGGGGCGACCCCGGCTTGCTGATGAATTGGGCGGCGAAGTTCCTGGCGGCGGGAGGCGGCCAATATGTGGACGTGATCGCGCTGCACGGGTATGTAGTCCACCCGGAGGATTTCCTGGTGCGGCTGGAGAATCTGCGGAGCGTAATGGCGGCCTACAGCGTCACCGACAAACAGATCTTCGATACCGAAGGCAGTTGGGGAATCTTCAGCAATACGTACGACCCGGACCAGCAGGTGGCGTTCACCGGGCGAAGCTACCTGGTGCACGCCAGCGCGCAGGTGGATCGTTACTACTGGTATGGCTGGGACCTGCTGAACACCGGCAATTTCTACAGCTACCAGACACACGCGGTCACACCCCCCGGCGTGGCCTACCTGCAGGTCTATCAGTGGCTGCACGGCGCGTCGCCCAGCGGAGCCTGCACGGCGAACGGGACCGTGTGGACCTGCGGCTACACGCGGGCAAACGGGTACCGTGCCCTGGCAGTCTGGGACGCGGCACAGACGTGCGGCGGCGGTTCCTGCACCACGAGGGCGTACACCGTGCCCGCGGGCTTCGTCCAGTATCGAGACCTGACGGGCAATCTGACTGTGCTCCACAACAGCCAGATGCAAATCAGCCTCAAGCCCGTGCTCCTGGAAAATCATAGCGCCTGGTAGATCTCAACTAAAAAACAAAAAAAGCCCGCCAGAGATGGCGGGCTTTTTTTGTTTCTTGCTGCGTACCGAATTAAGTTTGATTACTGACCGGTGCCGCTGAGCGCGACTACCTGCGAGCTGCCCAAGGCACTGTGCGCAATGGTAGCAACACCCGGGAGCGATCCCACAGCCGAGGGATTGAACGTGACCGCAAGATTGCAACTCCCCAAGGCTGGAACTGTGCTGCCGCAGGGATTCACCGCCGCGGCCGTAATGGAATAGTTACCCGAAGCAACCGCACTCTGGATGGTAAGCGCGGAACTCAGGTTATTGGTGAGGGTGAGCGTCTGCGGAGCGCTGGAAGTTCCAGGGGGCTGGTTGCCAAAAGCAAGGTTTGACGTGGAGAGGGTCACGGGCAGGATCGCCGTCCCCGTAAGGTTGATCATTTGTGGGCTGACGGCCGCGTTGTCCGTGATGGTGATGGCTCCGTTGGTGGCGCCGGCAGCAGTGGGGGTAAACTTCACGAGAATGCGGCAGAGGGCGCCGGCCGAGAGCACGCCACCGCAAGCCGGGCTGCCGGAGTTCAGGCTATATCCACCCGTAGCAGTGAGTGATGCAATGTTCACCGCAGAGCCGGTGTTGTTGGTCACCGTCACCGACTTCGCCGGAGTGGTTGTTCCCAACACGATGTTGGCAAAGTTCACGGTGAGTGTGGATAGGGTCAGCGAAGCGGCCGGGCCACCGGTGCCGGAACCGGACAATCCCACGGTGGAAACGCTGGGATTGGCGTTGGTCGTGATGCTAACACCGCCACGGATGAACCCGTTGTAACCCGGAGAGAACGTCACATTGATGACACACTTGGTCCGCGAAGCCAGCGAGCTAGCGCAGGTTGTCGAGGAGATAGCGTAGTTTCCGCTCACGGCGAAGTTGAGGCTCAGCGTAGTGCCGGAAAAATTTGTGATGGTGACAGCTTTCGCAGCACTGCTGGAGCCAACCGTCACGGTTCCAAAAGTTAGATTAAGCGGCACGGTCTGCACTTGCGGTGCGCCCGAGCCGGCCAGCGTAATCAGATGGGGCGAACCAGGAGCGTTGTCGGTAATGGTGACAACGCCGGTCAGACCACCAACCACGGTAGGGCCGAAGGTCGCATTAATGGTGCAAGTTGAACCCACCGGAATCGCACTGCTGGTGCAGTTGTCAGTCTCGGCAAAGTTGCCGCTGCCGGTCACCGAGCTCACTGTCAACGGCGTGGTACCGGTGTTGGTGACAACGAAAGCCTTCGCGGAGCTGGAAGTGCCGACGCCGAAATTACCGAACGCCCAGCTGCTGGCGGAGAGGCTCACGGCAGGGCCGTTCCCAATACCGCTGAGGGTGGCGGTTTGCGGGCTGCCAGGAGCACCGTCAGTGACGGTGACCAGGCCAACGCGAGTGCCGGGCGCCGAAGGAGTGAAGGTCGCGCTGATGGTGCAACTGGCGTTGGCGGCAAGCGTAGTCGGGCAGTTGTTGGTCTGAGCAAAATCTCCGCTGGCGTTAATGCCACTGATCTCGAGCGCGACTGGCTGGTTGTTCGCCACCGTCAAGGTCTGCGCGGCGCTGGTAACCCCAACGTTCTGCGCGGAAAAAGTCAGGCCACCCGGAGTGATGGACACTGGTCCGGTGCCACATGTGGGGAAGCGGAAGGAAGCAATGCGCGTGCTCCAGCCGTTGACGCTGGCAGTGGCGTAGTACTGATTGGTGTACCAGAAGGTGCAATCGTCGGACGGATCGATGGCCAAGCCGCTGTAGTCTCCCCAACGACCGGAACCAACCTGCGAAGCCGCTCCCTGGAAGATCAGCTGCTCGCTCTGCAAGGTCCCCGCGGGATCCGTGGGCACGCGCCCGGAGTAAGCGATGGCGGGGTTCTGCGCGCTGCTGGAAAGGCTGTAGCCGATGGCGAGGTCACCCACCCGGTCCATGCCGGCGCTACCCATCCAGCGCGACGAGGCGTCCGGCTGGTAGGTTCCCTGCTGGAATACGGTGGGGGAACTTCCCGGGTCGCGAATTTCGTACCAGCGGATTCCGGCGGGGTTGCCCACCGTGTGGTTGACGACCAGGGCTTCGTGCCCATCGCTGAAGTGGCGATAAGCCAGGCGGTACATGAGGCGATCGGCCAGCGAGTCGATCAGTTGCGTATTTCCTCCCTGCGGAATGCAGACGGCGCCAGAACAGGAAGGAGTAAACGCCGCTACGGGGATGGCAGCGGGACCGACAAAAGTGGAGTTCGCGGGAGTCTGGAAGTCCACGTGGAATTTCCAAAGGTTCAGCGAATTGGTCCCCATGTTGAGCAAATAGTTGGGCGACCCAGCGGGAGGCGGAACGGAACCGTCGAAGTTTGAGGGCAACAGATTGTTCTGGCTGGTCGGGGTAGTAAAGCACACCGTGCTCGCAGCCGTGCCTTGAATCATGGCCGCACGATCAAGCGCACAAACGGTGGTGCCGGCAGCGTGGAAGGTATTGCTAAGCAGCGCGATGGTGACGTAGTAGCCATCCGGCCAGATCGCCATCTTGGGGTAATCGGGCAGAAGGGTGGTGAGTTGAAAGGCGTAGCGATTCCAGCTGCCCGTGGCGTCGGAAGTCTTGGAGACAGCGAAACACATGAAGTAAGGAGCCGCCGAGGTGGTGTGTTGCATCATGACCCAGCGGCCGGCGATCTGGTCGTAAAGAACAATCGGGTCGCCACTGTTGTTGTTCTGGCAAGCCCCACCGAAGCCCGACCACAGCGTGTTTCCGTTGACTGGACCAAGCAGAAGGGCACCGGTGGTCTTGCTATACACCGCAAATTTGGTATTGACCCACTGCAAGTACTGGGTGGCGCCGACGGCGCCGTTGGCATCAGACGTGGCCCAACCGTTGCCGCCGATACCGTCAAAATTTTGCGATAGGCCAGCGCTGATCGACGCGCTGCCCGCCGTGGCCACGGCAGAGACGGCAACCGCAGAGGCGACTGGATGGGCCAACTTGGTGGCAAGCTGGCGATGCGCGTCGTTGCGGACGGGAACATTGCCGCCTTCGTCAAGTTCGCGGCCAGGCTCGCGCTCATTGCGGTCGTCATCTTGTCCCAGGTGCACATCCACGGCGAGTGAGGGCGGGATGTCGCGCAGAGGCGGAGACACGTCGTGCTGATAAGCGCGAATGACGTGCGCAGGAGGGGTGGCTGCGGTTTGTCCCCAGAAAGACGCCACGAGGATCAAAAAAACGACGGGAAATCTTGCAGTCAAGTGCCCTCTTCCAATCATGAAATTCTACGCTGTGGGGAATTCAAGAATAATGATTCTGCCGGCAGCCAAGAGAGCCTGCCGGCAGAATCGGGATTACGGCGGCAGGGCTACTGGCCGGTGCCGCTCAGGGTGACGACCTGCGGGCCGGTGGGATCCGGATCGCCAATGTTGAGTTGGGCCTTCCGGGATCCGATGCCCTTGGGCTGGAAGGTAACGTTGATCGTGCAACTGGCGCCAGCGGCGACGCTGGGCGCGCAGTTATTGGTCTGCTTGTAGTCGTTCGGGTTGGCGCCGAGGAAAGCGATGCTGGAAATGGGCATCGCGGAACTCCCGACGTTGGTAAAGGTGACCGGCTGAGGCGCGCTCGGTTGCCCCACGGTGGTGGCCGGGAAGGTAAGCGTCTTCGGGGTCACCGTGATCGCGGTACCGATGCCGGAAAACAAGGCTCCCTGCTGACCTGCCCCCGCGGTGAAGGTGCCTAAGATGATCACGGCTGCCGTTCTGTTCTCGTTCACGGTCGGCCGGAAGGTCACGTTGATATTGCACGAAGCCAGGGGCCCGAGCGAAGTACCGCAATTGTTGGTCTGAGAAAAGTCGGAGGCGTTGATGCCGGTAATGCCGATGCTGCTCAGAGTAATGGTGACCTTGCTCAGGTTCTGGAACGGAAACACTTTGACTGGGCTGTTGGTATTCAGCAGGGTGGTGGGGAACTTATAGGTACGGGGTGCCAGCCCGATGCTGATGACGCCCGAGCCTGCCAGCCGTATGCCCGTGGTGGCGCCGTTGCCTTGGGTAATGGTCACCACCGCCAGCTTCAAACCCATCCATTGCGGAACAAACGTGACCGTCAGCGTGCAGGTAGCCCCGGCAGCCAGAGTGGAACCACAACCATTCGTAAGTTGATAGTCTGCGGCATTGGCCCCGGTAAGGGCGATGCTAGTCAGGCTGAGAGTCGTCGTGCCGGTGTTTCTCAGAGTGAAAGTCTTCGCTGCGCTGGAAAACCCGGCCTGGATATTACCGAAAGAGCCAAATGTCGGATTCACATTGAGCGGGCCCTGCGCGAGCAGGGTCAACTGCCCGGCATTGATGTCCGCAGCGAGCATGTCAGGCTTACCATCTCCGGTAAAGTCACCCACCGCCACCCACGCCGGAGCCAAGCCAGTGGGGAAAACATTTTGGCCGCTGAAGGTGCCGGTGCCGAGGTTCTTGAGCAGAGTCAGACTGTTGTCACCGAAGTTGGCGGTGACAATGTCCAGCTTGCCGTCCGCATTTAAGTCCGCCAGCGCAACAAACTGCGAGTTGATGCCAACGTTGTAGTCCGTGCGAGCCTGGAACGTGCCATCGCCATTGCCGAAGAGCACGGAGGCAAAGCGGGAGGCGGCGCTGGTCACGAGGTCGAGTTTGCCGTCGTTATTGACGTCACCAGCGGCAATCCAGGTGGGAACGTTGGCGGTGGCGTAATCCACATGCGACTGCAGCGTGCCGTCGCCGTTGCCCAGCAAAATTGAAAGGTTATCCGTATCGTTGTTGGCGGTGGCCACATCGAGCTTGCCGTCGCCGCTAAAATCGCCAATGGCAACCGACAGAGGGCCGCCACCGGCGGCGAAATCCGCTTTCGGCTGGAACGTGCCGTCTCCGTTTCCCAGAAGGACGGAAACAGTGTTATCGGCATTGTTGGCGACGATCAGATCGAGTTTGCCATCAGCATTGAGGTCAGCAGTGGCCACGGCGAGCGGCGTTCCGCCCACGGTCGCGTCCTGGTGCGCCTGGAAGGTACCATCGCCATTGCCGAGCAACACCGAAATCTGGCTGGTGCGCATCAGCGCAGCGACGATATCAATCTTGCCATCATTGTTGAAATCGCCGGTGGCCACGGCGGCAACGAAGCCATTGATGGTGGCGAAAGTGGCAGCCGGCTGGAAGGTGCCGTCACCGTTGCCGAGGGACACGGCAACGTTGTTATTGAAGCCGTTCGCGACCACAACATCGAGCTTGCCGTCATTGTTGAAATCTGCCGTCGCTACCGCCTGCGGATTGTCGCCGACGGCGAAATCCTTGCGCTGAAAACCAAAATTCAGGATGGCCTTGGTAACCGAGAAGTACGCCGGGTTGGAGACCAGACCGCCCGGGCTCGCGACCGTGATCGTCGCCGTGCCCGCCGTGGCGATATCTGGCGCCGTAATGGCAGCGGTCAACGTATTCCCGCTGCCGAAGGTGGTGGTGCGCGGGCTGCCATTCCAATTGACCACGGAGGTGGCCACAAACCCTGTTCCGTGGACGGTTAGAGTGAAAGCAGCGGAACCAGGGGTGGCGGAATCCGGAACCAGCGGCTGATTGATGAATGGCACCGGGAATGTCGGCACAACGGCGTGGAGCTGGGGGGCCGCCAAGGAGAGCAACACGAGTACGAGGGTCAGAGAAAGAAACACGCTTTTACGAGCGATCATTAGGGTATCTCCACAGTTTTTTTACTGCTTGCGCCGCCCAAGCTGGCACAACCAGAGAGTTCATGCCGCCGATTGCGGACCGGCATGAGGTGAACAAGACTGGAGGCGAACCTCCAGAGGCCAGGTGACTGGGGACGCGAAGCACGAAATTCAGACAGACGAATCAGAGCAATTTCCAACCGAGGACGAGGAGCGTAGTCCCAAGCACCGGCCGTAAAGCTTTTTCCGGGAACATGGAACTCATGCGACTGCCCAACCAAACTCCTGGAATCGAGCCGGCCAGCAGGGAAAGCAGGAGAGCGTAATTGACGTGGCCCATTCTGAGGTGGCTGAACCCAGCCACCGCGACCAGAATCACGCCGTGCAGAATATCGGAGCCGACGATGCGACTGAGCCGGAGCGTGGGATAGAGGATCAGCAAGGAAGCGACGATCAAGCTGCCGCTGCCAACCGAGGTAATGCTAACGAGGAAGCCGACCACAGCTCCGACCGCCGTGGTGATCCAGGGGTTGGGGATCAAAGAATTCTCCTCCGTGCGGGCATCCGAACCAGCGCCGCGCACGACGCGGAAGAAGAGACTGCAACCGACGGCGATCAGGGCGACGCCGAGCGTCCGCACAACCACGGCGTTTACGGGAGCACTTCCGTGCCGCGCATTGAGGTGGGCCAGGACCGCAACCCCAAGTAGCGCACCGGGAACACTGCCCAGTGCCAGACGGCCAACAATACCGAAGTTGACGTTACCTTGGCGGTAATGCACCGCTGCGCCCACCGCCTTGGTGACCGTGCCCCAAATCAGGTCGGTGCCGACGGCCACGATGGGCTGCACGCCTCCGAGAAGGATAAGCACGGGGGTCATGACCGCACCGCCGCCCATGCCGGTGAGGCCCACGAGGAACCCGACCATCACACCGAGAATGACTGCTTTTGGATCCATAAGATGGGAAGTCCTGAGAGTGAATTAGTCGAAGTTACGCAAATGGAGGATTTCGAGAAATACATTGCCGACAAAACGCGGGCCATTCAAGAGGTAGCGCCGCCACAGGCGTTTGGGTTCCGCCAGCAGGCGAAAGAGCCATTCCAACCCGTGTTCACGCATCCAGTGGGGAGCCTGAGCCAGCCGACCGGTGTTGAGGTCAAAGGCGGCACCGACGCCGACCATTGCCGGCACGGCAAGTTGGTTGCGATGCCCATACATCCAAGCTTCCTGCTTGGGAGTACTGAGGCCAACCCAAACAAGATCGGCATTCGAACTGTTAATCCGGCAGATGACATCGGCGTCTTCTTCTGGAGTCAAGGGACGAAACGGAGGACAGTAAGTGCCGGCGATGCGAATGCCGTGGCGGCGGTGAAGCACATCGGCGAAATGGTCGGCAACACCGGGAGCTCCACCGTAGAAAAAGTGGCGGTACTTGCTGCCAGTTACCTGACAAAAAGTCTCGGTAAATTCCGGGCCGTAGACGCGGCGGCGCATGTTGCGAAAACCGTGCCAGCGGCCGAGCCAAACCAGCGGCATCCCGTCGGCCACAACCATGTCAGCGGCATCCAGGATGGTGCGGAAATCCGGGTTGCTGGTGGATTCGGAGATCCCATGCATGCCGGTGACGGCAACGTAGCGGTTGGGAATGCGTTCGGCAATCCAACGCTCCACGCGAGCAATGGCTTGCGGAATTTGCACCGCGTCCACGCGCACTCCGAGTACACGAAAGGTTGGCGGATCCGTGGCTTTGGCGCGGTCTTCCGCGGCGCACGGGAAAGCTGAAAGTTGTAAGTCGGTTGGCATGGGCACAGAATTCCCTGAATTCTTCGAAACTAATTGACGTCGGCGCGAGCCGACTGGAGACTCTTGTCCGCGGCCCGAAGAGCGCTCTGCTGGTGCTTATAGTTGCGATAGGCACGGAGCAGTGAAATCGGAGCAAAACTAAAGATCCAGGCGGTAACGGAATCAAAGCAGCGGAACAAACGGTAGCGAAGACGGTCCAGCACGCGCTCCCTCCAAGAGGGCAATCCGGCAGCGGCGTTCAAGCTGACGGGATGGACAGGCCAATTCCCCTCGGATTCCTGGCGCCAAAAGTTCACGTAGCGGTCAATCTTGAGCTTGAGCGCAGGGGCGAGCACTTCTTCGCGTTGGTGCGCAGTAACAATCTCCCGGCTCTTGACCCCGGCGTGGTGATCGGCGTTGTAAATGGCCGAGCGGTCGGCGTCTTCGAGCGACACCATGCGCGGTTCATAGGGGAGTTCGAGGAAATCACAAATGGCGTGGAGAGCGGCAGCAGGGTCGCGGACCAGGTCTTCGTATTGCAGCTGGTGCACTCGGGCCCCGCTGCCAACCAGTTTTTCCGTCTCGCGTTTCATCTCGCGATAGCCCAGAAGCGCGCGCAGGCACATCCCCGGGCGCGCGAACCATGAAGCCTTTTGGCCGGCGCGGACGATGCTCCGGCAGATATCAGCCGGGTCGCGGAAAATCACGATGAAACGCGCCTGGGGGAACATCCGCGCCAGAGGCAGCATGCAATCGTAGTAGTTCGGCGACTTGCAGCCCCAGATGGCCTTCCCCGCGTGACGTTGGTAGGCCCATTGCATGGCATCGCGAAGACTGCGCAGTTCCGCAGGCGGATTGCTCACGTCGACGTGATGGCGACGGAGGGCACCGTTCCAGAAGTCCCAGCGATCGAGCCAATCCGCCTTAGCGCGGCCGCCACGGAACAGCGCCTCCAGCAGCGGCAAGTCGCCTTCGTACATCAGCGCAATCTGCGGATGCTGGTTCAGCAGCGCATACAACAGCGATGTGCCGGAACGCCACATGCCGACCACGAACAGGGGCCCAGTAAAGGCCTGGCGGTGCGACGGAGTGAGTGTATCGGGCTGGGTTTCAGTGAGTTGCATTTTCGTTCCGGAATGAACCAGACTTAAGCGCGAGCGGCAATGGCCTGTTGATAAATCTCAATGAGCATGCGGTAGTTCTGTTCGGCGGTATAGCGTGACTCGAATTCGGCCCGAGCGGCTCGGGACATGGCTCCCATTTCCCCAGGGTGCGACCACGCCCACTCAACCTTGCGCGCCAAGTCCTCTGGACTGCCCGCTTCAAACTGGAGCCCGGTGCGGCCTTCGGCGATCAACTCCACCATCGAACCGAGGCGCGACGCGATGACTGGGGTGCCGCAGGCGTAGGCTTCGGCGATGGTCACGGGGAAGTTCTCATAGCACTCGCTCGGGGAAATCAGGACGCGTGCGCCCTGCATTGCCGCGAGCGTATCCGGGCGGGACAGGCGACCGCAGTAACTGACCGCTTGCAGACGCTTGTCTTGCAAGGCGGCTTCGAGCTCAGGACGCAGGGGTCCGTCACCTGCAATGACCAGCGGAACCGCAAACTTCAACCCCCGCCAGGCTTGAATCAAGGTTTCGAGGCCTTTGTAATCCGCCAAGCGACCGACGAAGAGAGCGTAATAGCCTTTGGAGGCTGCGAATCCGGGATCCGGCAGCACAAAGTTCGGCTTAACGGAAATCTTCTCCGCCGGCAAGCCCCCGGCGATGAACTTGTTGCGTGCAAACTCGGAGAGAGCGATGTAGCGATCAACGCCGGAGGCCCAGGTATCGCGACGGCGATGGTTGCGCAACATGCGCACTAACGCGGCCGTTCCCAGATGAGAATCGCGGTAGCATCCGTGCAGCACTGCCCGGTGCAGGCCATGCTGCGGACATTCTTCGCAAACGTGACCGTCGCGGTAAAAGGTAGCGCCGGGGCAGAGCAGGCGAAAGTTGTGCAGGGTCTGCACCACGGCCACGCCAGCGTCGTGACAGGCATAGTAGACAGACGGCGAAACGATGGGAAAGAAGTTGTGCACGTGCACGACATCGGGATGGTTGTCCTCGATCAGTCCCCTTACTTTTTCGTACCAGGTATCAGACCAAGCAGCGTCGCGGGCGATCCGAATCTTGGCCAGAACGCCACTGGGGTTGGTCATCTCATGGCTGGCCGCCACGACTTTACAACCATACTCCTGGAGCAGGCGCGCTTCCTGTTCAAAGACGCCGTCTTCCCCACCGCGCTCCAGATAGCGGTTGTGAATGGAAAGGACGGAGAGCGGTTTCACGGTAGTGGTGATCTCCGTCGAACGAGTTGGAGTGGCGAGCAGGCTGGACATTGGTGAGCGAGGCTGAGCCGGTCAGGTACGACTTGCAATCGGAACTGGTGCGGATTGCTGCATGCGGCGGCGCAGAAATTCGGCGCAGCCGAGGACTGCCATGAAAAGAAACGGGGTGTGCCAGACGAGTTCAATGTTGAAAAACGAACGCAAGGTAATGGAGGCGAGGACACCGAGAGCTTCGAGGGCCAGCCCCTTCTCCGCCAGCGAAAGTGCGGAATGTGAACGCGAGCGCAACAACACCCACCAGCAACCGATCACCGCGATGGCGAGTGGAACAATACCCCAGATGCTGGTACCGACCAGCGTCTCCACCCAGTCACTGTGAAGGTGGGAGGTCTCACCCAGGCGCAATTGCTCGAATACGGCGAACTTTCCCCCGGCATAAGCACCCAATCCGGTGAAAGGTTGTCGCAGCCACAACTTCACGGCATACGACCACCATTCAACGCGACTGCTCAGACCCTCCATCTGAGTCTGGGTCTGTTCACGAGAGAGGAATTCCAGGATACGGCCGCTCCAACCCATGGCGATCACGCCCAAGGCCATCGACGCGCCGCCGGCGATCCCGATCCAGGTGCGTCGCAAGTACCACAACATCACGAGGATACTCAGTACGAATCCAGCCATGGCGTTGCGGGTCTGGGAAGCGATGAGAGACGCGACGCCAAAGCACGCGACCAAAACATACCAGGGGCGATCCTGTCTCACCGCATCCGCCCGGAGAGCGCGGGCAAACGCGACCACGCAGAGGACGGCGGCAGAAGCGCCAACGCTGTTGGCCGCGACCACCGGCCAAACACCGGACAAGCGGCCGAGTTCATCGAACGCATCGGACGGCCAAAGCATGCTGCCTATCCAGACCCAGAGCAAATCTAGGCCGAAGAGGAGCCAGATGTAGTTGAACGCCTGTTGCAATTGTTCAGCGGAATCGGTGCTGGCAAGAATTGCGGCCAGTACCGAGAAATCGAGCAGGAGTTCGAGCGCCTTGTAGAGCGTCCATGAGGCATAGATGGACCAGGTGGCCGACGCCAGGCAAACCAGGCCGTAGATAGCCATCACCCGGAGCAGGCCCCGGAACAGGGTCCGCAGCCAGGGGATGGGATGGCGGAGCTGGCGGACCAGCAGGAGCACGGCAACAACGGCCTCTGGCCCGAGCCGGAGCAGCGCCCAGGCATCCACTGGCTGCGCCGAGGTTTCGTGCGCCCCGCGGATGCGGAACACGAGCGTGCTGATGAACAACAGCGTAAGCCACCCATGCCACCACGTCCATTGCCGGCGCAGAACGACAAGGTGATGAATGCCCTGGCGCACGCCTGCCACTCCTACGATCAACACCATGGGCAAGAGCAGCACCAGCAGCGCCGCACCGGTAGTACCAATCCGCTCGAACGAAGCGCCCAGCGAAAAGGCGCTGACGGTGAGTAGAATGCCCGCGGCGGCAAAAGCCAGCAGCAGACCAAGGTTGCGGGGGTTGGCCGCACCGTTCAGGGTGGTGGCTGTTTTCATCTGTGGGAGTCGGTCAGCTCTTCGCGAAGAAGAGCGGGCCCGAATAACTATCGGCCTTCCTTCAATGCCTGCAGTACGCCGTCATACGCGGCCTTGCGCCGGTATTGCCCGTCGAAAAGAAGGGGCGTGGCATCGTCCAGGTGTTTCGCCGGGCGCAGCCAGGTGAATTCGTCGTTGAGGCCCCAGACATATAGCGAGATGCAGTTGCTGTCTTTCAAACAGGTCTTCGCGACGTTGTAGAAGACTTCTTTCTGCTTGGCAGCGGAATCTTGAAACGCACCCGGAGGACCTTGGTAGACATCCATCTCGGTGATTTCCACTTTCACGCCGGCCTTGCGGGCTTTGTCGAGGAAGTACTTGAATTCATCGATGTAACTCGGCCGCAGGCGGTGCGCTTCGAGATGCATCTCAGTGCCGACCACGTCAATGGGCGCGCCGTTGGCCTTGGCCCTGTTCACGAGATCGAAGAAGCGGTCCACGCTGTCACGGTCCAGGCCTTCCTGGCCAAAGGTGTCATTGATGACGAGCTGGGCGTTCGGGGCGGCTTCCCGGGCATACTGAAACGCTTTGGTGATCATTTCCACCTGACCCATGATCTTCGCCCAGCAACCGTTGTGGGCGGGGCCAGTGGAAGGCTCGTTGACGATTTCCCAAGCATAGTAGGCATCACCGCCGTGGCGGATCACGGTCTGAATGTGCTCCTTCAGAATGCGATCAAGGTCGCGGGCTGAGGGGCCCGCGCAATTGCGCCCGAAGCCGACCCACTCCGGGGTCTGGTCATTGCGATAGACGAGCACATGACCGAAGAGCTTGAGGTTGTGCTCGCGGGCGAACTTCATGTCTCCATCCATGGGCTGGAAGTTGAACTGGCCGCGCTCCGGCTGAGTGGTATTCATGAAGACAATAGAGACTGAGCGATTGAATTCCTTGGCCAGAACGTCCTTGTACCGGGGATCGCTCCAGTAACGGCGCTGGATGGCGGAGCCCACGCCGAAGTCCAGGGCATCCGCATAGCGGCGCAGGGAATCGCTGGAACTGGCGGTGGAACCGGTCTGGGCAGGCACCGGAAGCGCCAGCGTCAGACAACTCAGAAGCGCTAACCACAAGAATATTTTTCTGGGGGACATCCAGTGGCTCCTCGTTCTAAGGGAACAGATGCAGCGACCGTGTATGCGAGTTGCCATGGCTACACCACCTCGCTAACGGCCAGCGGGGCGTTCACGTCTGTCGTCCGCCGGCGTAGCAGCACAACCGCGACCAGCCACGTTGCAACGTTCGCCAGGACGAATCCAATCACGCACCCCCACAGACCATACATCTTGGCGAGGGGCACGCCCACGAGAAGGGACACCGCGCTGGCGCCGCAGCGGGAGTAGAACACCGAAGCGGGCGACTCCATGGCACGAAGCACGATCGTGGGCCCGAAGCCGGCGCTCCAGATGGTTGTTTCCAGAGCGACCAGCGGCAACAGATAGGCCACCTCAAGATACTTGCCCCCGTAGAGCAGGTGGAAAACCGGAGTCCGCAAGGGGATCAGAGCAACCCAGTACACAACTGCGCCGCTCACGAAGAGCAAAGTCAGGCGGCGCGTCACCAAGCGCGCGCCCCCAACGCCGTCCGTGTCGCAAATGCGAGCAGCGTAGGGCAGGAACAGAAGCGAGAGTGCGGTGATGGTTTGCTCGAGCGGCAGGGCCAAATTCATCAGCGCACGCAGCTGCCCGGCCTGGGTCATCCCGGAAAAATAACTGAGCAGCGGATAGTACATGTAGTACGGAATCCAGGTAGCCGCGGCGCTCGCCAGCGCCCAGCGGCCGTAGCTCCAGTGCCGCAACCAGGTTGCCCGGGCACTGGGGCCAGGTTCGTCGTTGGTCAGCGTGGCGCGAACATGCAAAAGCAGATAGCCGGCGGTCCCGAGCGCCCCCGTTGCCATCAGCAAGAACGCGCTGAAGGGTGAAAGCCAGCCGTGGCGGTAGACCAAGAACAACCCAGCGAGCACGAGAGCGCAGTAGACAAACGCTCCCACGGTGGCGCGGGCCGGCGCCAGTTGCATGTAGTAGGCGCGGCGAGCCAGCCAGAACAGCAGAATCGAGGGCGAAGCAATGGTGACGCCGAGCAGTGCGCCCGCCAAGGCCGGCGAACCGCCGCGCAGATAGACTCCGAGTGCGCAGCCGCCGAGGGCAACAATGCCGATGGCAGTCAGCGCGACATGGATCCACACCAGAGCTGCCAAGTAGCCCCGCAACGACTTGCGATAGGCCGAACCGCTGAAGACGGCCATCGGTTCCAGAAGCAGAGACTGATAGAGGAATGTCAGCAGCAGAAAAATTGAAAACGCCAGCGCGTAGGCGCCATATTGGTCGGGGACGAGCCAGCGCGCCAACAGAATGCCAATCAGGAAGTTGGAGCCCGAGATCAGGCCTTGATCCAGGACGGCGAGTCCCCCCTTGGCCGCCCAGGGCAAAACTTTCGCCAGCACGGCTGAAGAGGCGCGCGGACCCGTCGGCTGGGTTGCGGCTTCGAGCACTGCGCTGTGGTTTTCTTGGTGGCGAGTCAAGGTCAATTCCTGGATACTCCGGCGCACAACTGCGGTTCCTCGGCGGCGCGGGTCTGGGCCGCGTCGATGCAAGCCATGAGTTCTGCGGCCAGGTGGCGGACATTGGAACCGCTCAACATGCTGACGTGTCCGCCCTGAATTTCACGTAGAACGAGTCCACCCTGGGCCAGGGGGTGCCAGCCCGCATGGGGATCGCGCTCTCCGCGCAAAGATTTTTCCTGGGCGTAGAAGAGTGTTACTTCTCCCGGGTAGGGACGCATTTCATAGTTCGCCCCAGCGACATGAATAGCGGCACGGACCCGCTTCAGCGCCTGCGGCAGAAAGAACCGCCCGATGCGGCGCTTCCAATTGCGCAAGTAACCAGAAGTTTTGCGGTGAATGTAGCCCATTTGCTCTCGCCGCGGTAAGCGAGAGAGTTTGATCAATAATTCCGCATGGGTCTCGTGACGTCCAGGAAAAGTGTCGAGCAGCGCCAGCAATGCGACTTGTTCTCCGTCCGCATCGAGTTGTTGAGCCATCTCGTAGGCAACGGTGCCACCGAAAGAAAGGCCGCCGATGAAGTAGGGCCCTTGGGGTTGGAGGGTTCGAATCTCTTCTAAGTAGCGGGTCGCCATCGCCTCCACGCTGTCCAAGGCCGGCTGAGTACCGTCGAGACCTTGCGCCTGCAAGCCGTAAACGGGCTGGTCGCTACCCAGTTGTTGCGCGAGCTCGCGATAGACGAGAACGGCTCCGCCGCCGCCGTGAACCAGGAACAAGCTTGGTTTGGAACCTGATGGATGAATGGGAACCAGCGAAGACCACGACGTGGCCCAGCCTTTTTCCCGCAGCAAAGCTGCCAGCTGCTCAATCGTCGGCGCCTGGAAGAGCGTGGTAATCGGCATCTTACGGCCGAAGGTCTGCTCCAAGCGATGCATCAGGCGCACTGCCAGCAGTGAATGGCCGCCGAGATCGAAAAAGCTTTGCCGCACGCCGATGTTGCGCTTGCCGAGCAGCGACTCCCAAATCTGCACCAGCTGGGCCTCAAGTGCGTCCCTCGGCGCCACTTCCATCTCGGCAGCGCCCGCATCGGAAATATCCGCTACCGGTAGCGAGCGACGATCCACTTTGCCATTGGGAGTGAGCGGAAGTTTTTCGAGCGCGACGAAGTGAGCGGGCACCATGTAATCGGGCAGCCGGTCTTTCAGAAAGGAGCGCAGTTCATGAATCTCGGGGCCGGGTTCGCGGGCGGGGACAAAAAATGCCGCCAGCACCTTCTCGCCACCCGGAGTTTCGCGGGCCACGACGACCGCCTCGGTCACTTGCGGGTGCTGGTTCAACAACGCTTCAATCTCGCCCAGCTCGACGCGGAAGCCGCGAATCTTGATTTGGTCGTCGGTGCGGCCCAGGAATTCGATCTCGCCGCCCGGCAGATAGCGAGCCATGTCGCCGGTTTTGTAAAGACGGCCGCCGGTGGTGGCGAAAACGTCGGGCAAGAACTTTTGGGCGTTCAACTCCGGCCGGTGGCGGTACCCGAGAGCGACACCATCTCCAGCAATATGCAGCTCTCCGCGCACACCCACGGGCAGCGGCTGCAGTTGCGGGTCGAGAATATGGATGCGGGTGTTGGCGATAGGGCGTCCGATGGACAGGTTAGCGGGAACGTCGCGGCCAGGTTCAAATGCAGTCGCGATCACGCTGGCTTCGGTGGGGCCGTAGGTATTGATCCAGCGCACGTGCTCGCCGGCAATGCGGCGCCAAGACTGGAGCGCGACCGAGGAGGCTTTTTCGCCACCGACCACGATCAGGCGCAGGCGGCGCGGTAGCGACTGCCGTGACTCCGCCAACTGGTGCACCATCTCGTGCCAATACGCGGTGGGCAGGTCGAGCATGGAGATGTTGCGCTCTCCGATCCAGCGCACAAAGTCGGAGACAGCGAGGGGCATGTCCGGCGTCTTGAGCACGAGCGTGGCGCCGTGGGCGAGCGTGGAAAAGATCTCTTCGAGAGCGCTATCGAAGCTCAGCGCGCAAAACTGAAGTACGGAATCTGCTGCAGTCAGCGCGTAAAGACGGCCGGCAGCAGTGGTTTGGTTCACCAGTCCGCGATGCGCCAGTTCCACACCGCGCGGTTTGCCGGTGGAGCCGGAGGTATAGATGACGTAGGCGATGGCGTCGAGGTGGGGCACAGCCGTGGGGCGTTTGGCTGGCGAGGCTGAGATCTCTGCCGCACATCTCCGAAGATCGACCACCTGGGCTGCGAGTTCCAACAGGGCTGCCGGAGCGCTGCCGTCCGTGATCAGAAGGGGAGCACCCGAATCCTGCATCATGTAGGCCAGACGCTCGACCGGATACGAAGGGTCGAGTGGCAGGCAAGCAGCGCCGGCCTTGAGCACAGCGAGCAGGGCAACCGCCAGCTCTGGCGAGCTGCTCAGGCACACGCCCACAGGACTTCCCGGCTTTACGCCGCGTCGAAGCAAATCGTGCGCCAACTGGTTGGCTTCGGCTTCCAGTTGCCCATAGGTCAACCTACGATTTTCCTGTCGCAACGCAATCGCATCCGGAGTGCGGTCGACCTGAGCTTCCACCAACTGATGCAGGCAAAGTGCGGGGTATTCCGCGCGCGTGCTGTTCCACGCGGTGATCTCATCTTTCTCCGGCGGCGTGAGGATTTGCAGATGAGCCACCTGCTTGTCCGCTGCAGCGACAGCGGCAGAGAGCAACGTTTCCCAATGACCGGCAGCGCGGGCGACGGTGGCGGCGTCGAACAGGTCCGTGTTGTAAACGAAGCGGCCGCGAATGCTTTCCGGGCGGTCATCAAGTTCGAGCTCGAGATCGAACTTGGCGGCGCCCACATCAATTCCCATCTGGGTCAGGTTCCAGCCCGGCTCCACTTCCGGGAGCGTAGGCGCTAGCGTGAGCAGTACTTGGGTGACGGGGTTGCGGCTAAAGTCGCGACCGGGGTGGATTTCCTTGACTACCGTGCCAAAGGGCACTTCATCGTGGGAAAGTGCGCCCAGCGTGACTTCCCTGGCTTGCTTAAGAAGGTCGCGGAAAGAAGGCTTCCCGGTGAGGCGCAGGCGTAGCGCCACCGGATTCAGGAAGCAGCCGAGCAAGCTTTCGAGTTCAGGCTGCCGGCGTCCGGAACTGACGGTGCCAATCACCACATCGCTCTGTCCGGTGTAGCGATGGAGCAGTGCGGCGAAAGCGGCGAGCAGCGTCATGAAGAGAGTGGCGCCTTCACGGCGGCTGAACTCACGCACCGTACTGCTCAACTCAGGAGACAACTGGAAGGCATGCATGGCACCGCGGAAGCTCTGTACGACCGGCCGCGGGCGATCCGTTGGCAGTTGCAACGCCGGCAGTTCGCCCTGCAGTTGCGTGCGCCAGTAGTCCATCTGCCCGGAGAGGCCGTCCTGGATTTCGCGGTTACGCTGCCAGACGGCGAAGTCGCCATACTGCAGACTCATGACCGGAAGGTGCGGCTCCTGTCCCTGCAAGAAAGCTCGGTAGCAGGCCAGCAACTCCGGCAGCAAAATCTGGTAGATGGAAAAGCCATCGAAGATGATGTGGTGAAGGGCGAGACAAATTTGAAAATCATCGTCCGCGAGTTGGACGACAGTGCCGCGCAGCAGTGGATCAGAAGCCAGGTTGAACGGCTTTTTCGCCTGTGCAGCCGAGATGCGACGCGCTTCTTCTTCGCGTTCCCCAGCAGGCAACTGGCGAAGGTCGGCGACAGCGAACTTGATTTCCCAAGGCTCGCGGACAATCTGCACCGGGCGGCTGCCGTGCAACTCGAAGTTTGTGCGCCAAGCTTCGTGGCGGCGGATGATCGCGTTAAAACTGAGCTCGAGGGCGGCGATGTCCAGCGGACCTTTGCGAAACAGCACCAGCGGCTCGTTGTAAACCGGAATCTCAGGAGCGATTTCGGAGTGCAGCCAAACCTGCTCCTGCGAGCAGGAAAGCGGAATGGCGACGCCCGCGGCGCGGCGCGGGATACGGGGCTGGGCCACGTGCCGGTTGAGATAGTCCTGCAGCAGGGTGCGACGGGCGTCTTCCGCAGAAGCGGGTTTGTCGCTCGACGTGTTGACGGTGATGCTGGGCTCCTGGCGTGCTTCCGGATTGCCTGGGCCAGGCGCCCCTGCGTTGCCGAAGCTGACCAGGAGTGAATTCAGGCCACGCAGACCGGAATTAGTACGCCATACCAGTTTTTGCGGCTCCAGGCGCAGGTTGGGCAGACGCTGGAGCAGGGCGTCAAAAACCACCTGACCTTCAACGCGGGCCAGCGGCGCCCCAAAGCAGAAGTGTGCGGCATAGCCGAAAGCGAGATGGCGATTGTCTTTGCGCTCGATGTCGAAACGGTCGGGATCGGGAAAGCGTTCGGGATCGCGATTCGCGGCAGCCATCACTGCCATCACCGCCTGCCGCTTTTTGATCAGCTTGCCGCCCAGTTGGCGGTCTTCGGGAGCGAGGCGAGCTGTGTGCTGGCTTGGGCTTTCGTAGCGCAGCATCTCCTCCACCGCCGAGGGAATCAGATGAAGATTCTGGCGCAGCTTTTCCATTTCGCTGGGATGCTGCAGCAGGGTCAGCAGGCCGTTACCAATGAGATTGGTGGTCGTCTCCTGGCCGCCCACCATGGTCACGATGGTGTTGGCAATGATCTCTTCGTCGGAGAGGCGGTCGCCGTCAATCTCCGCCGTCAGCAGCGAGTGGATCAAGCCCTCCCGCGGGTGTTCCCGAATCTCGTTGACCGCATGGCGGAAATACTTGGTCATTTCGTCCACCGTGCGGAGCATGAGGTCGGCGTGGTCGGGATTGTGCTGGAAGTTACCGAGCATCTCCGCGAAGTTGGCGGACCAGGCTTTGAGTTCATTGCGATCGGCAACGGGAACGCCGAGCATTTCCGCAGTGACAATGGCGGGCAGCGGCTCTGCGATTTCGGCAATCACATCCATGCGGCTGCGGCTGACGACGCCATCAAGCAGCTGGTTGACGATGTCCCGGATGTGGGCGCGCATGCCCTCGACGCGAGCCGGGGTAAATGCCTTGGACGCCAGGCCGCGCAAACGTGTGTGTGCCGGGGCATCCATGAAGAGCATCTGCTGCACCATCACTTGGGCAATGGGACCGAGTTTGGACAAGCCCATGGCAGCGAGTTGCTCCGGCGAAGGCGTGCGGTCGGCAGAATAGGTGTGCAAAACCTCAAGCACGTCGCTGTAGCGCGTCACCACCCACGCGTGCAGAAAGGGGTCCCAGTGCACCGGATCTTCCTGGCGCAACCGGCTAAACAGCGGATATGGGTTAGCGGTCACCTCCGGATCGAGAAGGTGGTACAGGCTGAGGACCGCAATCGGGTCGTTCAACCGCGATCGATCTTGCGTGCCCGTCGCCATTAGCGCTTCTCTCCGGAAAAAGCAGGCACGGGGTCGCCGGCCTGCACTTTGGCCACAATCAGTTTTTCGATTTCAGCGGACATTTCCGCCAGCGTAGGATGGTCAAATAAACTGAGCAGCGTCAGGTCCACGCCAAACTCGGTGGTGATGCGGGCGAGGAGT
>JBGQDM010000040.1:0-26009 GCA_041495845.1 Terriglobia bacterium | reverse complement strand
GGATCGATGCAGATGATTGTCTACCAGATGGTGGGCGGTCTGCGTTCCGGCATGGGCTACTGCGGCTGCGCCACGATTCAGGAAATGCAGCAGAAAGCGCGCTTCGTGCGCATCAGTTCCGCCGGCCTGCGCGAAAGCCACGTCCACGACGTCATCATCACCCGCGAAGCCCCCAATTACGGACAGGAATAAACGAGCGCCGTTGGCCGTCACCTCGCAAGCTCCGCTCCTGGCTCCTGCCCCGCGCCGCGAAGCCGCGCAGGCCTGGGTGGCCGCCGGCCTGTGGCTGGCGCTGATCGCGGTGGAATCCACTGGGCAGTTGTCGGCACAACACACCAGCTCTTGGCTGGGCATGCTGTTTCATTCCATCTTCGGCCCTGTTCCCCGCGCCACCATCTTGTTCTGGAACCACATCCTGCGCAAGACGGGACACGTGTTCGGCTACGGCATGCTGTCCTTCCTGCTGTTTCGCGCCTGGCGGACCACCCTGCATCCGGCACCGTTGCTGGCGTGGACCTTTCCCTGGGCCCGCGCCGCATTTCTCGTCACCCTGCTGGTCGCCACGCTGGACGAATGGCACCAAACCGCCATCCCTTCGCGCACGGGAAATTTTGACGATGTCCTTCTCGATACCAGCGCCGCCGTGGCCGTGCAACTCTGGCTCTGGTATCGCCTGCGCAACCAGACGCGCCGCGCGAAGTAGTACCGTATTCGCGGTCCGTAAAGCGCCCATGATCGCTCGCCCATTTTCCACCTAAGGGAGTACTATTGCGCGCGGAGGTAGACACCATGAGAAAGACATTATTTGTTGTTGGCCTGTTCTGTATTCTCGGGTCCTTGGCCGTGGCCCAGACCAAGATGTCCAGCACCATCAAGTGTGGAAAAAACACCGTCGAACACATGGTCCCAGTGGGCGACCGTCCCAACCACTCCTTCGGCGTGACCCAGGGCAGTTGCACCTCGTCGAAACCCTGGACCATCGCCGGCGTAGACGGCAAGGAAGGTACCGGCACGAACTCGGTAGAAGTGGATGGCGCCACCGCCAAGAGTCACGGCGTCTATGTCGAAACCATGGCCAACGGCGACCAGGCCCACTACACCTATCAAGCGACCGTGACCACCAAGGATGGCAAGGCCGACGTCACGTCCCACAAGTGGCAACTGGTGGGAGGCACCGGCAAGTTGAAGGGTGTCAAAGGACAGGGCACCTGCAAAGGCGGCGGAACCGCCGACGGTGTGACCTATGAGTGCGAGGGCGAATACAAGTAGCGAGGTAGGGATGATGGTGTAGCGAGTTCAGGGCCGCCCCTACCAGGGGCGGCTTTTGCATTGCCCGCGGGGATGGAAACGGATTCGCCTTTCGCTGGCGTCACCCATCCGGGGGCGCCCCACATCTCGTTTTTTGAGATGTGGGAGGCAACACCGCCGGATCGCGTGGGTTTTCGGTAGCCCCGGGCTTCAGCCCGGGATAGCGTCGCCACAATTTCGACCACGCGCCCACCAGGGCGCCCAGCCGCGCATCATGATCCTGCCTCTCGTTGGCATCACCTCAATCCTCTACTTCCTCAGCAGATGCCACGCCTCCCGATAGGCCCGATACTTCTCCCGCTTGCTCCCCACCGTGAAGTGCAACGAGCACAGCGTCCTGTTCCGCACCAGCATCTTCGCAAACGGAATGATGTACCACGCCGCAATCGGCACCAGATAGACCGCCAGAAAATCCAAATCCGCGCGCGCATACGGTTGCCGTCTCGGCCCCATCACGTTCAAGCTGTACGAGCCCTTCCGCCGCTCGCACATCGTGGACTTCACCTGCACTCGCCGAAACCGCCCGCCATACTCCACCGTCACGTCATACCGCGATGAATCCCCCCACGGTTTGGACACCCGCAGCCCCTCCTCCGTCGCCCGCGCCATGAACAACAACTCCGCCCATTCGCCCCGTTTCTTCTCGTCCTGAATCTTTGCCACCAGCACCTCTAACCCCCGCCCCTTGTTCAAAATCACCCCCAAAATGAAAGAGCGGCCGCGAGGCCGCTCTCTGAGTCCAAGTTTTGCTCTGTACTTCTATTATCTCATTTTGGAAGGGGGTAACCCGACACGCTCCCGAACTCTATATCTACCTTGGAATGATCACGCTGCGAGAGAAACGGTCAAAAAGGGGTCTTGACAAGATTTTCCGCAAAGCCGGCTCACGTAGGGTTCGGTAGCCCCGGCCTTCAGGCCGGGGACAACGCCACCACCATGCCCGCCACGCGCCCACCAGGGCGCCGACCGGGTAGCCCCGGGCTTCAGCCCGGGGAATCAAGCCGACAATGCAATCGGCTTTAGCCGCTGCGGCCGCGGATCCAATTTCAGGTTCGCAGAACTCCCAGGAAAATCTCCGGAGCGTGTGACCAGACCGCGCTGCACCGGGTTTTGCAGAATGTAGCGCCTGATTCGTTCGTATTCCGTCGCATCGCGCACCCGCCGGTCGTGATAACCGGCTTGCCAGAGTTCCCCCTCGAAATCCAGCTCCTTCCGCGCGCGATAAGAAAACCCGCCTTTCAACAACTGCAGCACGCGTTCCAGCGTCCGATTCTGTACCGGGGTCAGCAGTACGTGGAAATGGTCCGGCATGACGACGAACTCATGCAGCAGATACCGTCCCTGACTGCGATAGTGCGCGAGAACATCCACGAACAGCTTCGCCATCCGGTCGGACTGCAGCAAAGGTCGGCACTGGGCCGTGGAAGAAGTAACAAAATAGGTATCGTCAGGCATGCCGGGAACGATACGAACTTCCAGTGGACGCGACGAGTCCTCTTTGGAGGACGGAACCGCAGTGGCTAAAGCCACTCATCCAGCGTCGCTTAATCGCCGGCCTGAAAGGCCGGCGCTACCCAAAAACGCGACGCCCTCGGGTGGCCTGGGCGTCCCTCCAGCCCCAAACCGCGCAGCGCCCGGCCTTCAAGCCGCATAACACGCTAGGGTTTCGGTAGCCCCGGCCTTCAGGCCGGGGAAAAACCAACCGATGCCTATAGCCACCGTGGAAGAGCGGCCCTTCAGGGCCGCGTTACCCACTTGCAATGAATCCGGGCTTCAGCCCCTGTTGTCTGAATTTTCCCGCGGCCCTTTGCGATGTGAAAAGCAACACCGCCGGATCACGTGGTTTCGGTAGCCCCGCCCTTCAGAGTGTGCGTGAGAACCAACCCTTTCGCTGGATGGGGTGGCACGGGAACTGCAGAAATCAGCCCCGGAGGGGCGCCTGCCAATAGCCCGGCGCTTCAGCGCCGGGAAAAGTGGGCGTAGCGAGCCAGTCCCGGAGGGACGATTGAACTTCTCACCCAGACTCTTCAGCCCGGGGAATACCCGCCCCCACGATTTCCCCACGCGCTCAGGAGGGCGCACCCGGTAGCCCCGGCCTTCAGCCCGGGGCCCCCCGTCGCCACAATTTCCGACACGCGCCCATCAGGGCGCCCACCACAAAGCCTGACCTGCCCCCCGCCGGCACCACCCCAACCGTTTCTGGTTCGATAGCAGTTCGGAAAGAGGGCGGCAACCCGTCCGCCGCGACGTACCTCTATTCATCTTCAATTGGTGAATTCATGCGAGCGACTCGTTTTTCCTCGAATTCCTGTGCCAACCTCATTCCGTCCTTCATTTGTTGTTCTGACACAGGCAGACTGTAGAGTTGATCGACGACGCGTTTTGTGTGCTTGATCATCGTGGGCCGATCAAAAGTTGTAATTTCGCCGTTCGCAATGACATAGATGGCGAGGCGGCGCGCATCGCCCTCAATTTCTCCCTTCTTTTTGAAGAAGCGTCGTACGAACCAAAGGACAGTGTCAATGAGCTGCAAGCCGACGCTGTTATTTGATTGCGCGGATTCCAGATTGCAGTCAAACGTCAAAGCTCCGCGAACTACCGGCAGCGGATTGCACACATTGGAAGTATCCAGTTGGAACTGCTTTGAGTGGTCGTGCATCAATTTCAAATGTTTGATGAACTGGTTCTGCTCGTCGTGAATAAACTTCACCACCCGTGCGCCGGTCTGTTCATGGAGTGTATGGAGCATATCCACAATCAGCGTGATTGCTACTACGTTCGGCGCATGCAGGGGGACGTATCCTCCCTCTAAGAGGCGTTCCGGGTGTGCCATCCCCCACGTCAGGGCATCCCGCAAGAGCTGCACGGTCCGGTCGTCATAGACTTTCTCCTTATGGAGCAATTCCAAACGTTCGAGCGGGATCTTCATCATTTCCGAGAACGCCGCGCCGTCGTCTTGCTCGAATGCATTCCACCATTGAACGAGGTCATCCTTTTCCAGAAGCTGGATGAGCTGAACCGCCAACGGCAGGCGGGTTGCCGGGGGTCCATACTGAACCAGGCTCATCGCCTGGTTCGTCCCGCTGTCGAGCACCGTGTCGGCGAACTTTGTCGCGGCGAAATGGACCTTGTCAATTCTTGTGAAGAGGAACTTCGAATCCGTCTTCGCGAACACTCGGCCAAGCTTATCCCCGATCTTGTCGATGCCGGACAGCCCCAACGCATTTCCGTGAAGTTCATGCTGGCCGACCACCGCTAGGCATTCCGCTACCACCGGTGCGGCAATTGCCTCGAAGTTCGGCGGTGTGACGAGCGTTCCCGTCCAGAACTCCGGTTGATTGGGATCGAAGAGATGGCTCCCGGAGTTCCCGCTCTCGTCGGTGTAGGCGATGAGATTTTGGCCGAAGGTCTCCGGGGTCCGCAAGAGGGGAGTCTTTTCGGCAGTTCTGACGCTGCCGTGGCATTTCTTGTATTTCTTCCCCGACCCACAGGGACATGGGGCGTTCACTGGAAACTTCTTGCTCATAACAACATGAAATGCCTATTGTCGCACTTTCGCGAGCGTCTTCCCGCGCCAGTCCCCAATTTCCATGATCTTCGCGTCGATTGACGTAGAGCCGATGAATGCAGAGGCAGATACCACCGCGACGGGTCTTTTCATATATAGCTCCAACTCTCGCACCTACTTTAGCTGCGCTCAGCGTAACCTGCAACCTCCGCAAGTGGAAGCCTCTTCGGTTCGATGGCAGTTCGGAAAGATGGGCGGGTGTCCCATCCGTCCTTAAAGAAAGTGCGCCAGCAATCCTGCGATTTTGTGTACGAGCACGGTGCAACCGTTGATAGCCGCAGCGCCCTTTACTACTTCCCATGCTGCTTTAACGATTGTTCGGTTGGGTTCTGGCTTTGCTAGCTGAGATTGAATGGTGTCGATATCGGCCACTAGTTCCAGTTTTGTGGACTCTTGAACTTCGGAACTCGTGACCGCATTGCGAAGCTCAGAGAGTGACTGTCCGAGTTCGCCGAACTTGGCATTCACCTGATTTCCATCTCCAAGCGTGATGATATTCTGGCCAGTCGCTTCGATCTTGATCCCGTGAAATTTTGGCATCGTAAATTCTCCGGGGCCTTCAATCTTGTCAATACCAGGAGCAGTTATGGTGTAAAAGTGTGTCGTCGACGGAATCACCGTGCCGCTGGGCGCGGTGTAAGATTTCTCGATAACATCCTCTTTCACCCACCCCTGACTGATGAGATACGTGAGGTTGCCTTGGACTTCTTGTTGAGTTAGTCCGTGGCTTGCTTTCAGTTCCCGCTTTACGTCGCTTATCTTAACCGACGAACCTTTCTTGCCTCGAGTGCTCGTGGCGTTTCTATTGCGATCATAGAAATAACGGAGCATTATGGTGCGAATCTCGTTGTTAGTAAGGGGCCGTCGAACTTGTGTCTTCGCCATATAGCCTTTGCACCTGCCCCGGATTTTCGCTGACTTCTTCTTCGCTCGTACAAAGGCTGATTAGTACGTTTAGGCTAACGCCCATCCCACCTCGCAAAGGGCACAAGGACGGGACACCTTAATTCGTTATCATGCGTGCAAAAATCGATTCACAAAAGGTAGGCCACCCGCCGGATTTACAGCTGGATGCCACCATTTAGCATCACTTCTAGATGGTGCTTTATTGCGAGCCGCTTCATGTAACCTAAGCCTCTTGAAGTCTCCGTTTCGGCCATTTCGCGATACTCGTCGCAGGCTTCGGTGTTATTTGGTTGGACGTCGTCCAATGCCTCAACCAGCTTGTTTATCGCTTCGATTATCTTGCCCGGCGTGTCAGCAGTAGTCGCGTTACTGTCTGAAATATAGTGGCTGATATCAAGCGGACCAGACCCATCATCTTGGAAATGGATGTGGTGTAGTGCTACAGCGTATGCAGGGCCGCCAGTTTCCGTGAAGTAGTCTCCCACGATAGAGTAATCACCAAAATCAAGACGATCGGGATTGCCTGTCGTGGTGTTCATGTCGGTGAACAATTCTTGTTCCGGGTAGTCCGCGTTTCGCGGCTGGCGCTGGAATCGGTCGGCAATTAGCACCCGCTTCTCGGCCGGGATCGTATTTACGTAGTCGGCTCCTACTCGCCCCACAATAAATACGTGGTGGATTATGTCCTCGTCGTCGAGCAAAGCGCGAGCCTGCGGGCTAGTTGGAAGGCCGTTGTAGATCACCGCCACTTCGTATTCCTGATAGCGTTCCTGGAATGCTGATATCTCAGCAGCGCTAGACTCGCGTCGAATACAAAGGGTGGGAGTCCAATTGTCATACTCCATCAGACTCACCTCAGCCATGACCCCTCCAAACAATGCGTCTGGATTGCCTTCAAACTCTCCGCAAAGCGGATTGCAGATTAGGAGAAAAGGCATCGACACTTCGATGTATCGGTCAAGCGATATTCTCGTCGTACCGTTTCTATTTACTGGTTCTATGATCGGCAATACCTTGCCACTCTCGGCAATCTCTTCTGCCAATTCGCGCAAAGCCATGAGCTCATTCTGTTTTCCTCTCAGGTAGGGAAAATATCTCTTCATGTCAGTGATGTCTCCAGTCGCATCATGATGTCTTCTGCCATCGCAGCAGACTTTGTGAAGGTCAGGCATGCGTGCTTAAGCGAGATAGGAGCCCTAGAAACGAGATCTACAAACGGTTTCTTTTTACCGCGCCTCTTGACTTGCCGCACCATCAAATCGTGGGCTTCGTCCGGTGGGAGTGAGCAGAACATCTGCCGAGCTTCCCGATACAGCCGTGAGTTAGGAACCTGAGGCACAAAGCCAAACGCCTCGATAACCGCGCTACAGAACTCTGCCCTTCTCATGCAATCGAAAATTGAACCTGGGTCAGTGTTGTGTCTATTAGAAATAGGTTCACGCAGCGTACTGAGAATCCCGTTTTCCCGCAAGATAATTATTCCAACTGTTGAATCAATAGAGCGAATGGCAGTATTGGCTTTAGTTTCCGTAGTGACAATATTTATACAGTCGAAGATTCTCCGATAGTCCAGCAGCTGGGCTTCCAGGCGATCAAATGAGTCATACTTCGTCTTGATCTCGTAGATCGTAGAGGTGCCGTTGAGAATAGCAACGTCTGCGCGGCTATTAGCACTCCTGAGCTCGTCTGTCATGAAGGAATTCTGCAAGGAGTGACGCGACAAGAACAACTTTGTGGCAATGGCATTCTTGTAGACGTACTCACACCTGTACTTTTCAAACAGCAAGCGATAGAAGAAATCAAACCAGACGGCGAGCGTATCGCTAGGTGATGGCTGGGAAAACTCGGAATAATGCTTCGCCAATTCCAGCAAGGGAGAGACATGTGTACCGCGAGCGACTCGCTCCAAGAAAGGGCCGCGAAATATGGGAACGATACTCCAGAGCGAGCCTTGCATAGAGAGATGATATAACTTTGGATCCCGATCCCAAAGCCGATTTGGGGAAACCGGGAACATACATGGTAAGTAAAGTCAAGAGGAGACGGAGTCTCCTGACGCTGGAGAAACCTGGGGACAGACGGGGCGCACCCCAAGTTCTAATTCGCAAAAACCGGTGAACGTCCCGTCTGTCCCCGTATTCCCGTATTTCTTCCTATTTCTTCCTGGTAGCCCCGGGCTTCAGCCCGGGGACCACGTCACCACAATTTCGATCACGCGCCCATCAGGGCGCCCACCGCCTGAACCAACGCTCCCACATAAACCTTCGCAAGCCAAAGCGTCAGTGCTGTTGCGCAAAACTCATTTGACTGACAGGCTTAGGCATCCAGATCAACCGCCCCTCGTTGGTTGTGAACGTCACAAAGCGAAACTCTCTGGTCATGCGAAATGGCCAGTAGTTTGGTCGGAAAGAGATCACTACTTTTATGTCCCCAGATTCCATGGGAGAACCAAACGCAAAGGGATAAAAACACTGATCAGAGGATCGCTCACCTGGAGCCATAGCTGGGGTTGCGTCGCTCCAACTAGTTGGAATGTTGTCAATCGAGCTATTTTGCGGCGCTGAAATCTTAATGTGGGTCAATACGCAAGAGAATGATACGGCATTCATTCCTAGAGGCCCTTCGTTGCTGGTTATGAAGGGAGTAGCCAAGGGATTGGATGGGTTCAATGGTTCAGCGGGAGACACCGAGACACGTGGGACAAGCGCTAGGTAGCCGGTCACGACCCCTAGAAGCGCCGCTGCCCACACGATCAATTCGGCGGCCCATCTCAGAATCTTCAACAACAATTTTGGACGTTGGCTGGATTGTTCAACATCCTTTCGTTGCGGCGGTTTGGGTTCTTTTGGTCCTGCTCTTGGCATATGGTCGATTTGGTCTGGCGACGCGTCTCTCGTAGAGGGCTCTAATTTTCTCTTATGCTTACGACGCTGGGCGCTGTTTGCCATTGGGTTCACTTCAATAGATCACGTCCTCATTCCTGCCAAAAGGCCACCTACATTTGCAGCAGCATCTGACCTGCCCTCTTACAAAAAGCAAACAGGGGCACGGCGTTGGCCGTGCCCCTCCTTGAACTACGGTCGAACTGCCTACGACTACGAATTGTTTGACCTCAGCGGCTCAAGCCGCAGAGATCGGGGCCCATGTTTGGCAGGGCTGAAAGCCCTGCCCTACCGAATCAATCGCTGCACTAGTCCCAAAAGCTTGCGGAGCTTTGCTCCGCATGGACGGCCAAGGGCGGCCGTCCCTACGTGAGAATCAACCTAGCTACACCCGCTCGTACTCCCGCAACTCATACACCGATAGCAACTCCCATTCCGCGTCATGATGGACCCGCAGAACGAGCATGTCGGCGCGTCGCCCAGGTCGATGATGCCGGCTAACTGGTCGGCGGCGTGGGCGCTGCCGGTGGTTGGCGTTGCGGTCCGCGACGTTGTTTCCGTCGTGTTGCCGTTCAGGTCGCCTACACCTTCGCCCGCCGGCGCCAGCGTCCGCGGACGCAGGTGCTCGAACAGTGACTGCTGCTGTCCGGTGAGGAAGCGCAGATGCAGCCAGCGGAAGATGTAATCCATGATCGACTTGGCAAAGCCGATTTCCGGAGTGGAACTCCAGCCGCTCGGTTCAAAACGGGTGTGGGCAAATTTCTCGCATAGCAACTTCATGGGCACGCCGTGTTGCAGCGCGATGGAGACGGCGCAGGCAAAGCTATCCATCAAGCCGCTGACCGTCGAACCTTCCTTGGCCATGGTGATAAACAGTTCGCCGGGGACGCCATCGGGATAGAGGCCCACCGTGATGTAGCCTTCGTGCCCACCCACGTTGAACTTGTGCGTCACCGACATGCGTTCTTCCGGCAGCTTGTGCCGCATGGCGCGCGGTGGCCCGTTCAGGTTTTCCGCCTGTTGGGCGGCGGCCGCCGCCACGGCACGCGACGTTCCGGAATCGGCCGTCTTCGTCCCCGCGGCGCTCAGTGGTTGCGACTTCTTGCAGCCGTCGCGATAGACCGCCACTGCCTTCAGACCCAGCTTCCACGCTTCGATGTAGACTTCCATGATCTCTTCCACCGTGGCCGCTTCCGGCAGATTCACGGTCTTCGAGATCGCACCCGAAATGAAGGGCTGTGCCGCCGCCATCATCTTCAAGTGGCCGTTGTAGTGGATGAAGCGCGTGCCCTTGGCCGGCTTGAACGAGCAATCAAACACCGCCAGATGCTCGTCCTTGATATGCGGCGCGCCTTCGATGGTGCCGGTCGCGTCAATGTAGCTGACAATGGCGTCGGTCTGATCGTGAGTGTAGCCGAGCTTGAAGAGCGCGCCCGGCACGGTGTTGTTCACGATCTTGATCATGCCGCCGCCCACCAGCTTCTTGTACTTCACCAGCGCCAGATCCGGCTCGATTCCTGTAGTGTCGCAGTCCATCATGAAGCCTATGGTGCCGGTGGGAGCGAGCACGGTGACTTGGGAATTGCGATAGCCGAATTTTTCGCCGTGAGCGAGAGCTTCGTCCCAGCAGGCTTTTGAGCCTTCGTAGAGCGCCGTGGGAACATTGGTCCTGTTGATGTTGTTGACCGAGGCGCGATGCATGCGGATGACATCGAGGAACGGTTCGCGGTTGATGTACCAGCCGGGGCAGGCGGCGCCGCCGGGCATGAGTTCGCCCACGTGCAAGCCTAGTTTCTGCTGCACGGTGGCGGTGCTGGAGGTCAGCGGCTCGCAGAGTTCGGCGATGCGCGAAGACTGCAAGTAGGCTTCGCCGCACATGATGGCGGTGACGCAAGCGGCGTAATCGCGGCCGGCGTCGGAGTCGTAGGGCAAACCGCTGGCCATGAGCAGCGCTCCCAGATTGGCGTAGCCGAGGCCGAGCGGACGGTAGTCGTGTGAATTGCGCGCGATGGATTGGGTGGGATAGCCGGCGTTGTCCACCAGAATTTCCTGCGCGGTGATGACCACATCCACGGCGTGCCGGTAGGCCTCCACGTCAAACGTGCCGTTGGGCGCGAACTTCAGCAGGTTCAAGCTGGCCAGGTTGCAGGCCGAGTCGTCGAGGAACATGTACTCGGAACACGGATTGGAAGCGTTGATGCGGTTCGTGTTCCGGGAGGTGTGCCAGCGGTTGACGGTGGTGTCAAATTGCATACCAGGATCGCCGCAGCGCCAGGTGGCGTCAGAAATCTTGTGCAGCAGTTCACGCGCTTTGAAGGTGCTGACGACGCGGCCGTCCTTGATGGCGCGGGTGGAGAAGTCGGTATCGCGCACCACCGCGTACATGAAGTCATCGGTGACGCGCACGGAGTTGTTGGCGTTCTGGAAGAAGATGGAGGAGTAGGCTTCGGAGTCCGGCGTAGAGCCGTCGTAGCCGGCATCCACCAGCGCCCAGGCCTTGGCTTCTTCTTTCGACTTGCACTGGATGAACTCCACGATATCGGGATGGTCGACGTTGAGGATGACCATCTTGGCGGCGCGGCGAGTCTTGCCACCGCTCTTGATGACGCCGGCAAAGGCGTCAAAACCACGCATGAAGCTAAGCGGACCGCTGGCGGTGCCGCCGCCGCTCAAACCTTCCGTGGAAGAACGCAGCGGTGAGAGATTCGTGCCCGTGCCCGATCCCCACTTAAAGAGCATGCCTTCGGTCTTGGCCAGGGTCAGGATGGAGTCGAGCGAGTCATGGACCGAGTTAATGAAGCAGGCGGAACACTGCGGCTTGGTGTAGCCGACGGCGGTAAACTCGACATCGCTGGTGGTGGCGTTCCAGTGCCAGTTCTGCGCGTCGGCCTTGGGCTCGATGCGATCGCAGCCCACGTTAAACCAGACGGGAGAATTGAAGGCTACGTACTGGCGCAAGAGAATGTGCGCCAACTCGTCGTGGAATGCCGCAGCATCTTCCGCGCTGCGGAAGTAGCCGTCTTTGACGCCCCAGTCGCGAATGGTCTCGGCCACGCGGGTAATCAACTGGCGGGCACCGGTTTCGCGCTCGGGTGTGCCCAGAGTTCCGTGCAGGTATTTCGACGCCACAATGTTGGTGGCGGTCATGGACCAATCTTTGGGCGTTTCCACGTCCTTCTGTTCGAAGATGACGTTGGCCTGCGCGTCGGTGATTTGCGCGGTGCGCAGTTCCCACTCGATTTCGTCGTAGGGTGAGACCCCGGCTTTGGTAAAGAGGCGGCGGAAGGCGAGGCCGGGAGCTTTCTTCCGGTTGACGGGGGCGGTCGCGGATGGGGCGGCCGAGATGGCGGCGCTGGTTTTTTCTGTCACTTCAGACATCTGTCGCTTTCTCCTTCGGAATCTTTGTTCCGTCTCTGCGTTTGCTGCGGTCCCTTGTCCCCAATTCTTGAGTTTACGCTTCCAGCGGGCTCAGAAGCCGGAGGGCAAGGGAGCGGGGGCTGCAATCTTGGCGAGCGGTCCCGGCCCCGAGGCTGCTACCTGGGACGGCTTGACCACATAAGGCGTGCTGCCGGGTTCGAGCGGGAACTCGGCGCTCAGTCCGGAAATTTTTTCTGCCGATCCTGCCAACCATTGGCCGAGCGCGAGGTGGGCTGCCTGACGGTCGGCAGCATCTTCCACGATGGCATAGCGGACAAAGCAGCGACCGTTGCGCAGGCGGTCAAGCCAGGGGCTTGCGGGCGCAAACAGGCGACCCATTTCCAAACCGAGATCGCTGGCCTGGCGGACGTCAAGCACCGCCAGGATGCGACGGCCACCGACCGCGGACGTCTCCCCAGGAGCCAGAACTTCTTCCGCCAACGCGTAAATACCCGGCTGGCTCGGCGCCAGCAGCATGCTCAAACTGGACTCGCAACGCACCCAGCCCGACCATTGCAGGCGTCGCTCGACCGGCGCCGGGTGCACGCCGTGACGCGCCATTGAGGCGGCAACCATCTGCGCTAACGCTTCCATGGGGCTCCTTTCCTCCAACTGCTGCCGGCCGAAAAAGGGAATACGAATCCTCTGGGCTGGCGTACCGATGCCGTTTGTCAAGGTTATGTCGTTCCCCGGGGGGAGGCCCGGAGTCCGGTTCGGCTGCAATCCAAAAGCCGAGCCGGGGAACGGCCCACTACCCCGCCGCACACTGCTCATGCGCCGGGCCTTGCCACCGCAGGAACCTGCCGGGCTTCCCAACACCCGGCCCGGGAATGGGCGCGCGAAAAGCTCACCTCGAACTTCCCGCTGCGGCTTCCCTTGCTCCCCCGCCTCCCGTGAAGCGGGGAAAACTGCTATGGGATTGCGAAATTACGCCTGTATATTGTGCCTGTCAAGGGGGTAGCGCAATATCTTGTATTGTACCTCCAAGAACACCCCAAAGTCCGCGTCAGTCAAGGAGTCTCCCGGTGGCGCGGGAGCGGAACTCTCTCCCGGGCGATGGCGGGGCCGCATTTTTCGTTGTGGAAATCGGTCCGCGTCGTGGCAGCCCCGCTGATTCGTTGCCTTCCAGCGCGACGTAAATGTCTTCAAACACCCGCCGCGAGGCGATGCAGCGTAAGCCGTTGGCCGACTCGACCAGATAATCGCCGTAGCCGCCGTTGTGCTCCCGACCCAGCGCGTCGACGAAGTTGAGCGGTTCGGTGAGCGCACGGGCCCGCACTAGAAAGCGCGTGCGATAAAGCGTCCACTCGCCATTGGGTGGTGGTTGCATCCGTCGTGGGGATGAGAACGGGCGCATGTTCTTCCTTTTCCTCTCAGAAGTGACTCGCGGCTGGCTAAGTTTTGTTGAAGCGCTGGGTGGACGTTACGCGGGCAGGGGGTGCGGGTCAATTCCATAAGAATGGTGCAGTGGCGGAAATTTTCCGGCGCGGAATGGGAGCGCGGAAGCAGCTTGAAGAAGCGCTTGAAGCGCAGGGGTGATGCGCCGCGCTAAGCGGGGAGTTGGTCACGCCTGAAAGATACAAGTGACAACGCTTCTGCAATTTGGCGACGGCGATTTCCACACCACCCGCACAGGAAATTCAGTTTGGCGATGGTGTGTGGGGGACTACGAGGACCAGCCGCCCGAGTTATCCGCGACGATCGGATGCCTGGGCCTTCATGTAGGCACGGAGAATGGCGTTGATGCGGGTCTGATAGCCGCGCTGCTGGCGAAACCATTCGAGCAAGTCGGCATCGAGGCGCATGGTCACAACCGCTTTCCGGGCCGGCAACACGACCTTGGCGTCTTTCCAAAAGGCTTCATCCGTGGCGCGCGCGTCGGGGTCGGATATGATGCCGTCGCGAATCGCGGCGGGGCTCAGGCGACTGAGCTTGTTCCAGTTGGTTCCGGCATTGGCACTAGCCTTCGAGGTTCTGCCAGTAGGCGCGCCTTTCCTGTGGTTCCGCTCGCCATGCCGAGATGATGCGTCTTTCCTCATGTTCTTCCCTACCCCGCCAGATATTTTCTCAAGAATGCCAGCGAGCGCCGTTCTGCATCTTCGTGGGCGGCGAGGTTGAAGATGTGGCCTTCGCCGGGATAAATCTTGATTTCGTAGGGAACGTTTCTTGCTTCCAGCACTTTCTGCACGCTGTAAGCCTCCGCCACCGGAACCACGGTGTCGGCGTCGCCGTGGAGGATGAGCGTGGGAGGCATGTGGCGCTGGAAAAAGCGGACTTCCTTGGGCAAGCCGCCAAAGTATTCGACCACCGCTTTGACGCGTGTATCGACGGCCGCCAGTGAGAGGGCGAGATAGCCGCCGAGCGAGCGTCCCAGCAGTCCGATGCGCTCGGGATCCACCGTCGGCTGTTGCGCGACGAAGCTGTTCACGTCCCAGAGAGCTTTTCCCCAGAGGGGAAAGTTGCGAAACATGGCGGCCTCATCGGCGGAGATGGTGCCGGTACGCTGAAAGTAGTGCGGCAGATAGACGGCGAACCCTTCCTTCGCGAGATTTTGGGCCATGAGGCCAAGAGTGTCCAGACCTCCGCCAGAGCCGTGCAAGCCGATGACGGCGGGAAGGCGCGTGTTTTGCGCCGAGGGAAGAAAGCAATCCACCGCGATGGCTTTGCCGCCGCTTTCGAGCGTGAGCTGGGAGTGGATGCAATTCATGCTGCTTTCGTAGGGCGCGTTGTCCCGATGCTCAGTGCTGGGGCCATCACGTGCAAAGGTCCTTCGCGTTGCTCAGGATGACAATTTTGTTGGGTTGATGACAATTCTTGTTGGGTTGCGCACCTGATTCTACGAGGCGGCGAAGGTCAGCGGATGTTTTTTCTGTTCCCGCAAGGACGCTTCATAGGGCGCGCGGGCTATGCCACGTTCGGTAATGATGGCAGCCACGTACTTGGCCGGGGTCACGTCAAAGGCGGGGTTGGCAATGCCGACGCCGTCGGGCGTCATCTGCTTGCCGGCGATGTGCGTCACTTCCGTGGCGGCGCGCTGCTCGATGGGAATCCCACTGCCGTCGGGTGTGGCGAGGTCAATGGTGGAGAACGGCGCGGCAACATAGAACGGGATGTTGTTTTCCTTGGCCAGCACGGCCACCTGATACGTACCAATCTTGTTGGCGGTGTCGCCGTTGGCGGCGATGCGGTCGGCGCCGACGATGACCGCGCCAATTTTGCCCGCACGCATCAGGCTGCCGGCAGAAACATCGGGAATGACGGTGGTGGGAATGCCGTCTTTCATCAGTTCCCAGGCGGTAAGGCGTGCGCCCTGCAGAAAGGGGCGGGTTTCATCGGCGAAGACGTGTAACTGTTTGCCACTCTCGATGGCGGCGCGGATCACGCCGAGCGCCGTGCCATAGCCAGCGGTGGCCAGTGCACCAGCATTGCAATGGGTAAGCACGCTCCCGCTTGCGGGTAGCAGCACCGCGCCATGTTTGCCCATGGCCTTATTGCTGGCGATGTCCTCGATCAGCATGCGTTTGGATTCTTCTACGAGTGCGTCTTTGATTTTCGCGATCGGCTGCGTGCTGACCGCCTCGAACTTCTCGCGCATGCGTTGGATGGCCCAGAAGAGGTTTACGGCGGTGGGGCGGGTTTTCGCGATGAGGTCAGAAATGTGGTCCAGGTCGCGGCGGAGCGCAGTCAGATCTTTGGCTTCCGACTTGAGCACGCCGATGGCAACGCCCATGGCGGCGGCCACGCCGATGGCGGGCGCGCCCCGCACCACCATGGTGCGGATAATGTCGGCCACCTGTTGGTAGCTGGTCGCGGTAACGTAGGTTTCTTCGGTCGGAAGCTTCGTCTGATCAATGAAGCGGATGCCGGAGTCGGTCCATTCGAGGGTCTTGATCATTTTCAGTGAATGCTGCCCGAGCCCTTGATCTCGTGCATCACATCTTCCCGCCTTCCGGACGCGGACTTCGTGCGCAGGTGTTCGGCACGCACATCGCCGGCCATGAAGATGGCGACAAAGGGTGCGGGCGCAGCGGCTTTTTCCACGTGAACACGGCCGCCAGCTTCTTCGCGTTCCACCAGACACATGACGCCGGCGATTTCAAAACCGAATTCGCGGGCGGCCTCGATGGCTTGCACGGTGGAGGCGCCGGTGGTGCAGACGTCGTCCACAATGACCACGCGCGCGCCTTTCACACGGAAGCCCTCGATACGCTGGCCGGTGCCGTGCTGCTTTTCGGCCTTGCGAACGAGAAACCCGTGCAGCTGCCCGCTGACGACGGAGACGGCAGTCACAATCGGGTCGGCACCCATGGTGAGGCCTCCGATGGCGTCCGCCTTCCAGCCCCGAACGCGGATTTCCTCGAGGAAAACTTCCCCGGTGAGGCGTGAACCCTGGGCGTCGAGGGTCGAGGTGCGGCAGTCAATGTAGTAGTCGCTGGCGCCGCCCGAGGAAAGCTGGAAGTTTCCCAGGCGGAAGGACTTTTCCGCGAGCAGGTGGAGGAGTTGGGAGCGGGAAGAAGACATCGAAAATTACGATACCACGGGCGGGGTGCAAAACCTTAAACCGCAGAGGGCGCAGAGTGCGCGGAGAAGGGCATGGGGAGCGGGACGGGGACGCTCCCTACGGCTTGAGCCGCTCCATGTGGCGGTAGAAGGACGTGACCAGCAGGGCGGCCAGCGCGATAGTCCCGTTATAGGCGACGTGGACGATGAAGCTGGCGGCCAGCGACTTACTTACGGCGCGCACCGTGGTGAGCACGACGCCCACGAGGAAGATGGCAAACACGGGGGCCCATGAGCCTCCCAGTTGCTGGGCATGGAGCAGGGCAAAGAACACCGAGGTCAACCCGATGCCGGCGTACATGCCGAGGCGCCGGGCCATCACGGGATAGAGGAATCCCCGAAAAAATACTTCTTCGAACGCGGGCGCGAGCGTGACGCTGAAGACGGAGAGCACGGCGGCTTCGCGGGCATTTTGGAAGAGCCGGTTGATGGGCAGGTCTTTCGGAACCGGCAGGAAGTGCAGCAGCGTTTGCAGCCCCATGGACAACGCGATGCCGAAGATGACATAGCGCGTCCAGTGCTGCGGCCAGTTCCAGCGCAGGCCGGCAAGGATGCCCGGCCGCGGTGGGTGAGCCAGGAAAATGCCGATTGCCGCCAGCACGATGACATACGCCAAGCCCTGGGCCAGTACCAGCATGACGGGATATTTGATGAGGTCCTGCAGCGGCACCGGGGAATGCAAGAGCCAGCGCAGCGCCATCCAAGCGGGGAAAATGCTGAAGAAAATCGCTCCCAGGGTGAGCAATGTAAACAGGAGCACCTCGACCAGTCCCCAAGCGGGGTCTTCGACGGGTGCAGCCGGAAGCACGGCGTAGGAGGGAGGCTGCGCGCCAGACGGGGGAGCAGATGCAGGAGCAGAGAACGGGTTGAGCGGCGTCGACACGGCGGCAGGTCGCTGGTGACACTACACCATAGCAGGTAGCGAGCAAAGGTGCGGGTGGGGAGTTTCGAGTGGCCTCAGTCGCCGCTGGCGTGCGACTGCTGCAGGGCCGCGGGAGTGGGCTGGCGTCGACGGCCGCCAAAAGCGTAGAGAATTCCGGTCAGAATGCCATAGCTGGCAAGAACTCCGGCAGAGAGGGTCCCCAGAACGGTCAGAAGAAGAAGAGCAGTCGCGGTCAACATCGTCAAACGAGCCTCACAGGGCAGATTCCAAGTCCGCCGCCGGTTTCCGGCTGGCGAAGCCACTCTACCTGCGTTGACGCTCGTTCCTAATAGCAACTAAGATACGTAAGTAGAGTTGCGCACTTCTACTTTCTAACGAATCTGTGCTGCCCGTCCATATTACGGAAGGACCTGCTCACCGGGTAAATGCCAATTCTTGCCATCACCGTACGCGGCGCCCGCCAGCACAATCTCAAGAACATTGACGTCCGCATCCCCCGCAACACCCTCACCGTCATCACCGGCCTCTCTGGTTCGGGCAAGTCTTCGCTGGCGTTTGACACCATCTACGCCGAGGGCCAACGGCGGTACGTGGAGACGCTTTCCGCCTACGCCCGCCAGTTCCTGGACCAGATGGAGCGGCCCGACGTAGACGCCATTGACGGTCTGAGTCCGGCCATCTCCATTGAGCAAAAGACCACCAGCCGGAGCCCGCGATCCACCGTGGGCACGATCACGGAAATCTACGACTATCTTCGCCTTTTGTACGCCTCCATTGGTGTGCCGCACTGCCCCACCTGTGGCCGCGCCATTACCCGGCAATCCGCCGAGCAGATTGTGCAGCGGGTGCTCGCCATCAAGGCGGAAGACCGCGTCATGGTGCTGGCGCCGATCGTGCGCGGGCGCAAGGGCGAGTTCAAGAAAGAGCTGGAGAAGCTGGTGCAATCCGGCTTCACCCGGGCCCGCGTGGATGGCGAACTGATCAATCTGGAAGACGAACTCCAACTCGACAAGCGCAAGAACCACACCATTGAAGTGGTGATTGACCGGCTGCTGGTGAAGCCGGAAATCCAGGGGCGGCTGGAGCAGAGCGTGGCGCTGGCCATGAAGCTGGCGGACGGCCTGGTGCAGGTGGCCATTGTCGGCGGCGAAGAGCAGCTCTACTCCTCCAAACTGGCTTGCCCGGATTGCGGCATCAGTGTGCCGCAGCTGGAGCCGCGTTCGTTTTCCTTCAACAGCATGTATGGCGCGTGTCCGGAGTGCCACGGTCTGGGGAGCAAGTATGATTTCGATCCCGCGAAGGTGATTGTGGACTGGTCCAAGCCGCTGTTCGATGGCGGGCTCGGTCCGGGCTCGTCCTCGACGAATCTGATTCACATGGTGCAGCTGGCGGCGCACGCGCATGAGATCGATCTGGCCACACCCTTCGAGCAACTGCCGGAAAAGGCACAGAACCTGTTGCTTTACGGCGAGACGCAGCGCACCGGCTCGAAGAGCGGGTTTCGCGGCATCATCAACCAGCTCAAGAAGAACCTGGAGGAGTCCGCCTCGGTGGGCTATCGCGACTGGCTCATGGACTACATGTCAGCCAGTGAATGCTCCGTCTGCCACGGCCAGCGTCTGCGGCCGGAGAGTCTGGCGGTGAAAGTGAACGGCATGTCCATTGCCGATTTCACCGTGCTGCCGGTGGTCCGGGCGCTCGCGGCCGCGCGCCAGGTCGTTTTGCAAGGACGCGAGCGAATCATCGCCGGGCGCATCATGCACGAAATCATCGAGCGGCTGGAATTTCTGAATGCGGTGGGGATGAATTACATTTCGCTGGACCGTTCTGCCGCCACGCTTTCCGGCGGCGAGGGCCAGCGCATTCGTCTGGCGACGCAGATTGGTTCCCGGCTGCGTGGTGTGCTCTATGTGTTGGACGAGCCCTCCATCGGATTGCATCACCGCGACAACAACCGGCTGCTGGCGGCGCTCACGGCCCTGCGCGACCTGGGCAACACGGTGCTGGTGGTGGAACACGACGAGGAGACCATTCGTCGAGCGGACTACGTGATTGATCTTGGTCCCGGCGCAGGCAGGCACGGGGGCGAGCTGGTGGCGGCGGGCACGGCCGAAGAAATCACCCAGTCAGAGCGTTCTCTTACCGGCGCCTACATGTCTGGCCGCAAACGAATTCCGATGCGGCCGGAACGGCGCGCGGTCAACGGTAAGGCCATCACCATCCTCGGCGCACGGGAAAACAATCTGAAGAACCTGGATGCCAGTTTCCCCCTCGGCGTGATGACGGTGGTGACCGGCGTTTCCGGCTCCGGCAAGAGCACCCTGGTCAACGACATCCTTTACCGCGCGCTCGCCCGCAAACTGTACCGTTCGCGCGAAGAGCCCGGCGAGCACAAGGCGCTTTCCGGCTTTGAGGCGGTGGACAAGGTCATTCGCATTGATCAGTCGCCGATCGGGCGTACGCCTCGCTCCAATCCCGCGACTTACACCGGCGTGTTCGCACAGATTCGCGATCTCTACGCCATGCTGCCCGAATCGCGCGAGCGCGGGTACAAGCCCGGGCGCTTCTCTTTTAACGTTCCCGGCGGGCGCTGTGAAGCCTGCCAGGGCGAAGGCCAGCGCCGCATTGAGATGAACTTTCTGCCCGACGTGTATGTGGTGTGTGAAGTCTGCGGCGGCAAACGCTACAACCATGAGACGCTGGCGGTACGCTTCAAGGGTTGTTCCATCTCCGACCTGCTCGAGACTCCGGTGGCGGACGCGCTGCTGCTGCTCGAGAATGTTCCCGGCGTGCGCCAGAAACTGCAGACCCTGGTGGACGTTGGCCTGGGATATATCCATCTCGGCCAATCCGCGGTCACGCTCTCCGGCGGCGAAGCCCAGCGCATCAAACTGGCGCGCGAACTGAGTAAACGCCAGACGGGAAAGACTCTCTACCTGCTCGACGAACCCACCACCGGCCTGCACTTTGAGGACGTCAGCAAGTTGCTCGACGTGCTGCACCGGCTCACCGATCTGGGCAATACCGTCATCATCATCGAACACAACCTGGACGTAATCCGCAATGCGGACTGGATTCTGGACCTGGGTCCGGAAGGCGGCGACGAGGGCGGTCGCCTGGTGGCACAGGGCACGCCAGAGCAAGTGGCGCGGGTGAAGAAGTCCTACACCGGTCAAGCGCTGGCGCAGTATTTTGGCGGAGCGGCGCGCAAAGCGTGACGTGCGATCGAATCGCCCAAACTGAGCTGCCTTTGCACGGCGAACTCGCAGCCTCAAGTTTGCGTATCCTAAAAGCAGCGGAGGTGCGCGATGCTGACTTTCATCCTGTGGTGTTTGCTGCTGGTGATGTGTTGGCCGCTGGCGATCCTGGCCCTGGTTCTTTATCCGATTGTCTGGGTGCTGCTGCTGCCGTTTCGCGTGGTTGGCATCGCGGTGGACGGCGTGCTGAAACTGATCTGGGCGCTCTTCACGCTGCCCGCGCGCTTGCTGGCGGCTCCGGGAAGGATCTGAGGTGGCTACGTCTCCATCACCTTCAACTGCGGACTGATAATCAGCTTTGGCTCGGTCGCCTTCTGCACGTGTTCTGCCGTCAGCCCCGGGGCGATTTCCTCTAACACCAACCCTTGTGGTGTCACCCGGATGTAGGCCATCTCCGACACGATCGTGTCCACCACTCTGACCCCGGTCAAGGGTAGCGTGCACTTCTTCAGAATCTTGGGCGCGCCGTCTTTCGTGGTGTGTTCCATGGCGATGATCACGCGCCGCGCTCCCGCGACTAAGTCCATGGCGCCGCCCATGCCCTTTACCATCTTTCCCGGTATCATCCAGTTGGCCAGGTTGCCTTCTTCATCCACTTCCATCGCGCCCAGCACGCTGAGATCAATGTGCCCGCCGCGAATCATGGCGAAAGAATCCGCACTGGAAAAATAACTCGTGCCCGCAATCTCGCTCACCGTTTCCTTGCCCGCGTTGATCAGGTCGGCGTCCTCGTGGCCCTCGAACGGAAACGGTCCAATCCCCAGCATGCCGTTCTCGCTCTGCAGGATCACGTCCATGCCCGGCGGCACGCAGTTGGCCACCAGCGTGGGCACGCCAATGCCGAGATTCACGTAGAACCCATCGCGCAACTCGCGCGCGATGCGCCGCACGATGCGGTCGCGCTTCTCCGTGTCTTTTTGCTTCATCGCCTTGGGCAGTGTGCTCATTGTGACACCGCCTTCCGCACGGTGCGCTTCTCGATCCGCTTCTCAAAGAACTCGCCCACAAAGATCCGTTTCACGTAAACGCTCGGCGTGTGCACCAGGTCCGGCTCCAGCTTTCCGACGGGCACCAGTTCTTCCACTTCGGCAATCGTCACCTTCGCCGCCGTCGCCATCATGGGATTAAAATTGCGCGCGGTCTTGCGGTAAACGAGATTACCCCATTTGTCGCCTTTCCACGCCTTCACAAACGCAAAGTCGGCGTGCAGCGCCTGTTCCAGCAGATACTTGCGCCCGTCAAACTCGCGCACTTCTTTGCCCTCGGCCACCACCGTACCCACGCCCGTCGGTGTATAGAACCCGGCAATGCCCGCGCCCGCCGCGCGCATGCGCTCGGAAAAGGTTCCCTGCGGGATGAGTTGCAGCTCCACCTGACCCTTGAGCACCATCTCTTCCAGCAGTTTGTTCTCGCCGACGTAAGTGCCGACGTGGCACCGGATTTGCCCGGCCGCCAGCAGCAAGCCCACACCCGTGCCGTCTACCCCGGCATTGTTGGAAATGGTGGTCAGGTTCTTCGTGCCTTTTTTGACCAGCGCCCGAATCAAGTTTTCCGGGTTGCCGCACAAGCCGAACCCGCCAATCATGATGGAAGCACCGTCGAACACATCGCGGACCGCTTCCTCTGCGTTTGCTACAACCTTGTTCATACGGGGGGATTCTAAATGAAAAGCATTCCGGGGGGCAGACTTCAAGGGTCGATTTCAGATTGCGGATTTCAGATTGCAGAAGTTAAATCGCGGAAGAAAGGCCCCTGCTCGCGAACCAGGGGTAACTTCTGCAATCTGCAATCTGACTTCTGCCATGCTTCACAGTTTCAAAACCACGTCGTTGCTTTGTACCGTGTGTACTCCTCGCCAAAGCGTGCGATCAGAACTTTCTCTTCCCGGCGTGCCCGCCAGACCTGCATGGGAATAATGGGGAGCAGGAGCAGGAGCAACCAGTGAACCGGGACATAGAGCGCCATCCCCACCAGCGCGATAGCGGAAAACACATAGACCGGGTGGCGAATCTTGGAATAAATGCCGCGCGTTACCAGCACCTTGGCCTGAGGCGTCACCGAGAACGAATTGCCCAGCTGCAGACGCGCCACGGTCAGCAGCGTCATGCCCATCACCAACAGCACCAGCCCGGCAACCCGCCAGCGGTCCCACGACCCGCCCGACAGAACGACCATCACCGCCACAATCGGCACCAGCGGCACAAACGTCACGAACTTCGCCCCCGGATCCATCGGCATGAGTCACACCCCCGTAGAAATTGTCGCATTGACGAATTGCCGGATTATCGAACTTGGGCAGTTCAATTCGGCAATTCTTGAATCACTTCTGCAATTTGACTTCTGCGATTCTTCAATATTTCTTCAGCTGGTGTGCTCGCTCAAACTCCTCGGCTAGTTCCCGCGTGTCCAGGTTTTCACGGATGTGTGCCAGCCGCTGCTCCAGTTGCCAGAGCGCATCGCCGATATTTTTCTTATTGGTGAGCGCAATGTCGCGCCACATGGAGTAGGGACTCGCCGAAATCCGTGTCATCTCCCGCAACGCCCGTCCTCCGGCCTCCAGCAGCGGCAGGTCTTCACCGAACACTTCCACGAGCGACGCGGCCATGGCCGTCGAAATCATTTGCGGCACATGGCTGATCCAAGCGCACAGTCGATCATGCCGCGCCGCATCGAGGGTGGCAATGCGCGCACCGATCTTTTCGATCCAGCCGAGAAATTCCGCCGCCAGACCACCCTTGAAGTCCTGGCCCGGGAGCGGCGTCACGAACCAAGCCGCGTCCTGAAAGAGGCGCGCGTCGGCGCTCTCCAGCCCGCACGTTTCTTTTCCGGCCATGGGATGTCCGGCAAGAAACCGCCGCGGCGCGCTTTTGCCCATGACTTCGATGGCGGTGCGAACCACCTCCGCCTTGGTGCTGCCGACGTCGGTCAGAAGCACGCGGGAAGGCAGCGTCGCACCCAACTGCCGCACCAGGTCGATGATCGCGCCGACCGGCGTGGCCAGCACGACAACATCGCTGCCGATCACCGCTTCCGCCGGGTTGGTGGATCCGCCCTCAACCAGCCGCAAACGCAGCGCCTGATCGAGCACGGCGGCTGAGTCGCATCCGAGCAGGCGCCCCATGAAACCAGCCTGGCGCAGCGCCAACGCCAGCGAGCCACCAATCAAGCCAGTACCGATAATCGTGATCTGCTGGATGCGCAATCTCTTACGCTACCTTCCGCCCCACCGCCGGCGCAATCATGCGCAACTCCTGCATCAGTTGCTCGAATTGCTGCGGATACAACGATTGCGCCCCGTCCGACAGGGCTTGCTCGGGATCATGATGCACTTCAATGATCAACGCATCGGCTCCGGCGGCCACAGCCGCCCGCGCCATGGGCGCCACTTTGTCGCGCCGGCCGGTCCCATGCGAAGGGTCGGCGGTGATGGGCAGGTGTGACAGCTTGTGCACAATCGGAATCGCAGAAATATCCAGCGTGTTCCGCGTATAGGTTTCAAAGGTGCGGATGCCGCGCTCACACAGAATCACGTCGTAGTTCCCGCCGGCCAGAATGTACTCGGCTGAAAGCAGCAGTTCCTCCAGGGTGGCGGCAATCCCGCGTTTTAACAGCACCGGCTTGCGCAGCTTGCCCAACTCGCGCAGTAAATTGAAATTTTGCATGTTGCGCGCGCCCACCTGCAAGACGTCCACATAGGTCAGCATCAGCGGAATCTGGCCGATCTCCATTACTTCGCTGATCATCAGCATGCCGAAGCGGTCGGCCGCTTCCCGCATCAGCTTGAGGCCTTCCTCGCCCAAGCCCTGGAATGAATATGGTGACGAACGCGGCTTGAAAGCCCCACCGCGCAGCACGCGCGCTCCAGCTTTGGCCACCAGTTCCGCCACGGTAAAAATTTGCTCGCGCGACTCTACCGAACAAGGCCCGGCCATCACCACCACTTCGCCGCCTCCGACCTTTACGCCGTTCCCCAAGTCCACCACCGTACCCTCCGGCCGGAAGCCGCGCCCCGCCAGCTTGTAGGGCGCACTGATGCGATATACCTGTTGCACGCCGGGCATGACCTCGAGGTCGCGAATATCAAATTCACGGCGCGCGCCAACGCCGGCCAGCACCGTCTGCTTGACGCCCGTGGTACGGTGCACCGCGAACCCCATCCTTACCAGGTGTTCCACCACGTGCTGGATTTGCTCGTCAGTTGCCCCGTCCTGCATGGCTACGATCATGGCTTTTCCTCAATTCCAGATTCTTCGCTCAATGCGGTTGAAGGCCGCGCGAACTACCCGGCCTGCAAATCAATCTTTCAAGTCTTGGTCCAACTCGGTTTCTCCGCTAGCTTCCGGCACACCAGGCGAAATTTCTTCCTGCTGGATCTTCCGCATCATGTCCATCACGCGCTCGAAGATGGCCACCAGATCGCGGTCGGGCAGCGGCCCGCGGTTGACCCGGCGCACGTTGTCAAACACGGCACGCTCGCGGTCGGGCTCGTAAATCGGCAAAGCACGCTCGCGCTTCACGCGGCCGATCTCGTGCGCGGCGCGCGCCCGCTCGCTCAGTAACTCCACCAACTGCCGATCCAGGTCATCAATCTTCTTGCGCCAATCCGCGATCTCCATGGCTCCATCCTCCCGTGTCAAGCTCTCCGCGCGCGCAACAGGCCGCGCACAAACTTGTCTACCGCTGCTGCTTCCGCACCGGCGTTTCGCTCGATCAACTCCACCAGCGCGCTGCCGACCACCACCGCATCCGCAAATTCTCCCGCACGCTCGAACTGCTCGGCGCTGGCAATGCCAAAGCCCACCACCACCGGCAGCTTGGTCCGCCGCCGCAAGCGCTTCACCAAGTCTTGGGCTTCGGGTGGAAATTCGCCTCGCGCTCCAGTGATCCCGGTGCGGGAAACGGCGTACACAAACCCCGTGCTCACCCGCGCAATGGCTTGCAGCCGCGCTTCTGGACTGGTGGGCGCGACCAGAAATACAGTTGCCAGGTTTCGTACATGCATCTCGTGCAAATATGTTTCCGCTTCTTCCGGCGGCAAGTCGGTCACCAGCGCGCCGTCCAACCCGGCGTCTTCCGCGGCGCCGGCGAACTGCTTCAGCCCGAAGCGAAGAATCGGATTGAGATACGAAAACACGATCAGCCCGGCGTGTGGACGTAGCTTCCGCACTTGCCCGGCCAGTTTGAGAACGTCGCTGAGCCGCGTGCCTCGTGCCACCGCCCGCTCACTC
>JBGQDM010000039.1:0-27403 GCA_041495845.1 Terriglobia bacterium | reverse complement strand
TTCAGGCCAGTGCTTCAGGCGGCTATTCATCTGCGCCAGCGCCACGTAGACCTCGCGGTCCTCGCTGGTCCCTTTGAGCAGGGCGCGCACTTGTTGCAGCGCCTTGTCGGGCTCGCCCGTGTCAGCGAGCTGGGAGGCATACACCATCTTCAGGCCGCGGTCGTTGGGAATTTTCTGCGTCGCTTCCCGGGCGATGGTGGTGGCCTGCGCCCACTGTTTGGCTTCGCGATAGCTGTCAATGATCTGCTGATAGCCGCGAATCGAATTCTCTTCCGGCCCCAGTTCCACCAGTTTGCGGAACGTAGCCACGGCATCGTCGAACTTGTCCTGGTCGCGGTAGATCGTCCCCAGCCGCTCCAGAAACACCGCCCGGTTGCTGCGATCGCCGGAAGTATAGCTTCCGTCGGCCTTCTCGGATTTCTGCAGCAGTTGCACCAGGGTCTGCGCCGCTTCATCAAACCGGCCCTGCGCCTGGTAAATCGCAGCCACGTTATAGGGAACTTCCACCGAATCCGGGGCCAGCTTTTCGGCCTTGCGCAGCGCTTCGAGCGCGTCATCAAACTTGCCGGTGCGGCGATGGATTTCGGCGATGCGCAAATACGTTTGCGCGTCTTCCGGGTTCGCGTCCGCGATGATCTTGTATTGTTCCAGCGCCGCCGTGGTCTGGCCGTCGCTCAGCAGGTTCTGCGCCAGGCCGCGCACCGCATCCAGATTGTCGCGGTCCAGTTCGACCGCCTTCCGGTAGGCCTTGACGGCTTCTTTGTACTGTTTCTGCTGCTCGTAGGTGTAGCCCAGAGCGGAGTAAAGCTTCCCGGAACGGGCCGCGTCGGGCAGCGAGTTCAGTGTTTCCACCGCCCGCTTGACGTCGCCCTCTTCATTGTAAAAATAGGCAAGCGTCGTCACGGCCTCTTCGGAATCCGGCTGCAGCTTCACCGCAGACTTGAATTCATTTTCCGCCTTCTGCAGATCATTGTTCAGCCGGTAGAGGCGGCCCAGCAGCAGATGGTTGTCGAGATTGTTGGGCTCCAGCTTCACAATCTGCTCGTACTGCTCGATGGCCAGCTTGAGCACGTTCTGCGAAGGCGAGCCGGACTGCATGTCGCCGAGGGAACGCAGGTAAATCCGTCCCAGGAGCTTGCGGGCGTCCAGGTTGGAGGGGTCTCTCCGCAGGATGTCCTGGGCTTCGCGCACGGCGTCGCTAATGCGTCCGGTGCGGGCGTAGAGTTCGGCCAGCCCCGAGGTCAGGTATTCCGAGCCGGGGTCGTTATCGATGGCCAGGCGGTACTCTTCAATGGCTTTGCTGGACAGATCGCTGCGCCCGTAGACGGTGACCAACTCCTCATAAATGTGGGCCATGGAGTAGTGGTAGTAGGCAGCGGCTTTGTCCGGCGCCTTGGAGGCGGGAGCCTTGGCCTCAGCCGGGGCGGCCTTTTGCTGGGCAAGGGCAGCGGCCGCCAGCACGGCCACCAGGCTATAAGCTCGCAACATTCGCATCATTCGAGGGTACCTGCACGTTCCCGGAACCATAGCATCCTTGGATGCCAGGCCGCTCCGAGTGGGTGCCCCTATTTTACGCTGACACCGCGGCGCTGGGAAAAAGACGCACGCTGGGGCACCTCGAAAGCAAAATCGGAGGGACAGGGACTGTAGGAACTTGGCTTGAGGGGTGCAACTCACTGTCTTGTCCTGTTGAGTCGCCCCATCCTCAGTGCCGGAAATGCCGTACCCCGGTAAAGACCATGACCAGCCCCAGCCGGTCCGCAGCCTCGATGACTTCCTGATCGCGGACGGATCCGCCCGGCTGGATCACCGCAGTTGCGCCTACCCGGGCAATTTCTTCGACCCCATCCGGGAAGGGAAAAAAGGCGTCGGAAGCGGCTACCGTGCCCTTCAGCGGCAGCACCGCTTTCATCGCGCCAACCTTGCAGGAATCCACCCGGCTCATCTGCCCGGCGCCCACGCCCACCGTCTGCCCGTCGCGCGAGTAAAGAATCGCGTTTGACTTCACGTGCTTGCAAACTTTCCAGGCGAAGAGCAGAGCGCGCATCTCTTCGGCGGTGGGCTGGCGCTTGGTGACGATCTTCAGGTCGGCGGGCGTGAGCGGGCGGTGGTCGGCATCCTGCAACAAAATTCCGCCGGAGACATTCTTCAGCACCCAGGGCTGCGCAGCATGTTTGATTTCAACCAGGCGCAGGTTCTTCTTGGCGGCAAATTTTTCCAGCGCGGCAGGGGCAAAGCCGGGCGCGGCGATGGCTTCGACAAATAGCTTGGCCATCTCTTCGGCCGCGGCAGCGTCGACCACCCGATTGACGCCAATGACTCCGCCGAAGGCCGAGACCGGATCGCACTCGAGCGCCCGCTTGAAAGCCTCCGCCAGGGTGGCGCCGGTGGCGGTGCCGCAGGGATTGGTGTGTTTGATGATGGCGCAGACCGTCTCGTCGAATTCCTCGGCCAGGTCCCAGGCCGCCTGCAAGTCGACGATGTTGTTGTAGGAAAGCTCCTTACCCTGAATCTGGCGACCGTTGGCGACGCCTGCGCCCGTGCCGTCGCTGTACATCGCCGCGCGCTGATGCGGGTTCTCGCCATAACGCAGGTCCATCACCTTGCCGAAAGTCAAACGCATGGTCGCTGGAAACGTGGCTGCCGGGGCCAGCGCAAAATCGGCCTCTGCGCGAATGCGTTCGAGCGTGGACGCAATGGCAGAGTCGTAAGCAGCCGTGGTCGCGAAAGCTTGCTGCGCCAGTCGCCACTTGGTGGCCAGCGAGAGCGATCCGCCCGAGGATGACATTTCCTGCGCCAGCGCCTCGTAATCCACCGGCGAGGTCACAATGGCCACATCCTGGAAATTCTTGGCTGCCGATCGCACCATGGACGGCCCGCCAATATCAATGTTCTCGATGATCTCCTCAAAATGGACACCGGCTTTGCCCGCTGTTTTCTCGAAGGCGTAGAGATTGACGACCACCATGTCAATGGGCTGGATGCCATGCTCGGCGACCGCGGCGCGGTGAGCGGCGTTGTCGCGGCGGTGCAGGATGCCGCCGTGCACCTTGGGATGCAGCGTCTTTACCCGGCCGTCCAGCATTTCCGGAAAGCCGGTCAAGTCAGAAATGTCGCGCACCGCAATCCCCGAATCGCGCAGCAGCTTGGCGGTGCCGCCGGTGGAGACCAGTTCCACCTGCATGCCCGCCAGCTGGCGCGCAAACTCAACCAATCCGGTCTTGTCGGTGACGGACAATAGCGCACGCTGAATCCGCGACATGCAGGCCTCGCAGCAGAAGAAATTGGAAAGAAGAGCAGCCGAAGATTTTATCAGGCGGGGGCCTCTGGCCACGGCTCGCACGGATTAGCGCTGATTTTTTGCGGGAACCGTTGGTTCGGGATCGATTCCTGGAGATCTGCGTGAATTGAATCAATTGCTTTGCAGTTGATCCGTGGAATCCGTGCAAATCCGTGGCTACGTCTTCGCTTTGGCCTTCAGCTTGACCTTGCCGGCTTCCACTTCCACGGAGTATTCCACTTCGTCGCAGTGGTACTGCTTGCGCAGTTGGGCGGTCTTGTTTTTGACGAACGAGTTGAAGGATTCCAGACTGGCGGTTCCGGAGAGGGACTCGCCCGCATTCTTCTTTGCCTGCACCAGTGCCTGGTAGAGAGACTCGACTTGGGGGCGTTGACGGTCGGCATCCGCAAACTGGGCGGTATACGGCTGGCTGGGGAGCGCGGGTGCAGGCGCCGGGGTGGGAGCGGCAACCGCTGCGGCGGCCGCAGCAATGGCCTCTTGCGGCTCATCCTCGGTCTCATTGATCTCGTATTCTCCGACCCGTTCTTCTTCCTCCCCTTCGGCGAACAAGCGCACGCCCTGGACCGAGAGCAGCGCGTCTTGCGGCCGCCGGTAGCCCTCTTCGCGGATGCGGCGCTTCTTGCGCCACAGGTCACTGAAGATGGCATAACGCTGGGCCAATTCGTTGTACCGGAAGCGCTGGCTGAAGCTCAGCCGCGAGCTGTCGGCAAACTTGCGCAGCAGGGAGAGCACCTTCCACTCGATGTCGGTGGGCGGTTTCTTGGTGGGATTGTTGAAGTATATTTCGTACTCGATCTTCAGCCGGCGCAGTTGGTGATCGAGTACGCCTAGTTCTTCATCAACGGTCACCGCAACCCGCTTTCTGCTACCGCGGGGCGCAGATCGCCCCTAAGTCCCTGGGAAATCAAAAGATACCACGGGAATAGGGTAGGTCATGCGGGTACGGATGGGCATTCACCTTTGGGAGCGGGACGCGGTTTACTCGGCTATTTGCCGGTGCCGGCCATCTTCTTGACCATGGCCAGCACCAGCTTGCGGTCGCTGTCGTTGAGCTGGGCCGCGTAGCGCCGGATCTGGGTCAGAAACCGCACTTCATCTTCGCTGAGTTGGGGCAGGTGCTTACCCCCGTTGTCGCGTCCGTTCTCGGAGAAGAACTGCGAGAGGGGCAGTTCCATGGCGCCGGCAATTTTGGCCAGCGTGTCCAACGATGGCACCGTGTGCCCGTTCTCCACGCGCGACAGATAGCAGCGCAGCAGCCCCGTACGCTTCTCGATGTCCCCTTGCGACATCCCCTTCTGCAGCCGGTAGCTTCGGATGGTCCCGCCGATGTTCATAGAGGCGCCCGGATTGTGGCTAGAGAGCACGGTGCATGGTAATCAGAGCAGCATCTTCTGGCAAGTGGGAAATTGTCTTTCCCGGCAAGCAGGCGGTCTGGGGTGGACGCGGGCTCTAGGGCAACTCCGATCAAGTTGGTTTTCCGTCAAGCTTTGAAAGGGCTCGGCTTCAGCCGAGTCGCGAGAGCGGCATTAGATCAAGGGTTTCAGCCACTGAGGGAATCTCTTCTTGGTCTCTATATCTTGCGAACCTAGACTCAATCAGAGTCACCCTAGTAGTGGTACCGCGCTTGGAGGAAGTCCACCCGGCTCGCAGTGACGCGGTACACTAGGCGATGCTCCTGGGTGATACGCCGCGACCAGCATCCCGCCAGGACGTGCCGTAATGGCTCTGGCTTGCCGATGCCGGTGAATGGGTCGCGCATCGCCGCCTCTACCAAGTCGAGAATACGGAGGGCAGCCTTGCGGTCAGTCTGTATCCAGTAGGCCAGGTCCTGGCGGAATTCCGGGTGAAAGACAGCCTCGCGCTCAGCCCTCGGGCCCAAGACCAATCTCGCGGCGCAGTTTGGCCACCGTCGTGGGTCTGCCCTTCTTGCCCACGGCGCGGCGCAACGCGGTGAGGAGCCGCTGCGCATTTTTGGGCGAGCGCAGCAGGTGCGCCGTCTCCATCAGGCTGGACAACTCCTGCGCCGGCACCAGAGCCACGTCCTTTGTGCCTTTCCTCCGCACGATCACGACTTCGCGGTCGGAAGCCACTCGCTCCAGGACCGCGGCCAGGTTCGCGCGCAGCGACGTATATGTGGTCTCCACAGCCATGCTAGATCATTGTACAGCTTTCCTGTACATCCACAATGACTCCTTTTTCGCGTCAGAGAACCAACTCCAGGTACAGCGTTCCCGGCATGGGATTCTCGCGGTAGGGCGGAATCTCGCAGAAGCCAAAGCGGCGGTAGAGCGTGATGGCATCATCCATGAGGGGAGAAACCGTGTCCAGCCGCATCCGGCGATAGCTTTTCTCGCGGCCCTCGGTGATCACCCGTTCCACCAGCGCACGGCCTACGCCCCGGCCGCGAAACTGCGACCGCAGATAGAGCCGCTTCATTTCGCAAGTCTGTTCGTCCCACTGGCGCAGCGCCACACAACCGGCCAGCTGTCCTTCGCTTTCCGCCAGCAGAAGGCACCCGCTCGGAGGCGCATAGCCGCCGGGGAGTTCAGCCAGTTCCTGGGAGAAATTCTGAAACGACAGATCGAAATCAAGCCAGTGCGCGTATTCCAGAAACAGTTCGCGTGCCTGTTCCACCTGCGCCGGCGAGGAGGCCTCATGGACTACGACCGCACCCACATCCTTACCCCATTAACATGCCACCATTGACGTTCAGGACATGCCCCGTGACATAAGACGCCTCTTCGGAGCAGAGGAAAGCAACGGCATGCGCCACGTCTTCCGGTGTTCCTACTCGCGCGAGCGGAATCATCTTCAGCGCGTTCTGCTTGAACTCATCGCTGAGCACGTCGGTCATGGCGGTGGCAATCAAGCCGGGCGCGACCGCATTGCAGGTGATGTTGCGAGATCCAAGTTCGCGGGCAATGGCCATGGTCAGTCCAATCAGCCCCGCTTTGGAGGCCGCATAATTGGCCTGCCCCGCCTGCCCCGTTTGCCCGAAGATGCTGCTGATGTTTACGATCCGCCCCCAGCGTTGCTTGAGCATGGGCCCGATCACCTGCTGGATGCACAGGTAGGCGGAGGTCAGATTGGTGTGCATTACGGTGTCCCAGTCAGCTCGCTTCATGCGCATCACCAGTTGATCGCGGGTGACACCGGCGTTGTTGACCAGAATGTCAACTTTGCCAAACTGCGCCAGCACGGCCTTGAAGGCCGTCTTGATCTGTTCTTCGTAGCCGACATCGAGAACGAAAACGGCGGCTTGCCCGCCGTCAGCGATGATCACCTGTGCGGCTTCGTCCAGGTTTTGTTGGTTGCGAGCAGCCAGTGCCACGGTGGCTCCCGCCTTTGCCAGGCGCACGGCACAGGCGCGACCAATCCCTTGGGATGCGCCGGTGACCAGCGCCACCCGGCCAGAGAGATTCATTGAGGCTCCTTGCGATGCTGCGCCATTATAGATGGCTGCGGCACAAGTAGTGCCGCGAGCGAGCGATACCGATCAAGGTGGCTCGGCAGCAATTCTTAGAAAAATCCGCGGGGTATCCGTGGAATCCGTGGCCAAGGAAATTTCGGTTTTATGCCATGGCCCGACTTCGTAGCAGCACCCGCAGGACCGGCGGCGCAAGCATCGTGGTGACCGCGGTCATGAAAATCACGATGGCATAAGTAGGCTGGCTTACGATGCCGCTGTTGAGTCCCACCAGCCCGACAATCAGGGCCACTTCCCCGCGCGGCATCATGCCGACGCCGACCGTCAGCGCATCGCGCCAGCCGGAGCGCAGCAGCGGCAGGCCGCAACCGACGACCTTGGAGATGATCGCCAGGAGCGAAACGATGACCGAGGCAGTCAGCACATCACCGCGGAAGAGCCGGAGGTCCAACTGGGAACCGATGGAGAAGAAAAACACCGGCGCCAGCAGTTCGGTGATGGCATGGACGCGGGTGTGCAATTGCCACTCCGGAGAAAAGTCGGCCAACACCAGCCCGGCGAAGAACGCACCGATGATCGCCGCCATGCCAATCTTGGTGGACGCCCAGGAAAGCAGCAGACACAACGCCAGTGACAGCAGCAGCGGGGCTTCACGGGTGCGCAGCCGCCCCAGCCCCGGGCGCACGTGACCTACGAGTCGCGGACCCAGGAAGATCATGAACACCGCGAACCCCACCGCTTCCAGCAGCAGGATTCCCATGCTCAGCCAGCGCACACTCTCGCCCCCGGCCATGCCGGAGACGACCGCCAGCAGCACCATGCCGAGAATGTCATCGAAGACTGCGGCCCCGAGAATGATACGCGCCACCTGCGACTGCAACGCGCCCAGATCGCTGAGCACGCGCGCCGTGATGCCGACGCTGGTGGCCACCAGCGCTGCCCCCACGAAGATGGCCTCGTGCGCGGCATCTCCGCGCAGCGTCATATATCCCCAACCCAGCAGAAACGGCGCCGCGACGCCCAAGACGGCGACGATCAGCGCCCGCCGCCCGACTCGGATCAGGTCCTGTGGACTGGTTTCCAATCCCACGTTGAACAGCAAAAAGATCGCGCCGATTTCGGCCAGCGAGTGCACCGTTTCGCTGGGATGCACCCACGCCAACGCAAACGGTCCCAGCGCAACCCCTGCCAGCAATTCGCCCAGCACACCCGGCAAGGAGAACCGTTCGAAGATCTCTCCCAGCAGCTTGGCGGAGACGAAGATGATCAGCAACTCAAACAGCAGTTCTCCCGGACCGTGCATGGCGGAAAGAGTAATGGCCACGGGAAAGGCTAGGCAATAAAAAAGGTAAGGACGGGCCTACTGCGAGGAAGGCGCCGGTGAGCCCGCGCGCGCGGTTTGCACGGAGCTCAGAACCGGCTGGTAATCGCGATGGTAAATGTCGACCACCGTGCGGCCGACGATGCGGGCCTTAGCTTCGGAATGGATGTGCACAGGGAAAGTGAAATCGCCAAAGTCGGCGTAGTCCTGCACGAACTGAATGTTCTTCACAAAAAATGACGGCGATTTGGCGGGTGACCCCTCAATGCGCACCAGCCGTCCGGTGTGCGCGTCCAGGTAGAGACGGCCCTTGATCAACCCGACCCGTTTTTGCCGCGGCTTCAACTGGTAGACCTGCACCGCGCGTCCGGCAATTTCGTCCGTTCCCTTGTAAGAAAACTTGTAATTGGCTGCGGAAATCGCGGTGGCTGCGGGATCGTCCCTCTGCACGTGCTCCGCTTCCGACTGCAGCAGCCGGGTGATGACGTTGCTCTTGACGAAGGTGTCGCCCGCGAAGCGCACGGCGGTGAACATCAACGAGCGTGGGGCCAGGAACTGCCGCTTCAACTCGAACTCGCCCTTTTGTGCGGTCTGGGGAAGTTCGGCGCGGACAACCGTAGTCGCGGAATAGCCCGCAAGTCCGGCATTCTGCAGGGCAGCACGGTTCTGGAATGACTGCAGCGCCAACTCCGGGGCCATGCGCGGAAGCGCGGGCGCCACCGGGGGCAACGGCAGCAAAGCGGTGTGCGCGGTGCTCCCACCGTCTGGCGCCAGCCAGGGGGACGACGGCGCAATATTTTGCGCACTCAGCGTTGCCGCCAGGCACAAAAAAAGCACTGGGATAAGACGGAAAAGGGTTCGCATGTATAAAAGGGCTGCTTACTTTATAAATGATTCTCGGCAAAAGGAAAAGTGACAATGGTAAGACCCGGGGGTTAAAGGGCTGATTCCGGCAGCGAACGGTTGTTGTCTCCCTCACGCCTCGTGCCCTCGTTGCGCCGCTTGACCGCGCACAGTAACATTCCCTGTCCATGTCTGAGAACGGCAACCGTAACGGAAATTCCCCGCCGGTGGTGGAGGTCTTCGCGGTCCATGGCGTCGAGCCCGAGGTTCAGGCCTATGCCATGGCCAAGTATTCCCGCTCGGCGCTGTCCATGAAGGAATCCTTGCGCGAGATTAGCGCGCAAAAAGCCGAAAAATTTCTTAATACGTTTTATTTCCAGTACGGCCATCGCTCCATCGCCGATCTCGCCCACATTGCGCTGGCTATCGAAAGACTCTCCATCCTCGCCGCCATCGCGGTGGTCGACGAGCAGCGTTGGGACGGCCAGGAACGCTCGACGCGCTACCAGGACTTCAAAAAGAGCGGCTACTTCACGCCGGACTTCGGCCAGGAACAGGCCGGGACGCTCTACCGCGAAACCCTCGATTTTCTTTTCGCCGAATACGAAGCCATTTCCGAACTGGTATTTCGCGATCTGAGCGCCCGCACCCCGCGCCCTGACGAGATGAAGCCAGAGGCTTACGAACGCACGCTCCGCGCCCGCGCCTTCGATATCTCGCGCTACCTGCTGCCGCTTGCCAGCAACACCTCGCTCGGCGAAATTGTGAATGCGCGCACCTTGGAAAACCAGGTGGCGCATCTGCTCTCCCACACCCACACCGAAGTACGCCATCTCGGCGGGTTGCTGAAAAAAGCGGCGACCGAACCCGCCTGGAATGTGAACCACGATGCCTACCGCGAACTGGTGGCCCGGATTCGCGAGGTCAACGCCGAACTCGGAGAACGCGCGGCGCGGGAGTTGCTCAAAGACGTTCGCGTGGCCCCGACGCTGGTGAAATACGCCGACCCTAACGCCTACGAGATCAAGACTCGCCGCGAACTACGTCAGGCGGCGAAGGAGCTCATGGGCGGCGCGGCGGTGGCGACCGCGACCAGCGTGGATCTCCTCGACGCCGACCCGCTCGAAATTGAATTGGCGACGACACTGGTCTACGAGCATTGTCACTACTCCTACCGCCAGATTCGCCAGGCGGTGGAAGCCGCGGGAGAGAAACGCCGTTGCGAGATCGTCGACCTCGGTCTGCGCCACCGCGGCAAGCACGATGAGCTGCTCCGCGCCTTCAGCGCTGGCCAGAGCTTCCGCTTCGACATTCTCATGGACATTGGCGGCTTCCGCGACATGCACCGCCACCGTCGCTGCATTCAGATCATGCAGGCGTTCACCACGGTCCACGGATACGACACGCCCGAGGAACTTGGGACCGCGGGCCTACGCCAACGCTATGACGCGGCGATGCAGCAGGCCGCAGCGGCCGTGCGCCAACTGGCCGCTGGCGCCGCGCCCGAAGCCGAAGCAAACTCGCACTACGCCATTCCGCTCGCTTTTCGCAAACGCACGCTCTTCAAGATGGACTTCGCCGAAGCCCTCTACATTTCCGAACTGCGCACGACTCCCGCCGGCCACGCGTCGTATCGCAACGTGGCTTACGCCATGTTTGAAGAAGTGGCGCGAAAGTATCCCGCGCTGGCGAAATATTTCCGCGTGCACGACGTGCGGCAGCCGGTGGATTTGTTGAAACGCTGAGGGAGTCGCGCGGCCGGGCCAGTGGTTGGTGGCTGCTAGAAACGAACAAACACAGTCCCTACGCGAACTGCAGCCGCTTCACCTTGATCTGGTCGGCGTGCACCTGGGCCAAGTCGTAGTGCGCCTGCTGCGTGAGCCAGGTTGCGGCGCTCCCGCCAAAGACTTTGGACAAACGTACCGCCATCTCAGGAGATATCCCGCGCTTTCCGTTCACCAGCTCTGAAAGCGTCGTGCGCGTGACGCCCAGCGCGGCAGCGGCCTCCGTAATGGTCAGGCCCATCGGCTCAATACACTGCCGCCGCACAAAGCCGCCGGGGTGGGGTGGATTCTTCATCGGCATCATCGACCTCTCTCAGTGGTAATCCACGTAGTCAACGTCGAGCGCGTCGCCGTCCACGAATCGGAAAATAACTCGCCAGTTGGCACGCACCACTACCGACCACCATCCCTTGTAGTCTCCACGAAGGGAATGCAGGCGAAAGCCAGGCACGTCCATGTCGGCGAGCGTAGCGGCAACTTCCAAACGCGCCAAAATGTCTCGCAGTTTCTCCAGGTGCTGCCCGATCACGCCCCGCGAATCGTTGTCTTCGTAAAGGCGCTTCAGCCCTTTTGGCGGAACGAGCCGATCACCGTTCAACTGTAACGCGTAACGTAACGCACGTCAATCGAAGCTCTCGAGAAGAGACACTGGAAAGTGCGAATACCTTGCCAGACACCGGCCTACAGGAGCGGGCTCCGCTAATTCCCCTTCAGCACATACCCCGCATCGAAGGGCAACTTCCCGTCCACCTTCACCACTTTCACCGAGCTGTTGATGGCGTACACATCCACCAGCCCGACCGCTCCCGGGAGCGCGCTCACCATTTTCAGCAGCGCCGCATCGTCGGCCACAAACTGGATATAGGGTCGCGATCGCGACGCCTCATTCAGTTTTGCCGCCAGTTGCTTCAATTCCTCCGGCGTCATGCCGAACAGTTTGCGGACCGCGCCCTTCATGTCTTCCGCCGCGGGCTCGCGCATGACCAGCATGAAAGACGTTCCATCGGGCAGCGACTTGGTCGTTCCTTTGGCCAGCTTCACCAGGTCCGCCAGCGCCAACGCGTCCAGGCGGCTGTCACTCTTTACCACCACCGCCACATTGCTACCGGCCCAGGCGGGCATCGCCAGTGCCGCCACCAGGGCCGCTCCACGCACCCAGTGCCCGAGTTTTCTGCGCATCGTGGTCACAGCCATCCCGTCTCGCCAGTATCCCTACCTACCCGCCGCCTCGCCAAGTAACCGTTTCGGTTCCAATGGTAGGCCCGCGCTGCACCGTTCCCGTCCTTTATGATGCTCTTGCCATGCCGGCATTGGGCGGGGTCCTCCTGATTGCGGTCGCGTTCTTTGCCGCGGCCGTTTATCTTGCGGTCACCGGCGCAGTCATGCTCCTCCGGCCGGGCGCAATCTCCATGGTCATGGGCGCGTTTCTGCTCCACGGACTGGAGACCGCCGGGCCCTACATGTTCCTGCTGGCAGCGTTACTGGCCACACTGACCGGAGTCGGTCTTCTCCGCCGCAATAACTGGGCGCGTCGTGCCGCCGCAATCATCGCGCTGGTTGGCGTCGTCATGGAAATCCCCACCGTCTCCGCCTCCGTCGTCAGCCTGCACTTGTCCGCACTGGCCTGGGGCGGGCTGGGGATCATTGTTCGGGTGATGATGGCGTGGTATCTCTACCAGACGCCGGTCAGGGATTACTTTGAGGGCTAGCAGCCCGGTCGTCGCGGGCGAAGCGTCGTTACAGACAGAATGACAGTTCCGTCTCTTAGGTGCTGCCACGTGCTTACAGAATCACCCGCTCATCGCCGACGCGGCGCGTCACGCGTTCGCGATCAAGATATTCCAGCAGCGGAATGGCGTATTTGCGGGAGACGCCGGTCAGCGCCTTGAAGCGGCCCACGTCCATATTCGGCGACTTTGCTTTTAACGCCGCCACCTGGGTGCGCAGTTCCGCGAGGGCGTACTGATGAAACACCAGCTCTTCGGAGATTTTCACCAGCACTCTGTCGCGCAGCAGCAGGGTTACGATCTTCTGCGCGCGCGCGCGGTCTACTTGCAGTCCCGCCAGCACGTCTTTGAGCGCGGGTACCGCCAGCCCGGCGCGCGCAAATGCGTCTTCAATCATCTTCTGCGCAGCGGTTTCGTCGTCTTTTAGCTCCACTCCACGTCCGGGCAAGCGCACCAACTCGCCGCTGACCTCGAGTTTCCGCAGTTTTATTAATTCGGCGAGTGCGGCGTCGAAAATCGCCGGATGTGTACGTGGGGCTCGCAGCTCTTCTTTGTGTACGCCCTGGCGCAGACGGTTTGCGGCCAGGCTCTTCCCGACCAGAGTCGGCAATCCCGCCAAGACTGAATTCCAGAAGGCTGCATCTACGAGGATGCCGCCAACCTGCCGGATGCTTCCCGCTTCCACTAACTTGGCCAGTGTTGCCTGCAAGAGCCGGGGCGCCCATCCCGTCTCGCGTTGGAGATCTTCGTGAGTGCAGCCGCCGCCCAGCCGACGCGCAATCCTCCTCCGGATCATCTCTTCCGGTGTGCCATCCAGCATCGCGGACAGGAATTCAGAGAGTTCTGCCCGCGCGGACCTCGCTCGTAACGGGTGCGCGTCGGCCACCACACCGCCGCCGATGGTCACCACCGGCGAAAATTGCCGCACAATCAACCGGTCGCCGGGCAATAACTGCAGCGGCGCATCCAGCGTGAGACGGGCGAGTGCGGTGTGTCCGGCGTCCAACCGCATCTGGTCCCAGAGCCGGACGGTGGCAATGGTTTCCGCGCTGTACGCATACAGATGGACACGGTCGCGGTTTTTCAGCCGCCGTGCCGTGGGCAGCAGCGTCAGCCGGACGTCCACCACTTGCGTTGCGGAAAAACATCCCGGCGGCGCCAGCATCATGCCGCGCGCCAACTCGTCCGTGGTGACGCCAGCCAGATTGAGCGCGGTGCGCTGCCCGGCCGTCGCTCGGTCCGTGCTCTCGCCGTGGACCTGCACACCCCTGACCCGCACCCGCTTTCCGGAGGGAAATACTTCCAACTCGTCTTCCTTGCGGATAGTCCCGGAAATCAACGTGCCGGTGGTTACCGTGCCAAAACCCTTCATGGTGAACACGCGGTCCACTGGCAACCGCGGCAAGGCCTGCGAGTCGCGGGAGGCCACGCCGGCGGCCACCTCCGCCAGGGCGCGCCTCAACTCGTCGAGCCCCGCGCCAGTTTTTGCGCTTACGGCGACCATGGGCGCACGCGCCGTGTCCAGAAACGAACCGCGCAGAAGCTCCTCGACCTCGAGCCGCGCCACGGCAAGCGTTTCCGCGTCCACCAGGTCTGCTTTGGTGAGTACAGTGATGCCGCGCGAGATCGAGAGCAGGCGGCAAATGTCGAAATGTTCGCGGGTCTGCGGTTTGATGGCTTCGTCCGCCGCGATGACCAGCAGCACCAGATCAATCCCGCCAATGCCGGCAAGCATGTTGCGGACAAAGCGTTCGTGCCCGGGGACGTCTACGAATCCGAGCCGCAGCCCGCCCTCGGCGCCCGGTAGTTCGAGGTGCGCAAAGCCGAGGTCAATGGTGATGCCGCGCCGCTTTTCTTCCTGCAGCCGGTCGGTGTCGATCCCAGTCAGCGCACGCACCAGCGCCGTCTTCCCGTGGTCAATGTGCCCGGCCGTACCCACCACGACGGATTTCATGGCCGCACCAGTGTACCGGGCAGGGCTGGGCAGAGCGAAGGTGTACGCGATCTCGTTGGTTTCAAGTAATTGTCCGTGGGCAGCAAAAAAACTCTCTTAAGTCCTTGGCGCGATCTGGCCAATTGGTAGATAATCTCCGACTTACACAGGAGTCCTCGCCATGAAGTTGCGCTGCTCGTTCGTTCCCGCACTCATTTTTTGCCTACTCAGCCTGGGAGGATATGCTCCCGCTCAGCAAACCGGAAATTCTGATGTAACTTACCAGGCGCTGCGCACGGTAGGTTTCGGTGAGTCCGTCGGCGTGACGGACCTGACGCTGAAGCGGGACTCAGCGACCTTCCATCTACACTCCGGCACCCTCTGCTTTCTGGCGCCGGTGCAGGGGAAAGTCACCGGCGCCGTCTTCACCGGGGATGGGAACCTCGTACTCAACCCGCCCCTGCCGATCGAGATGGGCATGCTGAAACTGCTGACCAAGAGTGATGTGTTCAGCGAAAACTTTTCCGAGATGATGCTGCGTTTTACTGATGCGACCTACGACGAGGTGAAGAAGGCGGCGAGCGGCGGCGGTGGATCGTGCGCTGCCGGGCCGCTCGAAGACAGCAGGAACGTCACCCGCAAGAAGGTCCACTACAACCTCGAAGCGCGGATTCTGCAAGATGTGTTGGGCACCGAGCCGGGCGGCCTGTTCGTCGCATTCATTCACGGCAAGCGCTACAACGACAAGATGATTTTTGCGATTGACCCGCACGGCGCGCCCAACTTTGCTCGCTCGGTCGCTCCAGAAGAAGTGGAGCTGATTACGTGGGATGAAAATAAGTTCGGCGTGTGGGCGGCGCACCACTACTCCGAGGAGTACAAGAAGGGGACCGCCAGCAGCGCCGAGCAAAACGAAACCATTCGCATCGAGCACCAGCAACTCGAAGCCAGCTTCGACAAGGGTGCTCACCTGACCGGCAAAGCTGCCACCACCATTGTTTCCGCGGTCAATGGCCAGCGCGTAATTCCGTTTGCCCTTTTTTCGACGCTGCGCGTGCAGAGTGTGAGCGCCGACGGAGGCCAATCGGTGTCCTTCATTCAAGAGGACAAGAAAGCAGACCCGGATTTCTGGGTGATCTTGTCCAAGCCCTTGGCGGCAGGAGAAAAGCTGACCATCACAACGACCTACGACGGTAAGGAGGCGGTGGTCAACACCGGCGGCGGCAATTATTTTCCTGTGGCCCGCGAAGACTGGTACCCCAACCTGGCCAGCCTTTCCTTTGGCGCCTACAGCAACTACGACATGACCATTCGCGTGCCCAAGGGGATGCAGGTTGCCGCCACCGGCAACCGTGTCTCGGACACCACTCAGGGTGACCAGAACGTAACCGTGTGGAAGAGTGAGGCTCCGCTCGCAGTTGCTGGTTTCAGTTTTGGCAAGTTCAAGAAAGAAGAAACCAAGACGCCCAAGGGCGATTACCTGGTGCAGTCCTACGCCAATCAGGAACCTCCCGATTGGGTCAAGGGCATCCAACAAGCGGTGAGCGGAGAACTCCCCACCCAGGGCTCGCACGTCAGTGAAGCCGTGCTTGGAACCATGGACACGACCTCGCTCAACAAGAAGGCCCTCGCCGAAGGCCAACTCGCCATGCAGATTTACAACGACTACTTCGGCCCTGTGCCCTACAAAACCGTTGCGCTGACGCAGCAGACCGCGTGCGGCTTTGGGCAGGCCTGGCCCGGTCTGGTGTACATCCCGATTTGCTACTACTTCGATACCACGGTGCGCCACCAGTTTGGGCTCGACCTCGATCGCGGCTACTGGCGTGTGGTCACGCCGCACGAAGTCGCGCACCAGTGGTGGGGACACGCGGTCGGCTTCAATTCCTACCGCGACCAGTGGATGAGCGAGGGTTTTTCCGAAGCCTCCGCTTCCATCTACATCCAGGCTGTGTATCAGAAGGAGCCAAAGAAATACTTTGAGTTCTGGAATGACGAGCGCGATCTGCTGCTGGAACGAAACAAGGAAGGATATCGCGCCATTGATGCTGGGCCGCTGACTCTGGGCTATCGTCTGAGCAACAGCCGCTCGGGATTCGACATCACCCGTCGCCTGATCTATCCCAAGGGCGGCTACATTCTGCACATGATCCGCATGATGCTCTGGAATAACCAGCAGGGCGACGCGAATTTCAAGGCGCTGATGCAGGACTTTGTCCGCAGTTACGCCAACCGGGCTGCCACCACCGAGGATTTCAAGGCCATGGTGGAGAAGCACATGACGCGCGACATGAACCTGGACGGCAACGGCAAGATGGATTGGTTCTTCAACGAATACGTCTATGGCACTGCCCTGCCGAAGTACAACGTTCAGTCTTCATTTGAAACCGGGCCCGACGGTGATGTGGTCATGAATTTCACACTCAGCCAATCCGGAGTGGACGATAAGTTTGCCATGGCCGTTCCGCTCTACTTGCAATTGGCGGATGGCCGTACCGTCTTTCTCGGTCGCATGCCCATGCGGGGGAACAAGACGCTATCGCAGAAAGTTCCCATCCGGGGCCTCAAGCAGATTCCCAAGACAGCGTTGGTCAATTACAACTTCGACGTGCTCGCCGAGAAATAACGGGGGAAAAAATGGGGGCGCAGTTTCGCGCTCCCATTTTGCTCCCGTCTTTGTGTCGCGCTACTTCGAGCTTTCCTGCATCCCGGCGCTCTCCTGCCCGATGGCCAGTGCCGTGGTTTTCCCGCCGAAGCGGATTTCGGTCAACGTCCGGCCCGTGCCCACGCTGTTCACCACCGCGGAATCATACGGGGAGGCGTTGGGCAGCGTGACCAGGCGCGCCGGCACCGTAGCCAGCACTTTCTTCCCGCTCATGATCTTCACGTCCACTGCCGGCCCGTTGCCGTCCCAGGAGACTTTGTAATTTCCGGCCTTCAGCGCCGTCCCGTTTACGTTGGTGTCTGTCGTCAGGCTCAGATTTCCACTGGCTGCGAATCCGCTCGAAGCCACCGCCAGCACTGCGCCCAGTACCAATCCCTTCCAAGTCAAACGCTTCATTTCACACCTCATCTTCCCGCATTGCGGGACGGTTGGACTTGGCAGCCCTGCCGCGCCAGCTTCACGAAAAATTTGTATTTCCGCGAACTTGGCCTACAATGCACGCGCGGGTCCAACGACACAGAAAGCTTCGGCTGCAAAGCCGCACGCTTTCTGCCGCAGATGGCCTTCGCCAGGGCCGCCAAACCTCGGGCGAAGACAATCCGTTGGACCCCTTTTCTTGCTTGCAACTCCTCGCGGCCGCTGCGAATGCAGCCGGCTCACTCGATTCAGTACGGACGTGGCGTCGTGAAAGTTCCCTTTCCGGTCAGGCGCTTTTGCCGCACGCCTGTTTGGACGGAGCAGGCTCCTGGGAGTGAGCACCAAGGGTGTTTCCGATCCGAAGATTGATGTGAAACAGGGAAAAAACGCAGCGAGAGACAAACAGAACACCGAGACAGTGCGCGCTTCCGCCTCAGCTAACGCACGCGCAGCACCACTTTGCCAAAGTTCTTGCGCTCCAACATCAGGCGGAATGCATCAGCTGCCTGCTCCAGAGGGAACTCATGGCCCACAATCGGACGCAGCTTTCCCGCTCCAATCCAGCCCGACAGACGTTGCCAGGCATCGCCCATGACCTGCTGATTGTTCGAGAGTACAGAGAGCCAAAGTCCATGCACGCTGGCACCCTTGGCATAGAGGGCGCGCGTGTCCAGCGTGGACGCTTTGCCCGTGGCCGAGCCATAGACAATCACACGGCCGAATTCGCGCACGCAACGAATGCTTTTCGCGGTGTGCTCGCCGCCCAACATCTCGAAGACAGCGTCTACACCCTGCTTCTGTGTTAGCTCGCGAATCGCATCCTCGTAGTCTTGCTGTTTGTAGTTAATCCCGTGGTGCAGTCCCAACACTTGCACTCGCGCCAGTTTCTCCGCCGAAGACGACGTCCCATACATCTCGATGTCGAGCAGCTTGCCGATTTGCACTGCCGCCGTGCCCACTCCGCCAGCCACCGCGTGGATGAGCACGCGCGGACGGGGCTCGCCCGAGGCGCGTTCCAGTAGGCCGGCTTTCCAATAGGCGAGATAGGCGGTGAAGTAGTTGACGGGGAAAGCCGCAGCCTCAGACGCGGTCCAATCCGTCGGTGCGGGCCAGAAAAACCCGGGTCGGGTCACCGCCATCTCGGCAAACGCGCCCCACTGCGTGTAGCCCATCACACGTTCACCGGTGGGTTCCAGTGTGCCGCAGAACTCCCGCCCGGCAATCACCGGCGGAGGCGGGGTTCCGGGATAGCCACCGTTCACCATGATGATGTCGGCAAAATTTACTCCCGCGGCTTGCACTCGTATCCGGACTTCTCCAACGCCAGCTTGCGGCTCGGGCGCCTCGCGCAGTTCCAGCACATCCGGTCCACCAAACTTCGGAATCACACTCGCTCTCATACCGCGCAGTTTATCAGCCAGAGCTCCGGGCTGGCAGCGGCGCCTGCGGTCAGGAGGTTCTCTTCGGGTATATACTTCCTGTGTAAATAGGTTGCTCCCGGTCCCGGATTGCTGGGCCGGAAGTGGGGCACTGTTATTTATTCATACGCCCCGTCGTTTAACGAACCGGCCGAAGCAGTTGCTTTGTGCCGGCGGGGGACACTGGCAGACCGGGCTGACGAGGCCCTTCCTCCCTTCCTCGCCCGCGCGGTGCTTTGCCCCTGGGGAGGTTCGCGTGGACTTATTCTTGGTTCGTATTGCTTTTGTTCTAGTGGTTGCGGTTGCCTGCTATCTCCTGCAACCGTTTGGCCTACCTGCAAGGACCGACGCAGCCGTAGGGTTGGCGCTGGGCGTGCTTGTCATCTTGTTCGAATGGCGTCTGCGCCTGGTCAGCCTGAAGCGCCTCATCGGCGCCGCAGCGGGCAGCGTGCTTGGTATCCTGGGTGCCTATCTCTTCGCTTTGGTTCTGCGCGCCAGTCTGCCGGAAGGATCCACGCAGCATTTCCTGCAGTTGCTGGTCATGCTACTGATGGCCTATGTGGGTCTGATTGTGGGCGCCAATAAGGGTGATCTGCTCAACCTGACTGCGCTGGGCGGACTGTTCGGCGGCGAAAAACAGACCCGGAAGAGCTACAAGATACTCGACACCAGCGTCATCATTGACGGGCGCATTTCCGACATCGCCGAAACTGGTTTTCTCGACGGCGTGCTCGTCATCCCGCAGTTCGTGCTGCGCGAACTGCAACTGGTCGCCGACTCCTCCGACTCGCTCAAGCGCAACCGCGGCCGGCGCGGGCTGGACATTCTGCAGCGTCTGCAAAAAGTCGCCTCCCTCAACATTCAGATCGTGGAGGATGATTTTCCCACTGTCCGCGAAGTGGACTTGAAGTTGATCGAACTGGCCAAGCTCTACGAGGGCAAGATCGTCACCAACGATTTCAATCTCAACAAAGTGGCGCAGTTGCAGGGGGTCGAGGTACTGAACATCAACGAACTGGCGAACGCGCTCAAGCCCATCGTGCTGCCGGGCGAAACCATGCACGTCTTTATTCTCAAAGAAGGCAAAGAGTACAACCAGGGCGTGGCCTATCTCGACGACGGCACCATGGTGGTGGTGGATAACGCACGCAAGATGATTGGCAAGACCATCGACATTTCCGTGACTTCCGTGCTGCAAACCACGGCCGGCAAGATGATTTTCGGTAAATGGGACGAGCGCGCTGTTCTGAAGACTGAACCGCATTCCCCCGCCCCGCGCCATGACATGCGCGCTGCGGCCCAACAATCAAACCACGATGTCAAGAAACCGCAGCCCATTCTGGCGGAACGCCCAGGGGAGTGAGCGGCCACGGAATTCACGGATGGCCAACGGATAAGTTGGGGCCAGCGCTGGTTTGAACCTGGCTCCTCCGCCTCGTATACTTACAGGCCGCATGAAGGTTGTCGTGATCATTCCCGCCGCTGGTCTGGGGACGCGCATGGCGCCGCCTGCACGCGGTAAGAAGTCTGCTCCTTCCAAGCAGTTCTCCGAACTGGGTGGCACGCCCATACTCATCCACACTTTGCGGAAGTTTGCCGCCGTTGCCGAAGTCAGTGAAATTGTCGTGGCGCTGCGCAAGAACGAAATTTCCGGTTTTCGCGCACGGCTGGAAAAAGAGGCCCGCGACATCCTGCAAAAGAAAGTCCAGCTAGTTGAGGGCGGCGAGCACCGGCAACAGTCGGTGGCCAACGCGCTCCAGGCGGTCAGCGCCGCGCCGGATGACATTGTTCTGGTCCACGATGCGGTCCGGCCGTTCGTGACTCCCGAGATTATTCGCGCCGTCATCCTTGCCGCGGAAAAGAACGGCGCCGCCATCGCGGGCCTGCCCGCCGTCGATACCATCAAACAGGTGGACCGCGCCGCCGAGACCGCGCTCATTCACGCCACCCTGCCGCGGGAACGGATCGTGCTGGCGCAAACACCGCAGGGCTTTCGTTACGGACTGCTCAAGCGGGTTTTCGATGAAGCTGCCGCCGACGGTTTTCTCGGCACGGACGAAGCCTCGCTGTTCGAACGTTCCGGCTTGCCGGTCGCAGTGGTGATGGGCTCGCCCCGCAACATCAAGATCACCACGCCCGCGGATATGGAAGTGGCCGAGTTTTATCTGGCAAAGTAGATTTTTGTCGGCGAACCAACAGCAAAATTGCCCAGCCGAGCTCGCCCAAGTAAACTTGCAGGCGATGGCTAAACCCGCAACTCGCATTGGCTACGGTTGGGACTCCCACGCTTTCAGGTCCGGCATTCCGCTGAAGATTGGCGGAATCGAGCTGCCGCATCCCCAGGGCCTGGGCGGCCATTCTGATGGCGATGTGCTTCTCCATGCCATCACGGACGCGCTGCTTGGCGCCATCGCTGGGCCCGATATTGGCACGCTCTTTCCCCCGTCCGATCCGCAATGGAAAGGCGCCGACTCGGCTGTCTTTCTGCAGGAAGCGTTGCGGCGCGTGGACGCCGCCGGCTATCGCCTGGTGCAAATGGATTCGACGCTGATTCTCGCCGCGCCCAAGATCGGCCCACACGCTGCGCGCATTCGCGAACACGTTGCTGGGTTGCTGGGCATCGCGCCGGACTGCGTTGGCCTGAAAGCGAAGACTCCCGAAGGGCTTAACCTGGAGGGCGCCGCCATCGCCCATGCCATGGTATTGCTGGCTGCGCGGCAAAAAACAAAAAGCTGAATGCTGCTGGGCTATCGCTGGCATCTGCCTTGCCGGCGGTGCGCCAGCGGGTATAATTCCCGCTCCCATGTCCCTCAGCGCTGGAACCCGCCTTGGCCCTTACCAGATCGAAGCCTCGCTGGGCGCAGGCGGCATGGGTGAAGTCTATCGGGCCCGCGATACCCGCCTCGACCGCACCGTTGCCATCAAAATTCTGGCCCCGTGGCTGGCCGAAAAAACGGAGGCCCGCGAGCGCTTTGACCGGGAAGCCCGCACCATCTCCAGCCTCAACCATCCGCACGTGTGCCAGCTTTATGACGTCGGCGAGCAGGACGGCACCCACTTTCTGGTGATGGAGTATCTCGAGGGCGAAACTCTTGCCGCACGCCTCCACAAGGGCCCGCTCCCCATCGACCAGGTGCTCCGCTACGGCGCAGAAATCGCTGAAGGTCTGGACCGCGTCCATCGCATCGGCGTGGTCCATCGCGACCTCAAACCCGGCAACATCATGCTTACCCGCGCCGGCGCCAAATTGATGGATTTCGGAATTGCCAAGGCCGTCGCTCCCGCTCCTCCTCCTCCCACCGGCGCCACGGAAACCATCAACGCCTCCACGCTGCCGCTGACCTCGGAAGGTACGGTCTGCGGCACGTTTCAATACATGTCGCCGGAGCAGGTGGAAGGCCGCGAGGCCAGTTCGCGCAGTGACATTTTCGCTCTGGGCGCGGTGCTCTATGAAATGATCACCGGCCATCGCGCCTTCGAGAGCAAGAGCACCGCCTCGGCGATTGCCGCCATTCTTACGGCGGAGCCGCGCCCGTTGAGCGCCCTGCAACCGAACACACCGCCCGCCCTCGAGCACGTGGTTCGCCGCGCCATGGCCAAGGATGCAGATGAGCGCTGGCAGAGTGCCCGCGATGTGGCCGCCGAACTCAAGTGGATTGCCGAGTCGGATGCAGACGCTCGGGGCGCTCCCCCGGGATTCACGCGCTCGCGCCGCGATCGCCGCCTCATCCTTGTACTCTCTGCCCTGATGCTGGTTCTGGGCGCCGTGGCCACATCCGCGTTGTTCCGGTCCGCAACGGGTGAGAGCCAGCCCATGAGCCTCGAGATCACCATGCCCCCCGAGCAACACGTCTGGCGCATGAGCATCTCCCCAGACAGCCGCAAACTGGCTCTCGTTCTTGACGGTGAGGGCAAGGCGCAGATCTGGGTACGCGATCTCAATTCCTTTGTCACCCGTCCAATCCCGGGCACCGAAAACTCGACCAGCGTTTTCTGGTCTCCCGATTCCCAAGCACTGGGCTTCTTCGCCAATGGCAAAATCATGCGCACGGATCTACAGGGTGCGCGTACCCAGGTGCTGGCCGATTCTTCGTACGGTTTTGGCGGGGACTGGAGCGCGGACGGCGTCATCGTATTCACGCCTTACTACGGCCAGGGTCTGTTTCGCGTCTCCGCCGGCGGCGGCACGCCGGCGCCGCTTACCCGGCTCGATCCCAGCCGCCACGAGGTGGTGCACACCCGTGGCGTGTTTCTGCCCGACGGCCAGCACATTCTCTTCCTTAACCGCAGGACGGGCGCGCCGGTGCAGATCTGCTGGACCACCCTGGACTCCGGCACGGTGCATCCGCTGTTGGAAGGCGACGCCCTAGTGGGTTACTCCGATCCCGGATACATCGTGTTCGTCAGGAGGGGCTCACTTCTGGCCCAAGCGTTTGATCCGTCGGCCCTCAAATTGAAAGGCGACCCCTTTGTCCTTGCCGAACGCGTTGGCTACCGCCGCGGCGACGCCGCCGCCTCGGCCACGGTCTCTCACAACGGCGTCGTCGCGTTTCAGACCAGCGGCTACACCGATTCGCAGTTCGTCATCTTTGACCGCAGCGGCCGACGCGTACGGCCCGTCGGCCCCATCGCCCCGTACATCGGCTTGAGTCTGGCCCCGAACGAAAAGCAGTTCGTCGTGTCTCGTTCCGACCCGACCACCGGTGGCATGCATTTGTGGATCGCAGATCTCGAGCGTGACACCTTTACCCGCCTGAGCACCTCCGGCGAAGGCGAGATTCAGCCGATCTGGACGCCGGATGGTTCGCGCATTGTCTTCGGTTCCGATCGAAATGGGATGTACAACCTGTTTCAGGTGCAGGCCAGCGGCGCGGGCGATGCCACCCCTTTGCTCGTTGCCGATGTGGACAGCGTCCCGCTCTCTTTCGCGCCCGACGGACACTCGCTGGTGTACCTCACCTATGATCCGGTCAAGGGGGAGCATGCCTGGCTCCTATCGCTGGCCCAGGATGCCAAACCTGCAGCCTTGCTGCCCAACGAAAAAGTGCTTAATCCCACCATTTCCCCTGATGGCCACTGGATCGCTTACCAGTCCGATGACTCCGGGCGCCCGGAAGTTTATGTGACCAGCTTTCCCACTCCCAGCGGCAAGACTCAGGCCTCAACCAGCGGTGGCCTGCAGCCGCGCTGGCGGCGTGACGGTAAAGAGCTCTTCTTCGTGAATCAGGGAGACAAATTGACGGCTGTGGATGTAATCCCTGGCGCCCGGGTTCAGTTCGGGATGCCACACGAACTCTTTCCCCTGCCGGAACACGCAAGTGGTATCTCCTGGCTCGACAGGGGGATCTTCGAGGTCTTCGACAAAGGCCAGCACTTCCTCGTGCACGAGCACGTGGACGTCACGGCGCACCAGCCGGTGCGGGTGCTGCTCAATTGGGTCCCCACGCAAAAAAAGTAGAGGTGGGTGTTGTGTGGCGCGGGCACCCTCGCCCGCGTGCCGCTGGCAATCTGTCGGCGCGTAGCCCTGCCAAATTACTGCCCGTGAAACGACTGCCGCGCCGGAAGTACGACGACGGCCTGCTCGACGGTGGCGATGTTCAGATTGAGCAGGTGGTTCTCGGCAGCTTCAGCGGAAGCAGTGTCACCGGCGGCGCGCTGCGCACGGGCGAGCAGCTCCAGTGCGAAGGGATCGTCCGGATCTTCTTCGAGATTGGAGATGGCGTCCGCGAATTGCTTGTGAGCGAGCTGCGATGCCCCCAGCGCAACGTGCAGCGACCGTTCGACCGTATCGTTGTGCGAGCTGTCAGAAAGGTCCTGGAGTTTGGCCAGGGCGCGGTCGGCGTCGGCCAGACGGTTGTTGCGGGTGAGCAACAGGACCTGGGTGCGCAGAATGTTGGCCAGTTCCAGTTGGCGGTCGTAGCCGGACATGGCGGCGTTGTGATGCAGCGCCCGCTCGGCCTGTTCCAGGTGGTCGAGCGCGGCCGGGAAATCAGTCTGGTAGAGTGCCATGGCGCGGTGCGCCTGCGCTTCGAAAAGGTCGTTTTCCACGCGGTGGGCGCGCAGCGCGACGGCGGTGTATTGCTTGCTGGCAGCGGCGTAGTTTTTGTCGCGAACGAAAGATGCGGCCGAGCGCAGTGAGTAGTCGAGACGGTCGGGCTCGCTGGGGGCCATGGCAATGGCCTTTTCATATTCGGCCCGGGCGCGCGCTTCGTCGCCCATCAGTGCGTAGGTGTCCGCCAATCCCACCTGCGAGGAATGAAACTTGGGATCGATGCGCAACGCCTTGCGGTAGTGCTCGAGCGCGCCATTGAAGTTCCCGGAGAGACGCAGAATCTCCGCATAGGAATCTTCGCCGTTGGGTTCGCCGGGAATCGTCGCGGTGTAGCGCGCCAGCATGTCGAGCGCCTTGGGGTAATCGCGAAAGTGGGCGTAGGTGTAACCGAGATCGTTGAGTACGGCCGGGAATTTTGGATCGAGCGCGTAAGCCTTTTCAAACATGGGTTGCGCGCGGCGGTATGCGCTCTGGGAAACCAGCCAGTCGCCGGCGTTGAAGAGGATCCACTTGTCTCCAGGGTATTCCGCCAGCAGGTCATTCAAGGCGGCGATGCCATCCAGGTAGTTGTCCTCCGCCACCGCCGTAACCCACTTGATGAACAGCTGCTCGCCCTTCGAGACTCGCGGGCTGAGGGACTTGGCATGGGTGCGTGCGGCTTGCGTCTCTTTGGGATCGCGGGAAATGCGGGCGATCATGGCCCACGACATGGCACACCGCGGGTCTTTGCCCACCGAGGCGCGCCAGGCCTGCAGCGCCTTTTCGATCTGGAGATAGTTGCCGTAGTGGTCAAGGCCGTGAAGGTAAAGGTGGCGCGCTTCGGCGGAGCTGGTGGTGATGGGCATTTCGCCGGAAGCAGCGCAGAAAACAGGGGCCGCTGTGGCCAGAACCAGGCAGAGGGTGAGCAAGCGCAGACGCGTGGTAGTAGACATGGTGGTTCCTTTGAACTTCGGTTTGAAATTAGCACGGGTGGCACACCGAGGGCATGTAACCGAAGTAAGGGGCTAAGTGCGGGTATGGGGCGGGCAGCCTGCCCTCGAGCGGAGCGAAGGGCCCTCGCCCGCGTGCCGGCAGCGGAACCGCCTTGCCTCCATTTAAGATAATGCGTTCATTCCAAGCGGGGAGGCAGCCGACTGTGGCAGGAAACGGGAATGCGTTGTGGCTGACTGTATCCGGAATTGCGTTGGAGGTAGAAATCGATTGGCCCTACCGGCCGTCCACGTCGGGGGCGGATTTTTGGACGGTGCATGCCAAACTGCGGCCCGTCGGGAAGGACGGTCAGGCCCTGGTGGCGGTCAACGTTTCCGCCACGCTGCGGGATGTGCTGCCCTCGCTCGAACGCCAAGACTCCGAATCGACGACCATGAATGTGTTGCGCAAGGAAGTGGATGGCCAACAGGTCGAGTTCTTGAAGTCGGCGAAGCTGGTGCCGGTGCAACTCTCCAGCCGGTACTTCAGCGTCAAGCGCAAAGTGTGGACGTTTCACACGGCGAATGGCGCGACCGTGGCTGAGTTCCTCAAGCGCAAAGTGTATTGGCAGAGCAGAGGCAGCGCGGGAATCAAGGTGCAAATCGATGACGCGGTCGATGCCCAGTATCTGGGCGTGACGGTGGAAGCACTCGCGGCCGCAGCGCAGCAACTCGCCGCGTCCGGTTTGGTTACGCTGGACGGTAGCCACGCGCGTGCGACGCCAGCGCTAATGACTCACGCCGCAGAGTTCGAAGCGGCCCAGGAGCGAGCGTTGGAAGCACTGGAGGAGAAGCACGCGTTCGAAAGAGGCTAGCGAATCTGACCGGGTCGCTTCCTGACCGGGGGCCGATGGCTGGACTCCTGCTCTGCGAACCTAGAGACTCGCCACCACGCCAGCCTGACCGCGCTTGCGCCCCTGCAGTTCGATAAACACGTGGATCAAAGAAACGGCGGCCGGGGTCACTCCGGGAATGCTGCCTGCCTGCCCCAAAGTGCGCGGGCGCACGCGCATCAGTTTTTCCTGCACCTCGCGCGACAGGCCGCTGATCGACTGATAGTTGAACCACTCGGGGATCGTATGCTGCTCCGCTTTCCTCAGGCGCTCGATGGATTTTTCCTGCTGGCTCAAATATCCGGCGTACTTGATTTCCGTTTCGATCGCCTTCAATTCCGACAGAAGCATCGCTGAAAGCTGGGAGAGCGGCAAGATTTCTTTTTCAAAGAACGCCGGAACCCGCTCGCGCACCACTGGCAGCAGATGTTCGATGCGAACTTCAGGACGCTTGAGCAACTGGGCAAGCGTGGAGCCGAGGGTGTCGCTCGTCAACGGTGGTCCACCCGCCTCCGCCAGCCCTTCCAGGATGCTGGCAGTCAATCGCGTCGTCTCCAGGCATTCGCGCAGCGATTTTGCCCGCGCCTGCTTGTGCAGGAACCCCTCCCAGGCCGCATCGTCGATCATGCCCACGCGGCGGCCGTGCGGTGTCAGCCGCTGGTCGGCGTTGTCAATACGCAGATGCAGGCGGAATTCGGCGCGCGACGTGAACAT
>JBGQDM010000038.1:0-28171 GCA_041495845.1 Terriglobia bacterium | reverse complement strand
CCCGGGAGATGCCAACGAAGTTGCCGAGGCGTGGCGCACCATTCTGAAATTGCAACACGAGCCGGCGGTGCTGGTGCTCTCGCGGCAGGCCATGCCGACCGTCGACCGCACAAAGTATGCCCCGGCATCCGGCTTGGCGCGCGGAGCGTACGTGTTGGCAGACGCAGCCGGCGGCAAACCGGAAGTGATCCTGATCGGTACCGGCACCGAAGTATCCCTGTGCATGGAAGCTTACGAAAAGCTGACCCAGCAGGGCGTCAAGGCGCGCGTGGTCAGCATGCCGTCGTGGGAGTTGTTCGATCATCAGGACGCGGCGTACAAGGAGTCGGTGCTGCCCAAAGCGGTGAAAGCGCGCGTAGCGGTGGAGCAGGCGTCAACATTCGGGTGGGAACGCTACGTGGGCTCGACGGGAAAAATCGTGGCCATGCGCACGTTTGGAGCGTCGGCGCCACTGAAAGAATTGCAAAAGAAGTTTGGCTTCACGCCGGACGCGGTGATGACAGCGGCGAAAGACAGCATGGCGGAGTCGAAGTAAGTTCTAAGGACGGACGATGAAGATTGCCATTGGTTCCGACCACGCGGGTTTTGAGTTAAAGCAGCATGTGGCGGGCTTGCTGGCCCAATTGCAGCACCGGGTGGTGGATGTGGGCACGAACAACACCGATCCGGTCGATTATCCGGACTATGCTGAAGCCGTGGGCAGGGCGGTGCTGGACGGACGGGCGGACCGCGGCATCGTCATCTGCGGCAGCGGCGTGGGCGCGTCGGTGGCGGCCAACAAGCTGCGCGGGATTCGGGCGGGCCTGTGCCACGACACCTACTCCGCCCACCAGGGCGTGGAACACGATGACATGAACGTGCTGGTGCTGGGCGCCCGGGTGATCGGCCCGGCCATGGCGGAAGAACTGGTGCGGGCGTATTTAGGCGGGAATTTCACGCAAGAAGAGCGGCACATGCGGCGTCTGAACAAAGTAAAGGCGCTGGAACAGAAATTCTGAAACGCCGACAGGCGAGGAGAATGTTTATGAATCCGGTGGCTGGAAGTTTGGAAGAAACAGGGGTGGCGACCATGAATCCATTGAAAGAATTGCAGAAGTATACGCAGTCGGTGTGGCTGGACTACATCCGGCGGAGCCTGCTGACCAGCGGCGAATTGAAGCGCCTGTTGCAGGAAGACGGGCTGCGCGGCGTGACCTCGAACCCGGCGATCTTTGAGAAGGCAATTACCGGCAGCACGGACTACGCCGAATTGCTCAAAGACCTGTTGAAGGAAAAAGACCTGGATGCCAAGGCGCGCTATGAGCGGCTGGCGGTGCGGGACATTCAAGACGCGGCGGACACCATGCGCGGGCTGTACGAAAGCTCGAAGCGGCGCGACGGCTACGTGAGCCTGGAAGTCTCGCCCTACCTGGCGCGCGATACGAAGGGCACCATCGAAGAAGCGCGGCGGCTGTGGAAGACGGTGGCGCGAGAGAACGTCATGATCAAGGTGCCCGGCACCGCGGAAGGCGTGCCCGCCATCGAGCAGCTGATCGCGGATGGCATCAACATCAACGTAACGCTGCTGTTTGCGCAGGCGGTGTATGAGCAGGTGGCGGCTGCGTATATCGCGGGACTGGAAAAATTTGCCGCGGGTGGTGGACAGCCCGGCCGGGTGGCCAGCGTAGCCAGCTTCTTCATCAGCCGGATTGATTCGTTGATTGATGCCCAGATCGGCGAGAAGCTGAAAGCCACGTCGAACCCGCAGGAGCAAGCCAAGCTCAAGAGCGTGATGGGCAAGGTTGCCATCGCGAACGCGAAGCTGACCTATCAGAAGTATCTGGAGATTTGCAAAGGAGCACGCTGGCAGGCGCTGGCGGCGAAGGGCGCACAAACGCAGCGCTTGCTGTGGGCCAGTACCAGCACCAAGAACCCGAGCTACCGCGACGTGATTTACGTGGAAGAACTGATCGGGGCGGACACGGTGAACACGATTCCGCCGGCGACGTTTGATGCTTTCCGCGACCACGGCAAGCTGCGGCCGAGCCTGAGCGAGGATGTTGAAGGCGCTCGCGACGCGATGGATGGGCTGGCCGCGGTGGGCATTTCCATGAAAGCGGCGACGGACAAGCTGACCAACGACGCCGTGAAATTGTTCTGCGACGCCTTCGACCAATTGTTGAGCGCGGTGGAGAAAAGTTCGAAAGTCGGCGCCGGGCCGAGTGTAAGCCGGCAGACCTATTCCCTGCCCCCGGAATTGGCGAAGGCGGTCAAGGTGTCGCTGGATGACTGGCGGGCCAACGGCAAGGTGCGCCGGATGTGGCAGCGCGATGCGTCACTCTGGACCGGCAGCGACGAAGGCAATTGGCTGGGCTGGTTGGGCGTCACGGACGATCAGGTGGCGCACATTGGCCACCTGGTGAGTGTGGGCGAAGAAGCGCGCAAAGGCGGCTTCTCGCACATACTGCTGCTGGGTATGGGCGGATCGAGTCTGTGTCCAGAAGTGTTGAAGATGACCTTCGGCAGGATTCCCGGCTCGCCGGAAATGCACGTGCTGGATTCCACGGACCCGGCGCAGCTCAAGGTCTTCGAAGGCAAGGTGGATTTAGCCAAGACGCTGTTTATTGTTTCCAGCAAGTCGGGCAGCACGCTGGAGCCGAACATCTTCAAACAGTATTTCTTTGAGCGCGCCAAACAAGTGGTGGGAGCGGACAAGGCGGGAAGCCGGTTCATTGCCATCACCGACCCCAACTCGAAAATGCAACATGTGGCGGAAGGCGATAAATTCCGGCACATCTTCTTCGGGCTGGCCTCCATCGGCGGACGCTACTCCGCGCTGTCGGATTTCGGCATGGTGCCGGCGGCAGTCATGGGTCTGGATGTGCGCCGCTTCCTTGACCGCGTCGAGGAGATGGTACACGCTTGCGCCTCTTCCGTGCCCGTGGATGAAAACCCAGGGCTCGTGCTGGGCGCGATTCTGGGCACCGCAGCGCGCGATGGACGCGACAAAGTCACGATCGCTACTTCCCCGGGAATTTCTGACCTGGGCGCGTGGCTGGAACAGTTGATGGCTGAATCCACCGGAAAGGAAGGGCACGGAATCATTCCTGTGGACCGCGAGGCGCTGGGCGCGCCCGACGTTTATGGCAAGGACCGCGTGTTCGCCTATATCCGGCTGGAAAACGAGCCGGATGCCGCGCAAGAAGCCAAGTTAACGGCGCTCGAAAAAGCCGGGCACCCGGTGGTGCGAATCACGGTGAAAGACAAGTACGACTTGGGGCAGGAGTTCTTCCGCTGGGAGATTGCCACCGCCGTGGCCGGCTCCATCATCGGGATCAACGCCTTCAATCAGCCGGACGTGGAAGCGAGCAAGATCGCAACCCGGGTGCTGACCTCGGAGTACGAAACCAACGGATCGCTGCCCGCGGAAAAACCGGTTCTGGAGGACGCGGGAGTGAAGTTGTTCACCGACCAGAAAAACGCCGATGCGCTGGCCAAGGCGGTGGGCAGTGATCGCACGCTGGCGGGTTACATCAAGGCGCATTTAAACCGGCTGGGGGCGGGCGATTATTTCGGGCTGCTGGGCTACGTCGAGATGAACGCGGCGCACGACCAGACGTTGCAGGCCATGCGGCATGCGGTGCGCGACAAGAAGCGCGTGGCGACTTGTCTCGGCTTCGGGCCGCGCTTCCTGCACTCGACCGGCCAAGCGTATAAGGGTGGACCAAACTCGGGCGTGTTCCTGCAGGTGACTTGCGATGACGCCAGCGACGTGCCGGTGCCAGGGCAGAAGTATACCTTCGGCGTGGTGAAGGCGGCGCAGGCGCGCGGGGACTTCCAGGTGTTAGCGGACCGGAACCGGCGGGCTCTGCGCGTTCACCTCGGCAAAGATGTCAAAGCCGGACTGGCGACGTTGCAGAAGGCAATTGGGCAAGCGTTGGCGTAGGGTCGGACAAGTTGCCGGGCGGCTCCTGGCTGGGCGAGGGCAGGCTCCTGCGGCTTCCGCCTCGAGGGCAGGGTGCCCGCGCTACACAATTTCTATATTTCTCTAAATCTCCCTGCCGCCGGGATGGCGGCGCTAGAAGCGACTAAGGAGCGACACATGCAACTCGGAATGGTGGGGCTGGGCAGAATGGGCGCGAACATGACGCGCCGGATGATGCGCGGTGGGCACGAACTCGTGGTTTCTGACTTGAGCCCGGACACCGTGAAGCAACTGGCGGGCGAAGGCGCGGTGGCATCGGCCTCGCTGGATGATTTTGTCAAGAAGTTGAAAGCACCGCGGGCAGCGTGGGTGATGGTGCCCTCCGGGGACGCGACGGACAAGACGGTGATGGCGCTGGCGGAGCGGATGCAGGAGGGCGACACCATCATTGACGGTGGCAATTCGTACTTCAAGGATGACATTCGCCGGGCGAAGACACTCAAGGCCAAGGGCATTCATTACGTGGATGTGGGCACCAGCGGCGGCATCTGGGGCATTGACCGCGGCTATTGCATGATGATCGGCGGTCCCGCCGAAGCGGTCAAACGCCTCGACCCGATTTTCAAAACGCTGGCTCCAGGCCGCGGCACTATTGACCGCACACCGGGACGCGAGAAGATGGGCGGAACGGCTGAAGATGGTTACATCCATTGCGGGCCGTCCGGCGCCGGGCATTTCGTGAAGATGGTGCATAACGGAATTGAGTACGGAATGATGCAGGCGTATGCCGAGGGGTTCGACATTTTCAAGAACGCCGACAGCAAGGAACTGCCGGAAGAGATGCGCTTCAAGCTGAACCTTGGGGAGATTGCCGAGGTGTGGCGGCGGGGCAGCGTGGTGAGTTCCTGGCTGCTCGATCTGGCTGCCATGGCGCTGACGGAGAGTCCGACGCTGTCGGAATACACCGGCTTCGTGCAGGATTCCGGAGAAGGACGGTGGACGATCATCGCGGCAGTGGAGGAGGCGGTACCGGCGGAGGTGCTTACCGCTTCTCTTTACACGCGTTTCCGTTCGCGGCAGGAACACACGTTTGCGGAAAAGATCCTGTCGGCGATGCGGCAGAAGTTTGGCGGTCACATCGAGAAGAAGTAAGCGACCCAGAATTTGGGATGCCTGGAGTGGGTGGGAAGTTCACGGCGCGAACTTCCCACCCGGTTCCGGATTCCGATTCGAGTCGCTGCCTCGGGCTCCCTGCCTTCCGGCTGCGCTAAGCGCGACCGGCGGCCAATGATTTCCGGAAACGATTTCGCGTTTGCAGTCCCAAACCATTTTGGAGCAAGCCATGCCAGAGAAGAGTGCAGTACCAGCAGCGACGGGGCAGAAAGTGGGACGGCCCGGCGATCCCTGCGTGATGGTGATTTTTGGAGCGGCGGGCGACCTGACCCGGCGCAAATTAATTCCCGCGCTGTTCAACCTGGCCAAGCAAGACCTGCTGTCGCGGGAGTTTGCGGTGGTGGGCGTGGCGCGGAATGCCATGACTACGGAGGATTTCCGCAAGAAGATGTCGGATGACATCAAGCAGTTTGCGGTCAGCGGGCAGGACCCAGACCTGTGGGAATGGTTCGAGAAGAGGCTGTATTACGTGACCGGGGAGTTCAACGACAAGAAAACGTTTGACCAACTGAACACGCTGTTGCAGAAACTGGACAAGGACCACACGACGCACGGGAATTATTTCTACTATCTGGCGACGGCGCCGGATTTCTTTGGCACGATCGTGGAGAACCTGGCAGCGACGGGGCTGATGACGGAAGAGAACCATAAGTGGCGGCGGGTGATCATTGAGAAGCCGTTCGGGCGCGATTTGGAGTCGGCGCAGGCGCTGAACCGGCAATTGTTGAAGGTGGTGAAGGAAAAACAGATTTACCGCATTGACCACTACCTGGGCAAAGAGACGGTACAGAACATTTTGGCGTTGCGGTTCGCCAACGGAATTTTCGAGCCCATCTGGAACCGGCGCTACATTGATCATATCCAGATTTCGGTGAGCGAGACGGTGGGAGTGGAAAACCGGGGCGGATATTACGACCAGTCCGGCGCACTGCGGGACATGGTTCCCAACCACATCATGCAGTTGGTGAGCTTGACTTCGATGGAGCCGCCGATTTCGTTCCAGGCGGATGCGGTACGCGACGAGCAGGCCAAGGTGTTGCATGCCATTCAACCGCTGAGTTCCGAGGATGTGCTGAGCAAGACGGTACGCGGGCAGTACGGCCAAGGCGAAGTAAAGGGCAAGCGGGTGCCGACGTATCGCGCGGAAGAGAGCGTGAACCCGGAATCGCGAACGGAAACATTCGTGGCGATGAAGTTGAATATTGACAACTGGCGCTGGGCGGGCGTGCCATTTTATCTGCGCACCGGTAAGGCGTTGGGGGCGCGGAACACGCATGTCGTGATCCAGTTCCGCCGGGCGCCGCTCATTCTGTTCCGCGACACACCGGTAGAAGCGCTCACTCCCAACCAACTGGTGCTGCATATCCAGCCCGAGGAAGGCATCTCTCTGCGTTTTGCGGCCAAAGTGCCGGGGCCGGTGATGCGACTGGGCACAGTGGACATGGACTTCGAATACGAAAAGTATTTTGGCGCACAACCCAGCACCGGCTACGAACGCCTGCTGCATGACTGCATGGTGGGCGACGCGACTCTCTTCCAACGCGCGGACATGGTGGAAGCGGGCTGGAGCGTGGTCAGTCCGCTGCTGGACGTGTGGAAAGCACTGCCGCCGCGGAACTTCCCAAATTATGCGGCCGGCAGCTGGGGACCGAAAGAAGCCGATGAACTGCTGGAGCGGGACGGGCGCGGCTGGAGGAACTTCGAAAAGTGATCCTGGCAGGGGATGTTGGCGGTACGAACGCGCGCATGGCCTTCTTTGAAGTGGAAGGCGGGCGGGTGCGGCAGGTCACCGAAACCGTCTTTCCCAGCCGCCAGCATAGCGGGCTGGAGGAGATCGTCCAGAAATTTCTCAGCACCGAAAAGCGACGGGCAAGCGCCGCATGTTTTGGCATCGCCGGGCCGGTGGTCAACGGGCGCAGCGAGACCTCCAACCTTCCCTGGGTAGTGGAAACCAGCCGCCTGGTGACGATTCTCGGGCTCGAACAGGTGATGTTGATCAACGATCTGGAAGCGAATGCCTGGGGCATCGGCGGCCTGGAAGAGAAAGACCTCACCCCGTTGAACGCTGTGACGGGCGTGGCGGGAAACCAGGCCGTGGTTTCAGCGGGAACTGGGCTGGGTGAAGCCGGGCTCTACTGGGACGGCACCCGCCACCATGTGTTCGCGTGCGAAGGCGGGCATTCGGACTTCGCACCGCGTACCGATCTGGAAATTGACCTGCTGAAATATCTCATGGGGCGTTTTGGTCACGTGAGCTATGAGCGGATCCTTTCCGGACCCGGGCTGGTGAATCTGTTCAGCTTTCTACGGGACACGGGGCGGGGAAAGCCGAGCGCAGCGGTGGCGGAGGAAATGACCAAGTCAGATCCGGCGGCGGTGATTTCGCGCGCCGCCATGGCGGGGACCTGCACGCTGAGCATGCAGGCCCTGGATTTGTTCATCTCTATTTACGGGGCCGAAGCCGGCAACATGGCGCTCAAGGTGATGGCCGTGGGGGGAGTGTTTCTGGGCGGCGGAATTGCACCGCGAATTCTGGCCAAGCTGAAGGGGCCGCTCTTCATGGACGCGTTCCTGGCCAAGGGACGGCTGCAGCACCTGGTAGAGAAAGTTCCCGTGCGCGTGATCACCAATGACAAGACGGCGCTGCTCGGTTCCGCCCGTTGCGCCATGGTGAAGCTGGGAGGCAAGTGAAGACCATGGTGGCGCGGGAAGTCCGGATCGTGGAAAATCCACAGGCGCTGTTTGAAGCGGCGGCGGACGAGTTCAGCCGGATCGCGCAGTCGGCGGTCAAGGGCGCGGGAAAGTTTACCGTGGCGCTGGCGGGCGGCTCCACGCCGAAGAGCTTGTATTCCCTGCTGGCCGGGGGCGCGCGGCCAGTGCCGTGGGAGAAAACCTACATCTTCTTCGGCGACGAGCGCCATGTTCCGCCCGACCACAACGACAGCAACTTCCGTATGGCCAGCGACGCCCTGCTGGGCAAAGTGCCGGTGCCGAAGAGTCACGTGTTTCGCGTTCCGGCAGAGATTCCGGATGCGGCCACCGGAGCCAACTCCTACGAGCAGACGCTGCGGCAGTTCTTCAAGCTCAAGGAAGGGGATGTGCCGCGTTTCGACCTGATTCTGCTGGGCATGGGGCCGGACGGGCACACGGCATCGCTGTTCCCCGGCACGGCGGCGCTCCGGGAACAAGAAAAGCTGGTCGCGGCAAACTGGGTGGAGAAGTTCAAAACGTGGCGGATCACCTTCACGTATCCGGTGCTGAATCATGCGGCGAATGTCATGTTCATGGTCACCGGCGCGGAGAAGCAGGCCATGCTGCGGACGGTACTGAAGGGGCCAGAGGACGGCGAAACCTATCCGTCGCAGCGGGTGCAGCCGGTCAGCGGAAGGTTGTTGTGGCTGGTGGAGAAAGCGGCGGCAGGAAAGCTGTAAACCGCCTCCGCGAAATTCACTTCGTTTTCATCACGTAGACGCCATCCCAATCGGGCTCGGGCGCTTCTTCCATATATTCCAGGGCGCGTTGCAGAAATATCTGCGTGGGTCCGTCTTCCGGGTAGCGGGCAAGCAGGTCGCCAAGTTCCCCAGCCGCCTGGAGCCATTCGCGGGCGTGGTAGGCCTTCATGGCGGTGGTGAAGCGTTCCAGCAGATCGGCGAATTGCTCGCGGTCAGCGGGAGTACCGAGCAATTCGTAAATCTTCACGGGCTGGCGTTTTCCTTTGACGCGGATCTGGTCCAGTTCGCGGAAGAGAAACTGATCGGCGACCTGGAGATAGGTCGATTCGCTGACCACGGCGCGCAGGCGATACCCCTTGGTGAGACTCTCCAGGCGAGACGCAAGATTGACGTTGTCGCCCATGACCGTCCAGGAAAGACGCTTGACGGATCCCATGTTGCCGACGTTGACCGGGCCGGTGTTCAGGCCGATGCCCATCCCGGCGGGGCGACCTCCTTCCGCCACCCACTTCGCGTTCAGTTGCTCCAGTTTCTTCATCATCCCGAGCGCGCAGCGGCACGCCTGATAGGCATGGTCTTTCTGCGGATACGGTGATCCCCAGAAAGCCATGATGGCGTCGCCAATGTACTTATCGAGGGTCCCGTAATGCTCGAAGAGAACATCCGTCATGGCGCTGAAGTATTCATTGAGCCAGGCGACAAGTTCGGCGGGCGTCTTGCCTTCAGAAATTGAGGTGAAGCCGCGAATGTCGGTAAACATCACGGTCAGTTCTTTTTGCTCACCGCTGGTGCCCACGTATTTCTCGGGGTCTTTCTCGATCATGGCAATGACGCCGGGAGAAAGATACTGGCCAAACGTTTTGCGGATTTTGCGTTTCTCACGCTCTTCAAACACCATGCGGAAGCTGGTGATAGCGGCGTAGTTGGCGATGAGCGTGCCGGCGGGGATAACAAAGCTGAGCCAGCGGCCCCACCAGGCAAACGCCACATAGACAACGGAGGCAAAGAAAGCGAGGGTAACGAACGCAGAGAGGGTGGAGTAGAGCGGCTTAGTGCGCCCGAACCAGAGACCGAAGCCGAGACCGAAGAGGAGGATGAAACCGGCGTCGATGGCCTCATCACGGAGGCCGCGGGTCAGGAAGCTGCGGCCCGGCTCACCATAGTGCAGCAGGTTGTCGAGGATGTTGGCGTGTACTTCGACTCCCATGTAGGCGGAGTCGCTGTCCTGAAAGGGTGTGCTGCGAAGATCGCCGATGGCCTTGGCGGTGGGGCCGATGAGAATGATTTTGTCGCGCAGTTCGGCGGCGCCGATTTTGCCGTCGAGCACATCCACCATTGAATAGTGGGTGTAAGTGCCGTAAGGGCCGGTGTAGTTGATGAGTTGACTGCCGTCGCGCTGCGGATGGAAGATGCGCTGCCCGAACTGGATGCGTTCGAGGCCGTTCTCCGCGATAAAGAGAATGATGTCCTGGTCAGGAATCTTTTCGTACTCGCGCAGGGTTTGCATGGCCAGCGGTGGAAAGTAGTCTTCATCGCGGTAGCGCAGCACCAGTAGCGCGTGCCGCAAGGTGCCATCCGGATCCGTGTTGATGTCAATGTAACCGTAGGAAGCGGCGGCCTCGGCGAGTTTGGCAATGTTGGCCTCGGCGCCGAAAGCGACGGAACCGGTCCAGGCCTGCTTCAGATCGAAGTCGCGGCCCGGTTGTTTGACCTTTTGTATCTGCGGATATTCCTTTCCCCACGCGATATTGAAGTAGTCCTCCGCCAGTTTGGGATCGGAAAGTTTGGCGCGCTCCTCATCGAGAAAGAGGTGGCCGAGAACGACGTTGCCGGCGCGCTTCATGGCCGCGGCAAAAAGGGCGTCCTGGTCGGTGGAAGCACGAATTTCCTGGATGCGGTGGCGCAGTTCCGGCGGGGCATCGGAGCCGTAGCTCTTCTGCAAGGCGTCCAGTGCGATCAGCGCGGAGTTATTGGCGGCGGTGGGAAAGGTCACGTCGAAGGTGATGACGCGGGCGCCAGCATCGTGCAACCGGTTCACCAGGCGGGCGTAGGCGCCGCGCGGAATGGGGAACGAGCCGAGATTCTGCAGCGTGCGTTCGTCGATGTCGACGATGGTGATGCGTTCGTCGTGAGGGCGCGCTCCGCGGACTACGAAGCGCAGGTCGAGCGACCGCAGTTCCACGTTTTGCAGGAAGAGGAAACCGACGCGGCTGTCCTGACTCAAACCGGCGCGAACCAGGAAGAAGAGCCCGAGCGCGGTGACGAGGATCGCGAGGGCAACATCAATCTGCCGGATGGTGGCCCGGCCGAAGCGACCCCATGAGCGGCCTGAGGGCGAAGTAGTCATGCAGTGAAAGGCGGATGCAGCCAGAGGCCGCATCCGCCGTAGGTTGCGCGATGCTCTAGCCGCACTGTGGCAGCTGCGGGTTGATTTTGCAAGGGTCTGTTGGCGACGGCCCGCGCTTGGGTGAAGTGTTGACAGTGGCGGCGATACCGGCAGAAGCTCCGGCAACGGCCAATCCGATCAGGAAAAATTTCAACAGATGGCTGCTGCCCGCGGCCACGCCAACGCCGGTGGCTCCAGCGGTTTCTCCAACAGTGGTGCCTTCCATGCTGGCCGTCTGCTGGGAAAGCGGGGTGGGCTGCGACTGGAAGCCCGCCGGCGGAATCTCCGAGGTGATTTCCACCATCTGCCCGGCCACCAGTTGAATCGGACCATTGCCGCTGGAAGCACCCTGCGCCTGGGCGCCGGCCTGTGGCGTCACTCCGACCTGACCGGTGTAGCAGATGACGGTCGTCTTGTTGTTGGCGTACTGCACAAAGAAATCCGTGCCCACCACGCCGATGGTGGCGTTCGGGGTGTGGACTTCAAACTTGCCGTTGGGCTGGGTGATCTTGACCACGCGGCTGCGCAGTTGTCCCGCTGTCATTTCCAGCGAGGTCTGCTGCGATGCGGCGTCGTGCTGCACCACCTTGATTTCGCTGTTGGAGCCAAGGCTGAGAATGGAGCCATCGGAAAGGCTGGCACGCAGGCGACCAGCAGCAGCCGTCTTGAGCAGATCGTTCCAGTAGACCGCATCCTTGGCCTTGGCGGGCTTGTCGTTGCGGGTAGCCGCAGGAATCAGGGCGCTGACCTGGCCGGCGGTCTGGGCGTCAGCTGCGAGCAGTTGCAACGGGGAGATCGCCAGGCAAAGCAGCAAGGCGACAAAACGGTATAGTGTGTTCAAGGTTGAACCTCGCAATGCGATTCTGAGATTTCAGCTACAGGGATGGCATCGATTGTGACAGAGGCCGGGCAAAAGTCAATGAAGGGGACTCGCGGGAGTCATCTGATTGGTTACACCGAAGCAGTAGCACGATTGGGTGCGGAATGCGTTATAGTACGCACGTCCCGGTGGTGATCAAGTTGGCGCAAGCGGCGTGGCAAATCCGGAGGCGAGTTTCGCCGGTACTGGTGTGGCTGGGCTGGCTGGCATTGGCTGCAGCAGCAGCGGTGCTGGGCTCGTGCGGCGGCAGCGGGACCGGGGCAACGACCGGGCCGCCGCCTGTCGTGAACATCACTCCCCTGACGCAGGCGGAAGTGGACGAGATCGTCCAAAGCGCGGCCGGGGCGGTGAATGTACCGCTGGTGATTGCAGTGGTGGATCGCGGCGGCAATATTCTCGCGGTCTACAGCAAACAGGGTGCACCTGCCCTGGCACACGGAAACTTTCTGGAAGAGCCGACCGCGCCTGCGAGTGTCGGCCCGCAGGATCCGCGGGAAGTGGCGGTAGCAGTGGCGCGCACCGCCGCGTTTTTCAGCAACGATCAAGCACCGCTTTCCAGCCGCACAGTGCGTTTTATCAGCGGGATCCATTTTCCACCGGGCGTAAGCTTCACCGCCAATGCCGACCTCTACGGTATCGAGAACACAAACCGGGGCTGTTCGTTTGACGCGACTTATCTTCCGGGCAAGCAGCTCAATCCGGCGACCGCGTTGGACGGAGTGTCCCCCAGCCTGGGAATTGTGACGGGGAAGAGCAAGTTCGATGACAGCAACCCAGGAGCAGTGAATCCAGGAGGCGTTCCTCTGTTTCGCCGCGACCCTGCCACCCAGAAGTTGCTGGGTGTGGTGGGCGGCATCGGCGTAGTGGCGAGCGATGCCGACCTGGCTTTGGGCGGACCAGTGGCAGAATTTGCGGCCGTGGTGGGAGCAGCGGATGGAGGCAGCCCGCTGCCCAAGTTCCTGCCGACGTTTCCCGAACTGCCGCCACCGGGAATCGTGATCGTGGGCGGCATTGCCCTGCCTTTCGTCAATCAAACCACGCAGCCGGCCGGAACCAATCCCGAAACTCCGGTCGGGGCGTATTCGATCATCCCGTCGGCGGGCTTGTCGGCACCGGAGGGCGACCTGATCCAGACGACGGGCGGCGCGGGCGGGCTGACGCAGAGTGACGTGGCGCAGATCTTGCAGCAGGCGGTGGACGCGGCCAACAAGACGCGAGCGGTGATCCGGCTGCCGAACGGAATGCGCACGAAGATGTCAATTGCGGTGTCCGATCTGGACGGGACGCTGCTGGGGTTGAATCGGATGCACGACGGGACGGTGTTCAGCGTTGACGTAGCGGTGGCCAAATCGCGGAACGTGATCTGGTACAGCACCGGCGGCAATGTTGATCTACCCGGGATTCCTTCGGGAACCGCGGTGACGAACCGTACGATCAGCTTTGGAGCGCAGCCGTTTTTTCCGCCAGGGATTGATGGCACGGGGCCAGGACCGTTTTATCCGCTATATCTCTTCGACACGGCGAATCCGTGCACCCAGGGATCGCAGCCGGCGCCGCCCAATCCCGGCGCTGCGCCGCATCGCAACGGCATTGTGTTCTTCCCGGGAAGCCTGCCCCTCTACAAAAACGGCGTGCTGGTGGGCGGGCTCGGCGTCAGCGGCGACGGTGTGGACCAGGACGATTTTGTCACGTTCAACGGGGCGCAGGGATTTCAGCCGCCCGACAATCTTCATGCCGACAACGTGATCATCAACGGCGTGCGCATGCCGTACTTGAAGTTTCCGCGTAACCCAACTGACTAGCAAGAAAATCTCAAATCGCAGAGCACGCGGAGAAGACTCTGCTCTGGTCTTTTGCGGAGGCTCGATCTTATTCAGGATGGAAACACGGCCCGGCTAGAACAGCGGAACCATTTTGTGTTTTTTCTGGTACATGCGGCGGTCCGCATGGCGCAGGACCTCGGTGACATCGGCGCCGGTGACGTAGGAAGCCAGACCCGAGCTCAGTGCCAATTCGTACCCGCGATGGTTGGTGGCATTCCAGTTTTCCACTTCGCGACCGAGGCGGTTGACCGGGTGGTGGGCGCCGTCCTCGTCGGTGTCGGGCATGACCACCAGAAATTCGTCACCACCGTAGCGGAAAATCAAATCGCCGCCGCGAAATGTGTTCTTTAATATCCGCGCCACTTCCAACAGCATTTCGTCGCCCACCTGATGTCCAAAGCGACTGTTGACGGAGCGGAAACCGTCCAGGTCGATCATCATGAAAGTGAGGCTGCTGCCCAGACGGTTGGCGCGAGTCACTTCGCGATTGATCATCTCATCCATGGCGCGGCGGTTGAGCAGTTGGGTGAGCGGATCGAAGAGCGAAAGATTTTCCAGGCGTTGGTTGTGGACCAGTTCGCGAACCAGGGCGCGGCGGGTGTGGTTCAGCTCGCGGCGCTGCGCCATCACGTAGATGTTGACCATGACCACTAACGTGATCAGACCCAGCAGCAACTGCGGCAGGTAGAGGGGGCGCACGGTAAAGGTGCGAGCCTCGTCGGCCAGGTTGGGAAGCACCAAGGCCAGCACACCGGCCGCCAACACCAGCATCACCAGCACACCAATCGACCACAGCTGCCAGTCGCGGCTGCTGAGTTGATGGATCTGGTTTTGTAACTCATCGGCACGATCCTCGCCCAGGGTGTGGCGCTGGGGCGTGGCGCGAGTCTCGGTCGTCACGGCCATGTAGAAACACCTCTTCTGCTAGGCGGAACCCATGAACTTTTGTTGTAACGTGAAACCCGCGTGCGGGGCGCAGGAAAGAAGCAGGGAAGGTTACGGAGGTAATTCTGGAGCAGTGACGAACCGCAACCCAGGCTAGGGGTGGGACACAGAAACGAGCACGGGCAGACCGTCTCCGGGGCGCCAGGAGAGTTCCACCTTCTTACCCGCGGGCAAGCTGTTGCGCACGTCGCCGGCCAGCATGAGCCAGCGCGGTTTGGCGGTATCGTGGGGGCGCAGGCAGACGACGGAGCAACTGGCCAGCCCGACCGCAGACTCGAGGAACTGCACTGATTCCACCACGCCACGCTCCAGCCGCATTACTGAAGACCTCACCGACATCATACCGACCGCCTCCGCAGACCGACGCTCAAGATTACCAAAGCACACCCCATGTTGTAGGGCCGAAGCTAGCGAGTGCGCCAGCCGGAAACTTCCCGCATGCCCTCGCGCGCAGTCCGCTCGAAGAGCCGGACCAAGTGGCGAGAGTTTTCAAATTCGTGAATATCAGCCCACACCTCAGCCTGCCAGCTGTGTTCGTGGGTGGCGGAAAAACCGCAACTGGCGCAGCGGGTGTGCCACTGCGCGAGGGGCGTGGACGCCGGCGGCTGGATTTCAAGGAACACGGTGCGCACGTCTTCAATCTGATCATCTTCGCCGAGCAGGTGCTCGTAACGCAGGAGATAGCCAAAACCCAGACGACGGGCTTGCAGCTCGGCTTCCTCGCGCGTCGAGAAGGGGCCATACTCTGCGCGCGCGCTTTCGATGGAGTCACACGCCATCCAGAAAAATTCCTGCTGCGCCATTCCGTAACCTCAGGAAGAAGCGTCAGTTCAGCCCGCCGCTCCCTCACCTCGCTGAGGTGCAATCCGAAGGCCGCGCAGCTCAAGACAGAAGCAACAGAAAATAAAGGCTTTAGATTGTGCTGAACGAGAGGCCGTACCGGGCGATGCAAGACCTTGCAGCAGTTTTCCCCCACCTATAGGCCAACCACATCGGCCGTCGCTTCAAGCCATCGGGACGGAAACAAGCGCTTTAGCCGGAACTCTGATCTCGCTGCGCAACGCGGCGAGCCGCGTGTGTTCGATTTCATCCCGGTAGAACAAATTGTACGTGTCAAACGGAATCAGGCGTTTGGCGTCGGGATGAACGATGTGAACGCAGGTCTTCTTCACCGACCGCACATCGAAAGAGTGTGCGTCGATAAACTGCATGATGATGATCCGGAAAATATACGTGAGGATCGCATCTGGAAGTCGCTGGGCGCTCCGAATCCCAGTCTCTGGCTCGGCACTTGAGCGACTCGCCCCGGTACAGTACCATCCCGGCTAGTTGAGCACGTCGATTCGTTCAGCCGACCACGCCATGGTCAGGCGTATGGAGTCATGGGAAAACGACGCGAGCCCCGCAGTCCACAACAACTCACCGTACGCATCCTGGGATCGGATGCGGAAGGGCGCACGTTTTCGCAAAACGTCACGACCACCAACGTGAGCCGGATGGGAGTGCGAGTCCAGGGTCTGGAACAGACACTCAAAGTGGGAGACATCGTAGGCGTAATGTACGGCGGGAAGAAGGCGCGCTTCCGGGTGCAGTGGATGGGAGGGACGGAGAGCGCGGCGACGGGACAGGCTGGATTGGAGAGTGTCACGCCCGAGACCCGCATCTGGGATATTGTCCTGCCAGCAGCGATTCCCGACAACTACGCCCCGAGCGGGCCTGCGCACGGTACGGGACCGGAGCGGAGAACCGCGCCCCGCATGCGCTGCGAAGCGTCGGTGGAACTGTACCCGTCCGGGCAGGGCACGATCAGGGCGCGAATTGTGGACCTGAGCCAAGGCGGGTGCTTTGTGGAAATGCCGATTCCGCTACCGCGTGGGACTCGGATCAAGCTGGGGCTGTGGCTGGGAGATCTGAAACTGCATGCCGACGCCGTGGTCAACAACAGCCGTCCCGGGTTCGGCATTGGCATCCAGTTCCTGGATATCTCGGAGGAAGACCGGCAGCGGCTGAAGGATTTCTTGGATCGGCAACCGCGGCTGCGGTTGTAAGTTCGCGGAGCGACGGCCGCCTTCGGCCGTTTCTAGCTCCAGGGATTGAGAACCGCTTTGAGTGCCGGGAAATCCGGCACGTTGCGGGTCACCAACGTCAAGCGATGGACTTCCGCAGTGGCTGCCAGAAATGCGTCCATGGCGCCGATTGCATGTCCCGCCGCTTCGCTGCGCGAAACCGTTTTGCCCCAGGCCTCTGCCACGTTGGTGTCGACGGGCAAGATTCTGCCTTCGAATCGCAGCGGCAATTCGTGCCCGAGCCACTCCTCGAGCCGGCGTCGGCGAGCACCAGCCGCCAGGCGTTCCACACCGTACCTTAGCTCTGCCAAGGTGATGACACTGATAAAGACCCGATCCTCATCGGTGGATTCCATCCAACCGATGAGACCGGGATTCGGTCGCGGCTTCACCCACTCCGAAACCGCGTTTGTGTCCAGAAGAAAACTCATAGATTGATCTTCCGAGGCCGTTCTTTGAGGCGACGAATCTTCAGTCCCGCTCCCCGTAGTGGAGAGGCGGCAAAAAATTCTGCCAGGTTGCCAACGCGCTTTGTCTTTCGCTGCCATTCCTCTGCCCCAACGACGACAGCGGCGGTGCGGCCCTTACGCGTAATGGTCTGGGGTCCCTCGGACCTTGCCCGCTCGATAATTTCGCTGAATTTTGCCTTGGCTTCGGCCACGGTCCAGTTTTGCGAACCCATGCTGAATCCTCCCAGCTTAAAAGGTCATTATGGTCATTATAGTCATCTGGGAAGATTATCGCAAGATATGGCCCGACCCGCTGCTGTTATCGGGTTTCGATGAAACGATTGGCAAGCAGGGTTGACCGGGCACATACTGAAAGCACGAGCCCGCGTTAGGAGCACCAAGATGTACGAGAGAACGTCGAAGGAAACGCATCTCGACACCATCTGGTACGAGATGGACATGTTGGAGTTCTCCTATCGAGCATTCAAGGAGAGGACCCCACCACCCCAGAGCCCGCAGTGGAACCTCCTGATCGAGTCGTTCCTGCTCCACTACCGCAACCTGATTCAGTTCTTCTCCGGGAGCGAGGACAGGCACAAGCGGTACAAGGGGAATGACCTCAGCACGTTTGATCCCATGCCTTGGGGAAAGCGACAACTGACCCACGAGGAGATTGACGCCATCAAAGTTCCCGGCAAGAAGTTGGATCAGGAGCACTCGAACAAGATTTCCAATCTCCTCCAGCACTGCACCGTCGTGCGAGCCGAGCCGTTGCAAGGGTGGGAAACGGAAAAGATGTACGCCCAGATCGAGCCCATCATGAGCACCTTCGCGAAGGCGTTTCCACGAAGGCTGGGAACCGCCGAAGCAAGGAGCGACAGCGCGGCGAACTCAACCGCCACCGTCAGGGTGTACGAGAGCGGCTTATAGGTTCACCTCTTCTCGGGGAACAAAATCGCCTTCTCAGGCGAACGCCACGACCTGAATCCGAGACGGCTTTTAGAGCGTTGGCGCCAGCGGGTGCGCCTGCTGCCAGGCAGGATGCCCCGGCTGCACTCCCGCCCAGCAGGCGCCGCCATGGCTGGCGACATAGAGAGCCAGTTCGAGGCGGCTCCAGACACCAAGTTTGTCAAAGGTGGCGCGCAGGTAGTTCTTGACCACCTGTTCGGAAGTTCCCAAGAGATGGGAGATTTCCCGATTGGTCAGGCCCTGCCAAACTAGAGTAGATACTTCCCTTTCTTTGTCGGTGAGGAGATCACGAGGCGGCATGGAGTTGCTCCTTTTCGAAAACGGCGGTGGCGAGCTTGACGCGTTTGCGGCCATCGCGAATGCCGGCGCGCAGAAAGAGTGTGCGCAGATGCTGTTTTACCGTGCGCGGGCTGATGCTGAGCAGGCGAGCGATTTCCTTGTTGCTGCAACCTTGCGCCAGCAGATGTAGAACCTGCTGGTCGCGAGGAGTAATCTTGATTTGATCCAGGTTGACCATGGGACGCGTTCCTTTCGCCACTGAAGGTTGGAGTGGAGACGGCAATCAAAAAGGCAAACGCATCACCAAAGGGGGCGACCCATGCTAAATCCTTGACGGGGCGTGGCTTCCATGTGCGGATGTGGAGGAAAGGGACCGCCAGGTGGGGTCCGTTCCGGGAACCTGGTTCCGTTCTGGATCAACGCGCCGGGCGTCAGCCCCGCCGCCGGAAAGCGGCGGGAATTTCCTACTTCCCCACCGCGTGCGGCAGCCATGTGCAATGCTTTGCAGGTTGAGCAGCTTGGTTACCCTTAGAATTACTTTGGTTTCCCTGGGAGGGACGGGGAGCGAAACTAGGTGTCAGGCGCAGCCGGTGGCTGCAAATGGTTATGGAGCTTGCCAGTTAGCGGCGCGGACCGCCGGGCGGCGAGAGCAGCGGACGCGGATGGAATGGAGTGAAAATGGGATCGGCGGACTGCCCGGCCAAACTTTTTTTGGACAGAGAATTGCATCATTCCGGGTATGGATCCAGTGTGCGCTGAGATGGTTGCCGGCGCAGGCCAGCGTATGAGTCCAAAACTGACACTCGACGAAGAAGCATTCCAAAAGTTGTTGTCGGCGGCCTATGTGCTGCAGCGGCAGCGGCAGCGACAAACGCGTCATCAGACCCTGCTGACGCAGGATCGCGCCGCGCCGGAGACCCAGGAGCCCGCAGCCGAGCCAGCACCAGCCGCGGTGGAGACACCCAAGCGAGTCAGCGCACCGGAAGAAATCAAAGCCAGCGAAACGGGAATCGAGAAGCCCCCCGAAGCAGTCATCGAAACTCCGACGGCGCCCAGCCCGGAAGTTGTCCCTGCGGCCACCTTCGCGGCGCCTTTCGAGGCCGTGGTGCGAGGAGTTGCGGCCCCGCCCCTAGAAAGTGACGAGGGCCGAAGACTCTCGACGATTGCCGAAACGCAACACTGGATTGTTTCGCGCAATCTCGATGTGCGCGGCGCGATGGAGTTGGTCGCAGAACGCATGTTGCCTCTGCTCGAGGCCAGCGGCGCCGCCGTGTTCGAGCGCGAGAACAACGTTCTGGTGTGCCGGGCGGCCAGCGGCGAGGCAGGTTTCCGGCGTGACGAGAGAGTTTCGCTCGAAGGCAGCCCCTTTGACGTGTGTCTGCAAAGCAGCGAGGTCGCGCGGGGCATGGTGAGCGTAAGTGGAGCGGGCCCGGGCGGTGCAGAAGTGCTGCACCGGGTGGCGGTGCCGATCCATCACTTGGGCGCGGTAGCGGGCGTAGTGGATATCTTGCGGACGCGACCGATGTCGGAAGACCGCGATGTGCGCACCTGCCAGCTGATGGCCGGATTGTTGTCCGAAGCCATGGCGCGACAGTCCGAGACGGAGTGGAAGAAGACGCTGGTGGAAGAACGCGCCACTCTGCTGGCCACGTTGGAAAAAATCAAACCACAACTGGAGATGCTGGCGGGGCAGAATGCGGAGACGCCGGTGGAGCGCAGCCGAAAAAAAGCGTCAACGCGAGGGCGTGGCAAAGATCCCCAGGCGGTGGTTGCACAAACATCAAGCGAACCGACCTCTAGCGGCCTGACCAATCTGGGCGCTTTCCTGCTGGAGCAGCAGGCGCGTCAGGAGAAAACACCGGCCACGGTTGCCCCGGCGGAAAGGGCGCCGGACGCGACTGATCCTGGCTGGGAGATGCTGAAGTCCGCCGAGGGGAAGGAATTCGTGTTGCCGGAAGCGATGACCCACCCCGACTCAGATTCCGCAGGCGCATACCGGCGGACGGGTGGCGAGTGGGAAGTTCCCGACTGGACCAGTGAGGGTGCCGGTGCTGGAACGAAGACGAGCGTCGGCCCGCAAGAAGAAAACGACGACGACGGCTGGCAGCCACCTTCCCTGCCCGCGCGCGTTCTTCCGGGGATGGAACTGTACGGCCCGAAAGCGAAAATTCTGGCATCGGGAGGGCCTGCGGAAAGCCAAGAAGCGGAGGTCGAGCCTGCGACCACGATGGCGTTGGAACCGGTTTCACCGTGGACCTCGGCGGTGCGGGCGCGCGAGTGGTTGGAGAAGGAACGCGCCGTCATCGGCAACAAGCCCTGGCAGTTCCTGCGGGAGCGCTGGGCCGATGTCATGGTAGGAGCGGCGGCGGCCCTGCTGTTAGCAGCCATCGCCTGGGCGGTCTGGGCACAGCCTTCCGGCACGGCAGCGCTGCGGGCGCGCATCGCGAAACAGCCAAAGCTTACCTTCGTGGAGAAGGTGATGGTTTCCCTGGGTATGGCCGAGCCTCCGGAAGCGCCGGCAGGCCGCGCGCTGGGCAATCCAGCGGTACAGGTGTGGGTGGATACGCATACCGCGCTCTACTACTGTCCCGGAGCCGACCTTTACGGCAAGACAAAAAATGGCCGCCTGCTGAAACAGGCGGACGCGCAACAAGAGCAGTTTGAACCCGCGCTCCGGCAGCCGTGCGAGTAGAAGAGTGCCGGGCAAGACCGCAACCTGAATTTTTTCCACACCACCGTTTGACAATCTCGCTGGACCGGAGTGGAATTTGAAATCAGCGCCCCTTCCTCACGGAGAAACAGCTGTGCCGAAACTCCCCCAGAACCAGGCCTCGAGCCTGCAGGATTCCCGTCTGAGCCCACTGCACAACCGCCTGCTGGCGGAAAATCTTGGTCGTTGGGCACACATCTACTACACCACGCCACCGGAAGAGCGCGAGCGGGCGCTCACGGCTCTGTTGAATGAACTGACGGCGAGCGCACCCGCGTCGGTCGGCAAGAATGAAACTGCCGCTGCGGCGCACACGCTCCGGGAAACCCTGCCCGCGCCAGCCACGCGCGAGGCACCGAAGCCGGCAGCTCCGCCGTTTGAAGGACGGCCGCAGGTTCCAGTGGCTGCACCGGTGTCGCGAAAGAAACATCGCCACATCGCGGTAACGCTGGGATGTTTTCTGGCCGCAGGCGTAGTCATTTTTGCGTGGCGACAGAGCAGCGTACCAGCAACTCCAGCGGAGGGAGGCGGCGCAGTTCCGAACATTTCATCTTCCCCGTCACCACCGGCAACCGCAGACGGAACCCGCCGTGCGCTCACGAACGATGTACCACCATCCGAAAGGCGAATCGTTCCCAGCCACACAGCACCACCGGCGCCGCAGAAAGCAGCGGCCCCGTCCCGTGCGATCGCGGTGCCAGCCAAGACGGCGCCAACACCCGCACACCAGGCAGCGACTCCCTCCGCAGCCGCCGCCACAAAAACAGAAGACGTGCAGAAATTGTGGCAGGACGTGAAGCAACGCAAACCGGAGGCGCTGGTTTCGCTGGCGGGGATCTATGCGCGCGGGGACGGAGTTGCGCGGGACTGCGGCCAGGCCACCGTCCTTACGGAAGCAGCCATCCGGCGGGCGCCGCAGCGGGCGGCGGAGTTGCGGCAAAGCCTGCAGCAAGCGGGCTGCGAGTAAACGGCACCCGCGGATACGGACATTACTGCGGCTTCCGAAGCCGATCTGCCCAAAGTGTATTCCGTAGCGCGCAGCCGTGCGGCGCCGACACTACTGGTGGAACGGTATATCATTTCCTGGTGCCGCAACTTCTCCATGACGACACTTTCCGTCGGCTCTGTCGCGGGCGTGGCCTCCTCGCTGCCGAATACCAATCCCGTATTCTGCTCGAGCAAGCGGCGCGAGAGGCCTGTCTTTTTGAATTTCACTTCCATCGCCTTTTCCGTGCCACCTTCCGCGAGACGCCGCATGACTTTCTCACTCGCCTGCGCATGGACCGTGCCAAGCAGATGCTCGCTTCTGAGCGTAGCGTGACTGAAGTCTGCTTCGAGATCGGCTATGGAAGTTTGGGATCGTTTTCCAGCAAATTCCGCGGCCAGTTCGGCCGCAGTCCCGCCGAGTTTCAGCGTGAAGTCCGCCGTATCTTCGGATACAGCGCTCCCTGGCGCGTGCTGATGGTGCCGGGATGCTTTCTCCAGGCCTGGGCCATCGAATAGCAGACCGGCAACGAATCGCAAGAATCGAGAAGCATGGCCCGCGCGGGTTCGCTACTCTCTCCCGTAAAGGAGAACAACCATGATCCAAAAGATGTCACACACCACGATTTATGTGCTCGACCAGGACCAGGCCAAGGATTTCTATGTGGGCAAGCTGGGCTTTGAGGTTAAGGTGGATCAATCGCTGCCCAGCGGCTTCCGCTGGTTGACGGTCGCTCCCAAGGGACAGGCTGAAGTGGAGATCATCCTGATGAAGGTCGGCAGCGGCAGCACGTTCGTCGAGATGAAGGGCGGCAAGTCCGAAAAGAATGACACGAAAGACGTCGACACGATTGCCGCACTGTTGAAGAAGGGCATGTTCAGTGCAGGGGCGTTCCACACCGCCGATTGCCGCAAGACGGTTGCGGAACTGAAAGCCAAGGGCGTGGAGTTCGTCTCCGAACCGAAAGATCAGTTCTACGGCGTGGAAGCGGTGTTTAAGGATCCCTTCGGCAACTGGTTTAGTTTGACGCAGCCGAAGAACTACTGAGAACGTCAATTCTTGGGAGGAGGCACTGGTCCGTATGTTTACCTCGCAGCCGATTGGGTTTGTGAGTAGTCCGTACAAGGACGCCCGCGAGATTCCCAAGGGTCTTGGCGCTAAACACGAGGCAGATGGTGTGCTCAAGATCTTGCCCGATTTTGAGCCGGGGCTCACCGACATCGATGGCTTCTCGCATCTCATCGTTCTGTGGGAGTTTGATCGCTCCCATGGGTTCGAATTGCTCGGCACACCGCCTTCCGACAACCGGCCGCATGGTGTGTTTGCGACTCGATCTCCGCGACGTCCGAACCCGATTGGCCTGACCATCGTCGAGCTGCGTCGCCGCGAGGGCATCGAGCTGCATGTTCGGGGCGTCGATATGTTAGATGGGACACCGATTCTCGATATCAAACCCTACTTGTCTGGCATCGCGTCCGAAAAGGTACGCCGTGGGTGGCTAGCGGAAGCTGAGGCACGACGGAGGTGAGGAGATGCTACAGCTTACCTGCAGAAACGACGGCTGACGCGCACACACGGGCGCTGGCTGGGTCTCACCTTCCGTGCTGCCGACGATCCGAGAGTTATCGGTACGACAAGACAGGGCGCGCTTGCTGACCCGGGCGACCGGCTTCGGAATGCGGCCCGACCGCCCGGGACTTGGATTAGTCAACGTGCCGCGACTTCTGCGGAATTGATCACGCTTGGTTCTCGTGACCCAGAGCATCTCCATCAACTCCGCTCGCTGGCGAGAAGCGGGTGGGGAAGCTGCTGCCCAGCCTTCGTCTGCCTCAATTTCTCCAACGATGCCAAGTGCAGCAGCACCGAGAGCGGCACCAGGAACACCGGAACCATGGCCAGCGGGAACGCGCTAATGAGCTCATTGGGCGCACCAAACGCGAACATCTGGAATGGCGAAGGTGAGGTCAGCAAACCGGTCGCCACGGCCACAATCAAATCGATGATCCCAAACCGATTCCAGGCGCGCACCAACCCGGCTGCATTACGCGACCCGCGCCCGTAAGCGATGCCGACGACTGGGGCAAGCAGCCCGACAATAACGTCGCCAGCGCCGGCAGGCCAGGCAAACACGCCCGGCAGACGGCCCCCCGCATAGAGCACGAGGAAGATCAACCCTAGAGCTCTATAGAGCTGCACACTCACGATCCACTCCTGAGGCACTGCCTCAATGACGCGCCTAAGCGTACGCCACTGCCAGAACAGTGCCACGCCCACTATGATCGGGATCAGAACACCATACTGAATCGTCGGAATCCGGTGGGGTGTCCCCCGGTAGAATCCGAACCGGGACAGCAACAGCGCCGCGCCGAACCAGGCGACGAGCAGCACCGTACCGCTCCCAACCGCCTGCCTGCGGTCTCGGGCTGGCCATCGAGCGAGCTTGAGCGCGCTGTGCAGGCCGAACAGCACGGTGATGACGATCGCCGAAGTTCCGCTCAGCACATAAGGAAGCAAATAATTGGGTACCGGATAGTTCATGTCTTGACCTCTTTTGTTTATTGGACTTCTTTTGCAATAGATGTATATACATCTATCAGCGCTCCAAAATAACTTGCAAACAATTTCGCTGTGCTGATACAGATGTAGATACAGATATCTATGAATGCTGGGCCACGAGGCGCCGGAACGCACAGGAGGACAGCCGTTCGGCTGCCGTGCGCGTGTGCCAACCTGCGGAGGACCGCCCGAGTGGTCACTCAGTTCTACGACAGCGTGCTGCGCCCGAGTGGCCTGCGCGTGACCCAATTCACACTGTTACAGGCTTTGAATCATGCGTCAGGGATTTCCCAGAAACAACTGGCCGAATGGTTAGAGATTGACAGCACGACCCTTACCAGAACGCTGGCTTTCATGCGCCGGAAAGGATGGCTTCGCTCTGAGACAGGAACCGACCGACGCGAGCTTCGGCTTTTTCTAACGGCAGCGGGACAGGGGCAATACAAGCGCGTACTTCCCTATTGGCAGTCGGCCCAGAGGCGCCTGCGGCAGGCGTTGGGTGAGGCGAACTGGATTCAGGTAATCGACGCTGCGGTGCGCACTGCTGGAGTCACGCCGAAACCTGATTGAAAGACCAGCAACTCGATTACGCCGTTACGCTCCGCATGAGTCCCCATTTCGTTCTTGACTGGTCCTCCGGTTGTAAACGGAGCCTTCTCGGACAGGCAAGGGCGCGCGAGGTCAAGCCCCGCCTGTCTCACTTCAGTTCACCGGCTGGGGTGCTGGAGATCAAAATCAAGCAGCGCAGGTTTCGGAAATCTGCGCGGTGGGTTTCTGGTTGAGGGAATCGGCTGGTGCTTGGCATGGAGCGGCGGCCGTGAAAAATAGCGCGGTTGTCGCTCTTCAGACTTTCCTTAGGCGATGCCTTGAGTCTCCAGACGGCGGGCTTCGTACCACAACGCCAGCTCCACCCGGTTCCAGAGGCCAAGCTTGTCGTAGATCGAGCGCAGATAATTCTTTACCACGTGTTCGGTGGTACCGACAGCTTGCGCCACGTCGCGGTTCTTTAGTCCTTGAGCAACGAGTTCAATGATGGCGAATTCTCGCCGACTGGGAATGCGGCTTCCGTAACGGGATTGGGGGAACATTCGAGCCTCCGGTAGAGAAGAGTGGCAAGCTTGACGCGTTTGATGCCGCTGCGAATTCCGAAACGTTGAAACATGCGATTGAAGTGGGCTTTGACGGTGCGGCGCGCAATGTTGAGTTCTTGCGCGATCTCGGCATTGTCGCAACCCTGCAACAGCAGCGCGGCAATCTGCTGTTCGCGCGGCGCGAGTTTGAGATCCGTTTGATTCACTGCTGTATGGTTGCTGGTAGTTCGCCAAACCTGGGCGTCTTCGCCGACGACCCAGATCAAGAAGACACACATCGCTGGCCTGGCACGGTCAGCGAAAATCTCTTGTGCAGAGTAGTGTTGCAGAGCATGGCAGCAAGCACCGTGCCATTCGGTGGCTGCGCGGCCAGGAAAACGCTTTTTTTCAGGCGGTGCGGGCTCCGCGGCCAAACCCCGCGGCGCTTCCTGGCTCGGGGTAACAAGCCCAGTGCTTTCAGCACTTTCGGCGGCAGATACTGGATTAGACGGGGGCGGTGTTCGGAGCCAGTTTTCTCACGTTCCAGAAAGTACCACAGTTGGCACGGGCTGGCACTCGGACGGAGCGTCCGCAGCGAGAGATTTTTCCAGCTTTGCAGTCCGCCGGAAGTAGAAATTACCGGGGCCCCGGCCGCCGCCCCGCGCCCGGTTTCAGACTCCCCGAGTCGAGCGGCGTCGGTTACACTGGGAATCAAAATTCCTTCCTCCCGATGACTTCGAATTCCAGCACGAGTTCGGCCACCACCGTGTCGGTGGTCATGCCGGTCTACAACGAGCGTGCCACGTTGCGGACCGTGGTGGAGCGGGTGCTGGCCATGCCCATGGCCATCGAGTTGATCTGCGTGGACGATGGTTCGAGCGACGGCTCGCGCGAAATTTTGACGGGATTGCAGGAGCAGTACCCGCAGTTGAAAGTTCTTCTCCAGCCGAAAAACCGGGGCAAGGGTGCAGCGTTACGGCGCGGCATCGCGGAAGCAACCGGAGATTTCGTCATCATTCAGGATGCAGATCTGGAGTATGACCCGGTGGAGTATCCCGTGCTGCTGGGGCCGCTGCTCCAGGGGAAAGCGGACGTGGTTTATGGCTCGCGCTTTCTCGGTGGCAGGCCGCATCGTGTGCTGTACTTCTGGCACTCGGTAGCCAACTGGATGCTCACGCTGATCTCCAACGCGTTGACCAACATTAATCTCACCGACATGGAAACCTGCTACAAGGCGTTCCGGCGAGAGTTGCTGCAATCCATTGCTATTGAAGAGGACCGCTTCGGCTTCGAACCGGAGATCACGGTGAAGGTGGCGAAGCGGGGCGTGCGCATTTACGAAGTGGGCATCAGCTACACAGGGCGCACGTATGAAGAGGGCAAGAAGATTGGCTGGCGTGACGGGGTGCGGGCGCTGTGGTGTCTGCTGAAATATTCCATGAAAATTCCGCGGGAGAGGCGGCAACCGGCAACCACCGAAGCGCGCGCCGCCCGGATTGCGCCGGAGCGCTGACGGGTGACGGCGCGGGATGTAGGCAGAGCGGGATGGGACCTGCAGGGGCCGCTGGCGCTGCCCGCGAACGAAGTTCATGTCGCCCGCATTCGTCTGACGGCAGTGGCTACCGAAGAAGCGCGCTGGCAAGAAGTGCTCGCCTCCGACGAACGCGAACGAGCGAGCCGCTTTCATTTCGAAACTGATCGGCGTAATTTCACCGCCTGCCGCGCGCTGCTACGGATTTTTTTGGGCGCGTTTTTGCAGCAGCCGCCAGACACCCTGCGCTTCTCCTACTCGGCACACGGCAAGCCCGAGCTGGCGGGACCCAATGCTCCGGACAAATTACGTTTCAATGTTTCCCACTCCGGCGAGTTAGCGCTGCTGGGCTTTGTGCGCGGGCGACGCATCGGAATCGATGTAGAGGCTTTCCGGCACGATGCCGACCGGGCGGCGATTGTGCGGCGTTTTTTTTCCCGGACGGAGCAGCGGGCAATCGGGGCGCTCCCCGAGCCAGAACAGGAAGCCGCGTTCTTTGCCTGCTGGACGCGGAAAGAAGCCTTCATCAAGGCCAAGGGAGAAGGACTTTCGTTGCCCCTGGCGCAGTTTGATGTGTCCGTAGACGCAGACGCGGCTCTACTGGCAACGCGGCCGGAAGCGGCCGAAGCCTCCCTCTGGAGGCTGCGTTCGCTGCAACCCGGAGCAGGCTTTGCCGCAGCCGTAGCGGTCGAAGGCGAAGGCTGGAAGCTGCGAGACTGGGCCAGTGGGTAAATTCCGGGGCGCGCCTCCCACGGCGAAGCTGCCGCATGCGGGCACAAGACTGGGATACAGACTTCTCCTCTCCGCATGGAAATAAGGCTCTACCCAAAATTCAAGACATCCCGCACAATAGATTCACCCTGGTCCCCCGATGTCCCATCCGGGTGGTAACACCGCACAGTAGCCCGCTTTGTCGCAACATCTTGCAATGCCCGCGCTTCGGGCACGGCATTGACCAGGCGGAGCTTCCTGTAAGTAGTTTGTATTCATAGT
>JBGQDM010000037.1:0-29248 GCA_041495845.1 Terriglobia bacterium | reverse complement strand
GGTGCCCGGGCGCGGTACTCCGGCCCAAAAGTAGTCGAACCGCTTCAGGCTCAGGAAAGCGAAACGCCCCGGGTTCTCGCGGATAAACGCCACGGCTTCGCGCTGGCGCGAAGCCACGTAAGCGATCTCGCCCATCTGCGCGTAACGCCGCATCTCCAGCACGTTGAGGGTGGGGTGGAGATAGAACATCCACATACCGTTGGCGTCGGGACCATTTCCCAGCCGAAGTTCTGCGCCAAAGTTGGAGCGAATGAAAATGAAGCGGCCAAAGACGCGCTGGTTCCGCACCAGCCAGGGCGTGATGCAGCCGATGAAGAGCAGGGAAGCCAGCAGCACGCCCAGAAGCGAATGCCGGCCGCTGCGGTGGCGGCGATACCAGGCGTAGAGTCCTGAGAACGGAAGAAATGCCAACAATGATGTGCTGCTGAGCGCGACCACGCCCCAAAGGATGCCGAACATGGCCCACAGCCAAAGCCCGTCTTTCTGTTCCAGTTCCAGAACAAAAAGAAAGATCACACTCAGCAACAGCGCCGAGAGGCTGGTCTCCCACACCGGTTTGATGGCCCAGTACATGGTGGAGGGCAGCAGCACCCAGGTCCACGCCGCCCACCGGCCCACGCGTTCACCAAACGAGCGCCGCGCAATAAAAAACACGGGCAAACAAGTGAGCGCGGAAAAAAGACAGTTCAAGCCGATAAGCACGAACGCCGAAGCCCGCGAGTAGACGCCGAAGAGACGAAAGGCCGCGGCCACAAGATAAGGATAGAGTGGCGGCTCCCAGGCGGTAGGGCCGGTCTGTCCGTGAAACGGATCGCTAAAGCCGCGACCCATCACCAGAGCCCGGCCAATGCGTCCCATTTCCCAACCGAAGGCAAAGCCTTCGTCCCCGGGCCGAAACTTGTAAGTGTGAAAAAGAAAAATGCCCGCGATTCGAACCACGAACGCAATCACCACCATCCAGAAGAGCGAGCGCGAGAGCCGGCGCCAGAACGAGGACGGCGCGGGGGCAGGCGATGTCGGCGGCATAGTCAACGGGTCTCGATCCAGAATGACGTGCCGGAACGCGGCACGCCGGCAAGCTGTGCCTGGCTCCAGAAAGCCTCAATCCCGGTCGCCGCTTCGCGGCTCACAAACGCATTGGGCAGCAGCACGCGATAATTCGGATGGCCCGCCAGCAGCGACACGGCCAGCAAATACTGTTCCGAGTAATACCAGTGGGCGCGTTCCGGCGGATAATCCCAGGGCAAATCGATATCGTGAATGTGCACGACGACACCAGGCCGCAAACGCGGCAGAATCTCCAGAAAGAATACCGTGACGTCGGAATTCATCAGGGAACGATGCGAGCCGTCGAAGAAAAGCATGTCGCCGCGGTCGAGCGCGAGGATTTCGCTCAGGTCCGCCTCTTGTAGCGGCTGCCGCAGCACGCGATCACAGAGCGCGTTGATTTCCGCGCGCGGATGCGGGTCGAGCGAAACGATCTGCGTCGCCAGTTTGTGATCGCGGATGGCGCGTCGCGCAACCTTCGTGGAAACTCCCGAGCCAATCTCAAAATAGCGTCGCGGACGGCGCTCGGCAAGAAATCCGTAGAGCGCGAACAAATCCAGCCCGCTCAACCATGGATTCAGCCAGCAAGGTTCGGGAGACGACTCCGGCGCGCGCGCCGGAATCTGCAAGAGCTGCGGCGCGAAACGCATCAACCCAGTCAGCCTCGCGAGATATTGCTCAGCGTCGCGAGCGAGCAGCGCGTGTAGTTCCGGATGCGGTGGAAACCCGTGTCCGTAGCGGGGTTTCGAGTCGAACGGATAGTCGAGAAAGACCGGGTAATAGCCCTTCCACAGGCGTGGAAAATTGTAGAGCACGTTGAGCAACGAATTTTTCTGCGCCCAGCGGCGAAGCGTGTGAGCCATGGACGGGTGGAGTGTAGCACGGGCCCAGGCCGGACTTGGTGGGACGCAGCCCGGAAAATTCCCGGCTGCCTCCCCCACCAGGCCTCAGTTTTCTTAGACGAACACTTCGCCGGGCAACGCGGTGAGCGTGCGTGATTGCAAAGTGTTTTGCACCGGCGGCCGCCGCCGCTGTGGTTCATCGGCGGATTCATCCAGCTGGCAGCGTTCGATGCGCAATTGCAGCGTGCGTTCAATCTGCCGCAACTCGATCACTTCCACGCCCGAAACCAGCGAAGAAGCGCGGCCTTGCAATCCGGCGCGGCCGGTACGGCCCACCCGGTGGATGAAGTCCTCGGCTGCTTTGGGCAGGTCGTAGTTAATTACGTGAGCGACATCGTCCACGTGCAGACCGCGAGCGGCCACGTCGGTCGCCACCAGGATCTGGTAGCGCCCGTCCTGAAAGCCGGCGAGCGCGCCGTTGCGCTGTGACTGCGAACGGTCGCCGTGAATCATGGCGGCGTTAAAGCCTTCCTGTACGAGCTTCTTGGCCAGACGTTCGGTGCCGCGTTTGGTGCGGGCAAAGATGAGCGTCTGTCCCTTCTCGGAGTAGAGCAAGCGCCGCAGCACGTCCAGTTTCTCCGTCGGCCGCACTTCGTAGGCCTGCAGCGAAACGCTCTCCGCGGGTTTCAACACGGAGCCGAGCGCCACCCGCACGGGCGAGCGCATGTATTCGTGCACCAGGCCGGCAACGGACCGTTCCAGTGTGGCCGAGTAGCACAGCGTTTGCCGTGCCTGCGGAATGGCGGAGAGGATGCGCCGGATGGAAGGCAAGAAGCCCATGTCCAGCATGCGGTCGGCTTCGTCAAGCACGAGAATGCGCACGTTGCGCACGTCGGCGAGACGGCGATCCATGAAGTCTTCGAGACGTCCGGGAGTGGCAATGACCAGCGACGCGCCGGAGCGCAGCGCCTGGAGCTGTCCCTTCTCGTGAATGCCGCCGATTACGAGCGCCGCTTTGGGCAGCGAGCCGCGCAGCAGTTCGTACTCGGCGTTGACCTGCTGAGCGAGTTCGCGCGTGGGCAGCAACACCAGCGCGGTGACCTGGCGCGAGGGCTGTTTGCGCAGCGACTCGATCAAGGGGATGAGGAAGGCGAGGGTTTTGCCGGTTCCGGTTTGAGCGGTGGCGAGTACGTCTTTGCCTTCGAGAGCGGGAGGAATCGCACGTTCCTGGATGGGAGTTTGGGTGATGAATTGAGCTGCCGCCAATTTCTGCTGCAACGCAGCAGAAAGCGGTAGTTCTGTAAATCCTGTCATTCGGTAGTACTTTCTGGAGGGGCGAGATGCGGACACACGAGGAGTCCTGGCACGAAGCCACTCAATTGAGATATGGCGCTGAACTTGAAAACGGCGGGCAGGAAAAGCGGAGATGAAGCTGGCCGTAAGAAGCGGACCACCGCGTGACGAGCAAACCGTAGCAGAAGCGTCAAAAGGAGTATAGCACAGGCAGGCGGAAATGGCAGAAGGGGAGGTTACTTTGGGGAGTCGGGGCTTGGGTTTGCGATCGATGTTTGCAAAGCAGGTAATAGCTGAGGAGTACTCCCCTACCCCCTCCCCTCGGTCTTTGGAATCATGGTGTTGGCGGGAGAATCGCGCTTAAATCCTGGAGGAATCAGGACTTATATGGAAAATCTAGAGCCGTAAGGGGTTATGACTTGCGGCTATTTAGTTTTGTCTTGCTATATCTTTTATGCGCCGGCGGGGAGGGAATGTCAAGGGGAAAGAGAAAGCTGGTCACCGCGCGGAGTCGCGTTCCGCACTGCGAGGCTCTTGTCTTCCACCCCCGGTCCATTTGATGCTTGCCGAAGTCAAGACCTCAAAGGTGGGCCACCCATCGGAAGCCGAGTCTCCACCGTGCAGCAGATTTCTCCTGTGTCAGAAGGAGGCGGACGTGCTCAGCGCTATGCAACTAGGCTCAGACCCCTCAACCTGCTCCATCATTTCCGAGATCCGCGCCACAATATCGTCGTTGGTGTCGGCTATAGGCCCCTGCCGCGGGAGCGGCACCTTCTGGCCGCCTACCTCTAAACATGTGATTTCCATTGTCATATCTTCGAATTCTAGCATCGAACGGGCTCCTGCTTGGTGACTTGAGAACATGGCCCTTTAGAAGACGACTGGTCGTTTTGTACTTACTTCAACCTGCATTTTTAAGCCCGTTAGATTGTGTACTGTCTGGCAAGTACGGCAAGTAAAATTTCCACTCTTGGGAAACGGATCGCTTCCCGCCTGCAACGGCACGTTGGGAACAAAGTTTAGCTGAACTTTGTAGTTCGTGCCACATGTTTTGCATTTCAGGCCTGCTATGGCAAATTGAGCAATTGCCACAGCCTGAGCAGGGGACTGTGGCCCACCAACCGGAATTGGCATGGGGACTATCTGTGCGGGCTGATTTTGATTCAGAGCAAGTTTGTACAGTTCGACCGAGTCAGACTCGTATACCTTGTAAACATTGGAGCTCGTCATAAAGAAATGGAGGTTTACCCACAGCGCCCAAATCCTTTGTTGCAGTTCGGGTATTCTCCCGTAATCGGTGATCTTAAGGCGCAGCTGCTCAAGTTCAGGAATTTTGATCGGGCGCGAGTGGCTGAGCCAGTTTTGATGGTGACATAGATTCTCAGCAATTTCGCGGGCCCGTGCCTGACGGTCTGCGGGCTCTACTGGCAACCCCGTGGATGAATGGGTGCTCCACTCCCGAAACTTGTACTTGGCCAGCCAATCAGTTACTAGCACACGAGAGAGTTCACTTGCGTTCAGCGCAGATTGGAGCCTCCCAGGATCAACATTGCGGAGAATCGGGACATATACGGGGTGCAAATTTCCATTGTTAGCGTCAACTTCCTTCTTGATCGTGTCGATTCCAGTGAGGATCGCCTGTGCCGGCTGGGGGCGGCCATCCGGCCCCATGAATTGCGGGTCAATGGCCCCCAACGAAGAACGATGATCCATCAATATTTCGTCGCCGGACATTACAAGCATCGTGCCTGCACTCATGGCAAAATGAGGGACAATGAATGACACGTGCTTGAACCGAGGCCTAAGTAGGTTGACAATATCAACAGTTACTTCGGCCAGGCCTCCAGGAGTTTCTAGGAGGAAATCAAGTGCGTCACCCTCCACGCTATCTAGGACTTCCGTCAGTGGAACTATGTCTTGTGGATGAATGAAGGTGGGTACACCAGGAGCAGAGATTTCGATGTTGGTTGCATAGGTCACGAGGGGCCGGCCGCGTAGTTGTTGAATCTCTTGCATGAGTTCCACGCGCTGCTGCCGCACCTGTTGTGGGGTGGTGTTTAGCTGCTGCTCAAGAAGTGATTGAAATGGCCCCTTTTTCTTCTTTGCCAATTTGCCTCCGCTGGAGAACGTTACAGTTACGCAGCCCTAAGGAGCGAAGCTAAATTCTATATCTGCTACGGTCGTCTGTCGATTTGACTCTTCTTGGCCCGAACACCGAGTCCAGAGAAAAAGCTCCGAGCTCCAGAAGCCCATCACGCACTATTCGTATGCGGCCTTGGCGGACGCCCCAACGGCTCCGGCAAGCGCACCAATCAGCGAGCCATACCCCCCCAATTTCTTACCAGCCACAGCCCCGCCCAGCGCTCCAATAACATCAGAGCACACAACCTCCACAACCCGGTGGTGCTCCTTGAATCTGGTCTTTGCGTACCTGATGCTGCTCCGTGCGATGCTCAAGATCGCAGCGGTAACGGCGCCAGCTTCTGCGGCAAATGTCTCGTAGAGTTCGTCAATCCTCTTGATGATTTCATCCTGGGTTGACTTGAAAATCGCATCGATCAATTTGTTCAACTTCTCTGCATCTGCTTGGCTGATAATGTCCCACTCCCGGAGCAGTTGGACAAGCTTTGAGAGCCCGGCCTCCGTGTTGATTGCTGTAGTCCCCAGCTTTTCCGAAATGCGGAGCAAGATATCTTCGTGAATATTCCCGGCTCCCTTCGGAGGAAAAGGGGGAGCGTCTGGGCCGTGAGCGCCCTGCTGAGCGGCTGCGCCTGCCGGGACGAAGGCTCCGATGGTAACGGTCACTACACCCAGCGCTGCCTCCCGTCTGTTTAGGGTGATGGATTTCATATGCCAGTCCTCTCTCTGTGCGGCGCAAGCGCGAGCACTGCTAGCCGACTTTATGAGGGGCGGGTAGGCCGGCCTTTGCGTCCATCTCAGAGCGCCCCGATCTGCCGGAGCCGACAAGAAACGGCCTCATCGTCTCCTGAAGTGTGAGTTGCTGAAAAGCTAGGGCCCGGGCTCGAGTGGAAACGTGGCCAGGAGGCCATCGTCGAGCGGGGCCACTCTACCCCCACGCGGGGGAGGTGTCAATACCCTTGCGCCAGGTTGCCCCTGCGGGGCGTGGGGATTGAGAGGGTGGCTGGTTCCCCGGACTGAAGTCCGAGGCTACCCAGTTGGACCGATTGCAGAAGTCAGATTGCAGATTGCAGAAGTGAGTTCATTTTCGAATTGCCGAATTTCCGGGTTGCGCCGTCAAATGCGTCCATTCGAAAAGCGTCAAAAGTTTCGACGGACCTAGTGCCCTGGATCTGCTTCCACTTCGAGCATGTCCTTGGCGAAGCGACGGTCGTCTTCCACTGGCTTTTGCATCGGATACTCCGCTTTGCCCTGGTCGGGCATCAGCAGCGTCATTCTGCCGTGTCCTTTCCAGAAACCAGCCTCCTCGTCGATGCGGACGTAGTAATGCTCCCCAGCCTTGGCGTCGATCGTGACCGCAGATGACTTGTCGTCGGAACGTACCGTATGGGTTCCAGGCTGGAGGCGTGCGGTGAAGCGGCGTCCGTTGCCGACGCGAGCCACCTTGGTGAGGTCCACGGAGATGGTTGGGGCCAGGCCTGAGCCCACATACCGGCGATGACGGTAGACATGCAAATAAGCGATCTGCGGCGCAGAATCAGCCGGCTTCGATTCTTTCACAGCCGCAGATTCTGGAGTACTGGGCTTGCTCGCGGGGTTTTCCTGTTCCTGGGCAAATCCGCTAACCGCAAAGAGAACAACGAAGCCAGACAAAAGACGGCGAATCATGGCTCCTCCTAATCTTGGGGGCGGTTGTTTTTGTACACAGAAAGGACGGGTTATTAGTACGCTGCTGCGACGGGAGAGTCAGTGATACGAGAACGTGGGTCATGTGATGCGCCCGCCGCTGGCGGGTGGCCCGTCCAAGCTTTGCTTAAGCGGAGAGGCAAAGACAAATTGACGAATTGAACACCGCAAACCGGCAGAGTCAAGACCACGCGGGCGAGGGCGCCCGCGCCACACGGGCCATTGCCTCCCACATCTCAAAGAACGAGATGTGGGGCACCCCCGGGGGTGGTGATGCCAGCAAAACCGATTGCAGATTGCAGAAGTCAGAAGCGATTGCAGATTGCAGAACGTCCTCCTCTTTCTCTTTACCTTGTCCGATTCAGCTTCCGCGTGCTAGGCTCCCTGCGTTCTGAGAGGGTCGCCATGCGCAATCGTCTTTGCATCATCACAGTCCTGCTGCTGGCTGCTGTTCTTGCGAGTGCGCAATCGCGATTCACCGTTGGCAGCGCTTCGGCTGGCCCCGGCGAGAAATCAGCCGGAACGCTGGAAGTGCCCGCGGGCGTTGACGCCGCCACCAGCATCCCCGTGGTGGTGGTGAACGGGGCCAAGCCGGGGAAAATCCTGGCGCTGGTTTCCGGGGCTCATGGCACCGAATACGCCTCTATCATCGCCATCGAAAAACTTATTGCCGCGCTCGACCCCGCCCAGATCACCGGCACCGTGATCCTCGTCCCGCTCATCAACATCCAGTCCTTCGAGCAAAAAGTCCCCCACGTCAATCCCATCGACAACAAGAGCATGAACCGCTTCTACCCGGGCAAAGTCGACGGCACGCAAACCGAGCGCGCGTCGTACCTCATCACCAAGGAAATCGTCGACCGCTGCGACTACCTCATCGACTACCACGGCGGCGACCTCGACGAAAGCCTCCGCCCTTATGCCTACTGGGGTCCCACCGGCCGCGAAGCCCAGGACCGCACCTCCAAGGAAATGGTGCTCGCTTTCGGCCTCGATCACATCATCATCTGGCGCGAGCGCCCCAGCGACCCCGCCGCCACGCGCTACCTGGATAACACCGCCTCCGTCCGCGGCAAGCCCGCCATCGTGGTCGAAGCTGGCTACGCGGGGACCGTCGATTCCGACGACGTCGCCCTCCTCGTTAACGGCACCCTCAGCACCATGCGTGCCCTCAAGATGCTGCCGGGCGAACCTCACGCCATCGAGAATCCCGTGTGGATCGAAAGATTAGTCGACGTAGTCGCATTCACCCCAGAATCCGGCTTTACCACCAAGGATGTCGCCGGCATCTGGTACCCGCTGGTGAAGCGCGGCAGCTACGTCTCGGTCGGTATGAAGCTCGGCACCATCACCGACTACGTCGGCAAAGTCATCGCCGAGCCCCGCGCGCCTGTATCCGGCATCGTGCTTCACGTCAATGCCGTGCCGTCGCTAAAAAAAGGCGACAACATCGTTGACCTCGGCGTGCCGGCCACAAAGGCAAATTGACGAATTGAACCCTTTGCGGGCAAGCCGGCTTACAGGCTGCAATGTACCAAACACAACTAGGATTGCGTTTAGTGTCACTATATGCAATCATAGTTGCGTATGGTACAGCGGCGATTTTGGCAAGAACGGCTCGAGGGGGCCTGGGAAGAGCGTCGGGTGCTGTGGCTGGCCGGGGTGCGGCGAGCCGGCAAGACATATTTGTGCCAGAGCCTTCCCGACATCGAGTACTTTGATTGCGAGCTGCCCCGGGTGCGTCGAATGATGGAGGACCCGCAGGCCTTCCTCGATGGCTTTGGCAGCCAGCGGATTGTGCTGGATGAAATCCACCGCCTGCCGAATCCTTCCGAACTATTGAAGATCGCGGCTGACCACTATCCTAAAATCCGGGTGCTGGCCACCGGCTCGTCCACCCTGGGGGCCTCCGCCAAGTTCAAGGACACCCTGGCGGGACGCAAGCGCACGGTCTGGCTGACTCCGATGTGTCTGAGCGATTTGGCGGACGCCCAGCGTCCCGATCTCCGGTACCGGTTGCTGCGCGGCGGGCTGCCACCATTCTTTTTGGCCGACGCTCTGCCCGAGCGCGATTTCCAGGAGTGGATGGACGGGTATTGGGCCAAGGACATCCAAGAGCTGTTTCGGCTGGAACGCCGCAGTTCGTTCCAGAAATTCACCGAACTGGTTCTGAGTCACAGCGGGGGAGTATTCGAAGCGACCCGTTTTGCGGGACCGTGCGAGGTGAGCCGGACGACGCTCGGAAACTATCTGAAGGCGTTGGAAGCCACCTTTGTGGCCCACATCATCCGGCCGTTCAACAGCCACCGCCCGTCAGAGATCATTGCCGCGCCCAAGGTGTATGGCTTCGACACCGGCTTTGTTTGCTACTACCACGGCTGGCAGACATTGCGTGGCGAAGACCTGGGCGTACTCTGGGAACACTTTGTGCTGAACGAGATCATGGCGCAGCGGCAGGACCGGGAAGTCTTCTACTGGCGGGACAAGCGTGGACACGAGGTAGACTTTGTTCTGGCGGGGCGGCGGAGTCAACCGCTGGCGGTGGAGTGTAAGTGGTCCGCGGCAAATTTTGATGCCACCAATCTGCAAGCCTTCCGGCGGCAATACCCGGAAGGGGACAACGTGGTGGTGGCGGAAGATGTGGAACGGGCGTACCGCCGCAACTATGGGGCGATCACGGTACGGTTTGAGGGCCTGGGTGCGCTGGCGGCAAGGGTGCGGGAGTGAACCGAACGCGCCAGTTCGTTGGTTTGGCCTTTAGTAGAAAGACCGCGCGTGCGTATAGATCCACGTGGCAAAACTCTGCCAGGCGGCGGTTCGCCCGATAAAAATCCTCCCGGTCTGCACCACGACCAGGAACCCGCTGGCCCAGAGCGTGGCACGCTGAACCTTGCTGGTGGACCACTTGTCGTAGGCCATCAGCAGCAACAGCAACGGGTAGCAGCACAACAGAGGGGTCACGCGGAAATTCCACCACGGCAGATGCATGGGCCAGCGGTCAAAGGCCGCGTCCATAATCGACAACGTAGCGATCAGGATCAGCCGTTTGTGCGCCGGAGGATTGAAGCGGTTGCGGAAGGCGAAGTAAACCAAGGTGGAAAACATCAGCATGTCGGCCAGGGGGATGGCGTAAAACGCTCGCCCGGGCACTCCCGGATCACCGGGCTCATAGAACCTGACCATTGCTCCGGTGGCCACCAGCACGCCGAGGATGACGAGCAGACATGCCAAACCAAATCCCAAGACCCCCAGGCGGCGATGCACATCCACGCGGCCAGCGGAAACCAGCGAGGTTTGAGCGATGAGCAAAAGAATCCAGGAGGTGAACACCACGCCGTGGATGTGAACGAGCAGGTTGGGCAGTGGAGCCTTGAACAGCCCGGCGAGATAATAGCTGTGGGCGAAGCCCACAAAAACGGAGACAAGAATCACCACAGCCATGCCTGAAAAAAACAGATTTTCAAAACGCTGACTGTTCGGGCGGATGACCCCGGTTGCCATAATCCCTCCGAAACAATGGGCGGGTGACCCACGCGTGATTCTGATTCTCGCATGCGCCGCCGCACTTCGCGATCATCACCTGCACTTGATCACCGGTTCCTGGGTTCAGGTGGTGCGCGCTGAAGTCAAAATCTAGGGGTGGGCCGCCCGCCGATCCTGAAATCAAGTGAAGCGTGAGCCGATGCTGTTTCGACCACGAGGAGAAAAACTTCCCGAAGGACCGACCGCCAACCGCGTGAGCCTATCCTCTTTTATTGAAAAATCGAACCGCCGCGTAGATCACAAGCACGATTATTACGATTTCAACCACGCGCAGCACCGTCATTTTGTAGCCTCCTGACGCCGCCCCATGATCTCACCGATCCACGCAGCAGCCAACAGGCATGCTCGTCAGAGGCGGGTGGCCCACGCGTATCACCGGTTGCTGCCACGACCGCACGCCGGAGTGGAGTCTCGTAGTGCGAGCATTTTGCCTCCCACATCTCAAAAAGCGAGATGTGGGGCACCCCCAGTGTGGTGGTGCGGTCGCGCAAGCGCTGCCCTGAAGGGCCGCTCTTCCACGGGGACGCAGCGCGCGGAACGCTAGGGGCGTGATGCTCCGAACCCCTTCAATGCCAATTCAATCTGTTCAAGATGGTGCTCGTTATGGGAAGCGACCTTGTCGAATTCGGCCTTCAGGGTCCGAACGCCCGTTTCGCTGTGGACGAACTCACGGTGGCCATCTCTGTCATAGTGCAGACCAGCCTGATAGATGGTCCCAGCGCGGACGGCGTCGTAGATTCGCCGAGAGAGATCGAGCGGCAGCCGTGCGTAGTCGAGTCCGGTTGCCCACGCAGCCTGATCAAACGCCCAGAGCACTTGTCTGGGTTCGCTGAGGACGCGGCGGATTCGTTCGAATAAAACTGTCTCCGCATCAGCGAGGTGATGCAAGATGAACCGGACCGACCACTTGCCTGGTGCGTAATTTCGGTCGAGTTGCTCGTCGCTCAAGTCAAAGTAACGCAGCGTTTGATTCCTCGCCGCTTCGAGCCGCGCGACAATGTCCATTTCGATCCTCTCTGATTTCCAAATACGCGCAGGAGCGTCCCTACCCCCCGGCCGCCCGCATCTGCCGCACCCGCTCATATATCTTGCCGTACTCGCGCGCGGAGGCGCTCCACGAAAAATCTTTGCTCATGCCATTGCGCATCAGCACTTCCCAGGACGCCTGGTCGCGGTAGGCGGTCAGCGCGCGCTTGATGCAATCCAGCAGCGCCTCGCCGTTGTACTCGGTGAATTTGAAGCCGGTGCCTTTGCCGGTGCGCGCATCCCAGGTCTCGACCGTGTCGTCGAGGCCGCCGGTGGCCCGCACGATCGGTACCGTGCCGTAGTGAAGGCTGTAAATCTGGCTCAGGCCGCAGGGTTCGTAGCGCGACGGCATTAGGAACATATCGGCGCCGGCTTCCACTTTGTGGGCCAGCGCGTTGTCATACGCGATCCTCACCGCGATTTTGTTGGGGAACAGCTTGTTCAGCCGCCGGAACATTTCTTCGTAGTCGCGTTCGCCGGTGCCGAGCGCCACCAGGATCACTTCTTCGCGCGCCAGCCGGTCGGCGATCTGCGCGATCAGGTCGAAACCCTTCTGCGCGGCGAAGCGCGAAACGATGCCAATCACTGGCAGCCGCTGGTCAGCGCTCTCCAAGCCAAACGCCGCCAGCAGATCCCGTTTGCAGCGCTGCTTGCCGGTGAGGTCGCCGGAGGAGAAACGTGTCACCGTGAATTTGTCGGTCTGCGGACTCCACTCGGCATAGTCCACGCCGTTTAGGATGCCGGTCACCGTGCTGGCGCGGCCGCGCAACACACCTTCGAGGCCGAAGCCGTATTCCGCGGTCTGAATTTCCTGGGAATATTTGCGGCTGACCGTGGTCACGTAGTCGGCGTAGACGATGGCGCCTTTGAGCAAATTCACCTGCCCGAAAAATTCCATACGGGAAACGGTGAACAGGTCCCAGGGCAGTTGCAGCAGGGCAAGAATGTCTGCGGGGAAGAGTCCCTGATAACCCACGTTGTGGATGGTGAACACGGTGGCGGCATCCGCAAACGCCGGGTCTTCGGCGTAGAGCGAGCGCAAGAGCACCGGGATGAGCGCGGTCTGCCAGTCGTGGCAGTGGAAGACCTGCGGCACGCCCACAATCTTGGACGCTTCGAGCACGGCGCGGCTGAAAAGCGCGAAGCGTTCCGCGTTGTCGGGATAGTCGCCGCTGGAAGTTCCATACAACGCCTCGCGATCGAAAAACGGCGGGTAGTCTACGAAGTAGGTGGTCACGCCGCCCTGGTTGCCGGTGGTCAGCAGCGAGCAAAAGCGGTACTGGTCATCAAAGGGAATGGTGAGGCTGCTGGCTACGGTCTTGGCCTCGGTCAGGCGGGCCTGCCGGTACCGTGGGAGGTACAAGCTGACCTGATGTCCGGCGGCGGCCAGGGCTTTGGGCAGCGCGCCGACGACGTCTGCGAGGCCGCCTGTCTTGGCAAAGGGCACACACTCCGGCGCTGCGAAGGCAATGTGCATCGGCGATTCCTCCCGGCGGGTTTCACGAGCTCAGGCTATGATGATGGGCAAAGTTGCAGGCCCAGTGTATGCGCCTCGCGGAAAGAGGGTCAATGTGAAGAAAGCACCGGTGCCCAGGTCGCGCCCCAAACTGGGACAGCACTTTCTGCGTGACGACGAGGCTGTCGGCAAGATTGTGGCCGCGCTGGGCGACATCTCCGCGCGTACCGTGCTGGAGATTGGCCCCGGGCCGGGCACGCTCACACGCCTTTTGGCGAAGCGTGCGCAGCGACTGATCGCCATTGAACTCGACCGCGTGCTGGCCGCCCAGTTGAGCATGGAGTTTGCCACCGAGCGTCACGTTGAGGTGATCGAGGCGGATATTCTCTCGGTGGATTTCGACACGCTGTTCGCGCCGCGGCCTGGCCTGGCGCGACCGGGCCTGAAGGTGGAGTTCCCGCGCGTGCACCTGGTGGGCAACCTGCCATATTACGCGACGTCTGAGATTCTGTTGCACCTGTTTGATTTTGCCCGTTACTTTGACCGCGTCGTGATCATGGTGCAGCGCGAAGTGGCGGACCGCCTTGCCGCGAAACCCGGGAGCCGCGACTACGGCCTGCTCTCGTCTACAGCGCAGCTGCATGCGCGCGTGGAGAAATTGTTTGAGCTGCCGCCAGAATCGTTCAATCCGCCGCCGAAGGTGCATTCTGCCGTGCTCCGGCTTACCATGGAAGCGAAGAGCGAACGCTTGGGCGTGCGCCCCGAGGAGTTTACGAATTTCCTGAAACTGATTTTTGCGCAGAAGCGCAAGACGTTGTGGAACAACCTGCGGGGCCGCTATCCGGAAGCCGCGCTCAAGGCCGCGCTGGAGGAAAGTGGCATCAAGCCCGCAGTGCGCGCCGAAGCCCTGCCGCTGGAGAAAACCGCGGCCCTGTTCCGGTCCTTGCAGGCGGCAGCGGTGCTGAGCGGAAGGTAACGCCAGCATTCCGTGCTTTGCTCTTCGCGGACTGGGAGGGGAGATGAACCCGGAGATCCGCCATTCCGCTGTAGCTGGACGCTTCTATCCCGGGGCGCGTGGAACCCTGCTTGCGGATGTGAAGAGTTACCTGGCGACCGAGAAATCCGCGCCTGCCGCGGAGCCGCAGCCTGCCATCGGCTGCCTGGTTCCGCATGCCGGATACATTTACTCGGGCCGCGTCGCCGGCGCGGTCTATGCCCGGGTTGCGATTCCATCCAGCGTGATTGTGCTATGCCCCAACCACACTGGCCGCGGCGAACCGCTGGCAGTGATGAACCAGGGCGCGTGGGAGACTCCGCTGGGCGCGGTACCGGTGGATGCGGCGTTGGCTGCCGCGGTGCAACAACACTGTCCGGCTCTCCACGAAGACCGCGAGGCGCACCGCTTCGAGCACGCCATCGAAGTCCAATTGCCGTTCCTGCAAGTGCAGCGCCCGGATGTGCGCATTGTGCCCATTGTGATTGGCACCGGGCGCTTCGATATTCTGGCCGCGCTGGGAGAAGCACTGGCTGCCGCCATCCCGCATGGCGACGCGCTGCTGGTGGCCTCCAGCGACATGAACCACTACGAGTCCGACGCGTTGACTCGTCAAAAAGACCATCTGGCGATCGAACGCCTGCTGGCGTTGGACGCGCGCGGCCTCTTCGACGTGGTGCACCGCGAAGACATCAGCATGTGCGGCTACGGCCCGGCGGTGGTGATGCTGACGGCAGCCCGTCGGCTGGGGGCACAATCCGCCAGCCTGATCGAATACGCGACCTCAGGCGATGTCTCCGGCGACCGCGAGCAGGTGGTGGGCTACGCCGGCGTGGTGGTCCATTAGACCGCTGAACTGGCCGGGCTGAGGAAATTCTGTGGAAAAACGAGATGCCGGGCCTAGTCCCCGGAAGGTCGTGGCCCAGGGGACGCATCAAAGGAGGTACCAGTGGCCCGTCGCCGGGCAGGGAGCTGCGTGCTAACCTACTCTGGCGCTTGAGTTTGTCAGTGAATCGCAGTTGGAGGAGGCCAGATGTCTCGCAGGCGGAGTGGTTTCGTGCTCATCCTCGTGGTAGCGGCGCTAACCACGGGCGCGCTGGCCCAGTTTCCAGATGACAAGAAGAACGAGATTGGCATTCTGGCAGGGCGCAGCTTCATCGCCGGACATGCCCTCCAAGGCACGCTGCCGCCGCCCTTGACTTTCAATCGCATCAACTTCGGCCGACCGATCTCCTTTCAAGCAAATTATTCGCGCTCATTGTTCGTCCGCAACCTGGTGGGCGCCAGCCTGGAAGTACCGGTGACGTTTCAGCGGGACGTGGATTTGTTGTCGGGCAACGACAACGTGCCCGAGGACTACAACGCGCTGTTTGTCACACCGGGAGTGCGCGTGAACCTTTTTCCCGCCACGCTGCTGTCGCCTTGGGGCAGCGTGGGCGGAGGTTTTGGCCGGTTCACGACATCGAAGAATGGCGTGTTCAATGTGCTGAGAGTTCCGGGGAACAGCAAGATGACCAGCGTGATTTCCTATGGCTTCGGCATCGACGTGCGCTTCTACAAGAACTGGAAACTGCGCGGCGAAGTTCGCGACCTGAACTCGGGCGTGCCGGACCTGAATGTGCCGCAGGGCCGCACCCGCTTCCACAATGTGTGGGTGGGTGGCGGAATTGTGTTTCCGTTTTAGAGGTACGAACCGAAAAAATCCTGAACCGCGGAGGGCGCGGAGGCCGCCGAGGGAAATTTGCGCAATCTCGCGAGAAATGGCACGCCGCTATCGGGAATTGGCTTCCGGCTGTCGGGCGTGGACCGCGACTTCCTCGTATAACTCGGGCAGCTTGCTGGCGTCCTCGGTGGACTCGTCAAAGCGCGCGCGTTCATAGTGCCGCGTGAAGCGGCCGACGGAATCGTGCAGGTGCGAGATGGGGATGGAGTGAACGAACTCTGCCGGCGTTTGTGCGGGAGTCTTGCGCCAGCCGCGGCGGCCCAGCGCCGAGGTCATGCGTTCGTACCAGACGGTGGCAGCCAGGCGCGGGGCCGATTGCGGATGCTGCAGCAGACGACGGCGCTGCAGCCCGAGTTGGAGATGGCGACGCTGCGCGATCAACAGGACTCCCAGCAGCAGCGCCAGGGCCCCACTAATCCATAGTCCAGGGTACCTAACCACGACATTGCGGGTGCGGCGAGCCAAGCGCAGTAAATGCTCGTAACGAGCGTGCCAGTTCTGGCGGGTCTGTTCGACCAGGCGCCGACTGTTGCGCACCGCTTGCTCGCCGAGATTCTGCTGGTGGCTGGCATCGTAGTTCACTACCCACTCGCGCCAGAACGAAGACGCGGCATCCGCATAAAGCTTCCAACGACTCCAGTCGGTAGCTGTGGGCACACCACCGGCGGGAGTGGGATCGAACGTCGTCCAACCGTACTGCGGGAACCAGACTTCCACCCAGGAGTGAGCGTCGCTGGCGCGAATCATGTATTGGCCGGTCAGGTCGTTGAACTGGCCACCGCGAAAGCCGTTGACCACGCGCGTGGGAATCCCAAGCGAGCGCAGCATAACCGCCATGGAGGAGGCGAAATACTCGCAGTGGCCTTGTTTGCGTTCGAAGAGGAAATAGGCGAGCGGATCTTTTGGGGGCGGCTGCGGCTGCTGCAACGTGTAGCCAAACTGGCGGGTCAGGTATTGTTCGATGGTGGCGGCGCGGTCGTAGTCGTTGATGGCGGAAGCGGTGATGCGACGCGCGAGTTCAGGAATCCGAGGATCGAGCGCCGGCAACTGCAGATACTGCGCCAGTGGTGCCGGCACGGTGCCGGTGGTGGAGCGGAGCATTTCTGGAGCCGGTCGCGAGAGGTCAGAGTTGCCGTCATAAAGCGCAATTGAGCGCTCCCGATCGACGTTGTAGACCGCGCCCCCTTGGTCCATCGTCACCAGGCCGTAGTTTCCTGAGAGCAGTAAGGGCCGGTCGGGGAGAAAAAATACGTTGGAGTTGAGTGGTTCAAGCAATACGCGATAGGCAATGGAGCGGGGCGGGGAAGCCGAGTGCGAGAGCTTCTGCCAACGTGCCTGCGGCGGCGTAACGATGAAGCGGCCGTCAGGCGTGCGCGGGAGGATGATCTGCGCCGAGGAATTCGACCAGGTGTGGCCGTCGAAAGCGGCCAGGGAAACGCCGCGGAAGCGGAGTTCGTGGACGCCGGTGGTGTCGCCCTCGACCTGGACGTGCATGACGAGGGATTGGGACTGCTGAATTTCCCCGATGCGTCCCAATTCTACTGTGTCACTGAATCCGGTGGAGAGATCGCTGCCCGGGCGATACGCGCTGAGATATCCGGCGGAGACGCGCGGCAGAAGAAAGAAAATTCCCGTTCCTGCCAGCAGAATGAAAAGCAGGAGAGCGGGGCTAAGCGCGGCGAGGGTGCGGGCCAGAGGGCGATCGGCGCGGGTTGGCCCTGCGGAGGCGACCGTCGCCGAGCCGGCGCTACGCCGCATTTCCATGAGCATGAAGGCGGGCAGGGCGACCAGCAGAAACACAGAAAAAGTGAGCAGAAAACCGCTCTGCACGGTGAGCACCGCTGCCCCCAGAATCATGGCGAAGGCGAGCAGTGCCAGCAGCAGGTGGTCGCGGTTGCGCTGCTTGGCGAAGAGCTTGACCACGAGGCCGAAAATCACGAGATGAACGGTGGCGGTGACAAAGGCGCGCGAGATGAGCACCAGGTCGGCGGCATAGAAGACGATGCAAGCCACGGTGAGCGCGGTGGCCCACCCGTCAGAAAGGTGCCAGGCGCGGTCCCGGGCCAGAAGAATGCCGCGAGCCAGCAAAGCGGCAGAAACGATGAAGATGGAGAAGGCATCCAGCTGGCCGGTGGAGGCGAGGGCGCCAAACGCGCTGAGCAGCACCAGGAACACGCACACCTGGAGATAGCGCTCAAGAACGCGGCTGGTATCGCCGCCGGTGGCTGGCAGGGCAGGAAGCACGGCTAGAGCTATTGTTGGGCAAGCCGGGCCGCGGGGGAAGAGGACGGAAGGACTAGGCGTACCAAAGGTCACATCAGGCCAATGCTAGAATCGAAAGAGTCAGGCATCGGTCTCGCGCGACGTATTCCCGCCAACCCCGCCAGGTCCGGAAGGAAGCAACGGTAACGGGCTCTTGCGTGTGCAGTGGGTCGCCGGTGCCTGGCTTTTTGCTGCGAAAATTCAACCGCAGAGGGCGCGGAGAACGCGGAAGATGCGCAGGCTTTCGCGACGCCAGCGTTAGACAATCCACGCTTGATCCGGCACAATACAGGGTTTCACCCAGGAGACATTCTTGAACCGACCCATCCGCGCCAGGATCAGCGCTCTCGGCACCTACGTCCCGCCCCGGCTTTTAACCAATAAAGATCTCGAAAAACTAGTGGAGACGACCGACCAGTGGATCATGGAGCGCACTGGCATTCGCGAGCGTCACATCGTGGATGCAGGAGTGGCGACCAGCGATCTGGGCGTGGAAGCGGCGAAGAAGGCGTTGGCGGAACGAGGCATTGCCGCCAGCGATCTAGACGCCATTCTGGTGGGAACCGTGACACCGGACATGTTTTTTCCGGCGACGGCGTGCCTGGTGCAGCATAAGTTGGGCGCCAAGGGTGTGTGGGGGTGCGATCTCTCGGCGGCCTGCTCGGCGTTTGTGTATGCATTGCAGGTGGGGGCACAGTTCATCCAGAGCGGCGCTCACCAGAAAGTGATGGTGATTGGCGCCGATACCATGACGTCCATCATCGATTACACGGACCGGGCGACGTGCGTGATTTTTGGTGACGGTGCGGGTGCGGTGATCCTGGAGCCGGCGGAGGACGATGGTTTGGGTCTAATGGACTTTGCGCACGAAGTGGACGGTTCCGGCGGCTGTGCCCTCTACATGCCGGGCGGCGGTAGCTTGAATCCCTCAACCCACGCGACGGTGGACAAGAAAATGCACTTTGTTCATCAGGATGGGCAGGCGGTATTCAAGTTCGCGGTGCGCAAGATGGCCGAGGTGTGCGAGCGCCTTCTGGTGAAAAACGGATTGAAAGGCAGTGACATCGATGTATTTATTCCGCACCAGGCGAACAAGCGCATCATCACGGCAACCGCGGACCGGGTGGGATTGCGACCAGAAAGCCTGATCATCAATATCGATCGCTATGGCAATACCACGGCGGCGACGATTCCGCTGGCCATGGAGACTGCCCGCCAGGATGGCAAGTTGAAGAAGGGGAGTCTGGTGTTGCTGGCGTCGGTGGGTGCGGGCTTCACGGTGGGAGCGACGCTGTTGCGCTGGGCGTATTGAAATTCGGAGTGAAGCAAGAAGCCGCCCTTTCACGGGGCGGCTTTTTGCTGGGATCAAAACGGTTCTACTGACACACGGGAGGTGGCGCACTGAACGTATTCAGGAAGGTGTACCAACCGTTGACCGAAGACGACGGCTTACGGCGAGAGAACCAGGGCAAGAAGACAAGGTCTTCCGGATGGTAAGTGAAGCCGTTGAGGGTCAGGGTAAAAGCAATACCGGTGACCGGGTCGCCGTTCTCGAGGTTTTTCTGGCACTGACCGGCAGCTTGCCCCGCACTCCATCCCGGAGTGGCGTTGTTGATGAGCGGGTCGTCCATCCACTCGCCGATCTCGTGACTGAGCGCGTGAATGTCCTCAATGGGAACGTTGAAAATATCGGCGTCGCTGTAGGCGGCGACCACATAGGTCTGGGCGGGCGAGCCGACCGCCGAGTGGTAGCCAAGGATGCAGCAGGAACCGAGATCAGTTTCAAAAACGTTATAAGTCAAGAAAATGGGCAAGACCCTGGGATTGACCGCGAGTAAGCTGGCGAAAAGGTTGTTGAGCTGTGCGTCAAACCAGTTGATGTCCACTTCGCCGATGCGGGAGCCGGGCCCAGCGACAGTGTGGCCAAAGAATAAGGGTACGGTCAAGGTGCGGGCGGCGACGATGGTGGGCGCCTTCAGCAGAACGTGGTAATCGGGCGCAACCGTGTTGACCGTGTTCCAGAAATTGGCGCGCTGGTAGGCATCAATATATTGCGTGGTGCCAACGTCGGTTCCGCCCACAACAAAAGGGACAGACTGGAACAACGGCGATTTGGTGACCAGATTGACGGCGTTGCGAGCCGACCCGAACACGGGTTGCACCGGGTCCAACGTAGTCTTGTCCGCGAAAACAACCTTGATCGGGACGATGACGACGGGAATGTTGGAGGTGAGATCGCGAGCAGGAGCGGTGCCCACCATGGTGTACGGGTATTTCACGCCTTGGAAGGCAAAGCTGCCGTTCCACAGCGGGATGGTAGTGGCGGTGGCGCCCTGGGCCGCGGACAGGTTCAGTTTACGGGCGGGCAAGCTGCGGAACATGGGCTTGCCTGGACCCCAGAGAAATTTCGGAGCTTGGGCAAAGAGCGAGGAGGCGGAGAGAAAGAGGGCTGCAAACCATAGGGCGCGGGAACGCATTTCGATTGGATCTCCGGATGCTGGGTTGGAGCGGCGGTGGCCGCTCGTAGGGGAGACGCGGGGAACTCAACGGATACTAGCACGGATGGCGGGACCAGAAGACTCAAAAGAACAACGGGACCACGCGAGGCGCACAAGTTTGCACACGCTGGGGTCGGAGCTTCCTCCGGTGTGCAATAACTTGCAGGAGCAGCCGCGGGTTGCGGACCTGCGGCTGCTCCCCAGAGATCTCTTAGGCGGTGTGCATGTCGCGGCGGACCAGGTAGGCGTCCACAAAGAATCCCAAGCCCAGGGCCAGCGGGAAGAGACCGAAGATCACGGCTGGCCACGCGTCGGGTTCAAAACGTGCGACGAGCGCGAACGTGGCCATGTATCCGAGGGCAGCGGCCGAGAGCAGGACACCGTAACGACGGGAACGCTGCACCTGGGTGAGCTCGGGTTCGAGGGGAGCGTTGACGCCGCGAGCAATGGCCGCCAGGCGTTCATCCGTGCGCAGTTTACGCACGCGATAGAAGGTGTACAGCACTGCGAGTGGGATTCCCATGGTCATGACCACGGCGACCAATGCAATCAGACTTTCTCCCATAATTTCTCCTTCGGGCCGCGTGAAAATGGCGGCGCTTGGCGGCACATTGCCGCGCGTTCAAGATGAAGTACGGGATGGGGGCGGAAAAAGTTCCCTGGGCGCCCTTACAACTTCTTGGGTCCCCCCTCTTCCCCTTTCAGGATGACCCTACAGAGATAGCCGACAATGTACTTCCGCTCCGTCTTCTCGACGAGGTCTTTGTTCTCGACGAGATCGGCAACCCCTTTTTCGATCAACGGCCATAAGCGATCAGCTTCGTAATCTGTGTAAGGATGGCGATGCCCGAGGCTCGCCGACTTTAGGTGCTTCCCCTTCATCGCCGTACTCCCTTAGCACGAGGCCGTCGTGTGGCAGTCTTGAGCGGGCGCTGGGGTTCAGTCATGCGGACGGGATCGAGAATTTCGCGGATGTCTTTCTCGCTGAGCAACTTCTTCTGGCGCGCGATGGCAATGATGGAGCGTCCGGAGGCGACGGCTTCCTTGGCAATCTCGGCAGCCTGGGCGTAACCGATGTAAGGGTTGAGCGCGGTGGCGAGAGAGACCGTCGCCTGCGCGTAAAAATCGCACCGCACGCGATTGGCGGTGATGCCTGCGACGCAATGCGCGAGTTGCCGCAGCGTGTTCCCGAGGACAGTGATGGACTGAAGTACGCTGTAAGCCATGGTCGGCATCATGACGTTGAGTTCGAGTTGGCCCGCTTGCACCGCCAACGCCACCGCGGTGTCATTGCCGATGACCTGGAAGCAGACCATGGCGGCCAGTTCCGGGATCACGGGATTGATTTTTCCCGGCATGATGGAGGATCCGGGCTGGAGCGCGGGCAGGTTGATTTCCGCGAAACCGGTGTTCGGGCCGGAAGCCAGCAGGCGCAAGTCGTTGGCGATGCGGATGATTTCCAGCGCGAGATTCCGCAGCGCGGAAGAAACCGAGGCCATGGCCAGGTTGGACTGCATGGCGTAACGCAGGTCGTCCGCTGGATGGAGAACTTCGCCGGAAATGCGCGCGAGATTGGCCACCGCCTGCTGGCGATAGTCCGGATGGGTATTGATGCCGGTGCCGACGGCCGAACCGCCCAGGCCGAGTTCGCGCAACCATTCCGACGACACTCCGAGGGCCACGAAGGCACGGCGGATCGCTCCCGCGTAGGCAGTGAATTCCTGCCCCAGGCGCATGGGCACGGCGTCCTGCATGTGGGTGCGTCCGGATTTCAGAATGCGGTGGAATTCCTTGCCCTTCTTTGCCAGCGCGGCTTCCAGTTCAGCTAGAACCGGATAGAAATTTTCCAATTCCAGCAACGTGGCCAGCCGCATGGCGGTGGGAAAAACATCGTTGGTGGACTGGCCATAGTTGACGTGATCGTTGGGATGGACGAGTGAGTAGTCGCCGAGTTTGCCGCCGAGAATTTCAATGGCGCGATTGGCGATGACCTCGTTCGCGTTCATGTGAAAGCTGACGCCGGCGCCGGCCTGGAAAACATCCACCACAAAGGTGTCGTCGAGGCGGCCTTGCTGTACTTCATTCGCCGCCTGGATGATGGCGCGGGCGCGTTTGCGATCGAGCAGGCCGAGCTTCTGGTTTGCCTCTGCCGCCGCCTGCTTCACCATGCCGACGGCGTGGATCAATGTGGGATGGGCGCGCATGCCCGAGATCGGAAAATTTTCCAGCGCCCGCGCGGTCTGGATTCCGTAGTAAACACGGGCGGGAATCTTCTTTACGCCGAGTGAGTCTTTTTCCGTGCGGGTGGCGCCGCGGGCGCGTGTGGGCATAGGGACATCCTCAAAGCTGGGAAATTATAGCCCCCAGGGAGAGCTGGAGCCCGTATCCGTGCACCCGAAGGTGGGTTTCCAGTCACAGAGGAGCGCAAACGCGCGTGTTAAAATCGCGCGTTGTCATGAGCCGGGCCGCGCCGCTGGCGGTGCGCACCGGCCGCCATTCTGGAGTTGCCGCTTTGCTCACCGAACAGGTTCCCGAGACCCTGACCCGCCGCGAAGCCCGCTCTCGGGCTGAGGTCGTGACCGATGTGCTCGTAATTGGAGCGGGGCCCACCGGCCTGGCCTGCGCCATTGAAGCCCAGCGGGTGGGGTTGAAGGTGGTGGTTCTGGAGAAGGGCTGTCTGGTCAACTCTGTCTACAACTACCCGGCCAACATGGTGTTCTTTACTACGCCGGAACTGCTGGAGATTGGCGGAATTCCGTTCAGCACCGCACTGCAGAAACCGACGCGGCAGGAGGCGCTTGAGTATTACCGCCGGGTGGCCGAGCACTATCAGCTCCGGGTCATGCAATACCAGTGGGTGAAGATGGTGAACGGGCGCGACGGGAACTTTCGCGTGACGGCAACCGACCGCTCCGAGCACGTGCACGACTACCGGACGAAAAAGATCATTGTGGCGACGGGGTACTACGACCTGCCCAACAAACTCGGCATTCCCGGTGAGGGCCTGGGCAAAGTGCATCACTACTACAACGATCCGCATCCTTTCTATGATTGCGACGTATTGGTGATTGGCGGGAAGAACTCAGCCGCGGAGGCGGCGCTCGACTTGTGGCGGCACGGGGCGCGAGTGACGCTGGTGCATCGTGGGCCGCAGATTCATCCCAACGTCAAGTACTGGGTGAAGCCGGACCTGGAAAACCGGCTCAAAGAGGGCGAGATCCACGCCTACTTCGGGAGCACAGTGCGGGAAATTCTTAACGACCACGTGGTGCTGGATTCGCCGAACGGGTCGTTGCGTCTGGACAATGATTTTGTCTTTGCCCTGGTGGGCTATCATCCGGATTTTGACTTCATTCGCAGCCTGGGGATTGAGCTTTCCGACGAGCAACACCGGCCGGTGTGCGATCCGGAAACGCTGGAGAGCAATGTGCCGGGCATGTACGTGGCCGGCGTGATCGTGGCCGGGTCTCGCACCAATGAAATTTTCATCGAGAACGGACGCTTCCACGGCCAACTCATCGCCAGCCACCTGCGGCAGAAGCTCGGTTAGCAGGTCAGAGTTGTGGAAGCGGCTTAGTGGATCCAAATCACTTCACGGGAAACTCCACATCCTCGGCTACGCGAGCCGTGATGGGCGCGCCGTCGGGGATCTTGACCTCATGCCCACCCGCCAGCAGAAAGCCGGTGAGGCCGAAGAGGACGGTCATCCCTACCACTTTGCCCGTCGCACGTTTCTCGGCGCGGGAATCGTCGCCTCTGAGTTTGATCATTTTCTCGTGCGACCGGATTGCTTCCATCCGAATTTCCATCACTCCACCCTTGCCAACCAGACCGGCCGCCGAGGAACGAACGATCTGGCCGATGCTGCGAGCGCCTTGATCGATGACGGTCACGCCATCGACAATCACCGGTTCGGCGACCGCGAACTCGATCATCTGACCAGGCTTGGCCGCGCGCGACGTGACGCTCTGCGCGAACTTGAGCTTGACCTGGGTGTCCTCTTTCAGAACGACAACCCGGCGCTCGGGGGCGGGTTGGGGCGTCGCAGGCTGCTCTTGCACGGCCGGCGATAGGGATGGAGTTTGCTCCGGAGAAGGTGGCGGAGTCCCCTCCTGTTGCGACCAGCAGAGAATGGAAACACTGAATGCCAAGCATAGAGCAATAAAAGCTTTTCGCATCCGGCACCTCAATTCTTGTCTTTGTCCTGAGTGGGGTTCGACTTGGTGGAGGCCGACACTGGCAGGCACGCGCTCCCCAGCCGGGGAGTGAGTTTTGCGACTAATTTCTTGACGGTCTTCTGCACATGGCCGGCGGCGGTCAGCTGATTGGCGGCGCGCCCCTTCTCTTCCCACAGCATGGTTCCCTGGAGGTCGAAGCACTGCATCGTTAGGGCCATCCATGCTGTCTGCGGCCGCTCCACGATCAGTTGCAGCAGGTAGGTCGCACCGGCATCCTGCGCGATGCGGATCTCATTCTCCTTGGACATGGTGCCTTCGACGCGAAATTTCCCGCGCAAGGGGTCCTTACGGAGTTGGACACCACTGGAGCTCAAGAATTTTTCCACTTCGTCGACCGCTTCCTGAAATCGTTCGGAGCTGCTGTATTTGACGTGATTTTGCGCCCGCAACGCGGCCAGGAAAACACTCGCCCCTTGCGTTTGGTTGGATGGGGCCGTTGCCGGTGGAGGCGGGGCAGCGGGCGGTGACGGGGCCGCGACCTGTCCCGAGGCGGAGGCAGGGAAAAGCAAAATCATCAGCACTACTGCAACAACACATACACAGCGAAAACAGATGGGTTCACTTCGGGGAACCATGACAGCACCCCCCTGAATGGGGCCGCAGCCACCTCCCATTGGTCTTGATCTCTCCCGAAACTCGGAAGAGCTTGAGCGCGATGACCGCTCCCCAACAAGGGGAATTGTATACCTGTGGCGGCGCCAGGAAGCGGAGTTGTCAACTTGAAATGGCCAGGGGCGGCAGCTTGCTGCCTCTCAGTTCCCCGTCTCGCCCAGCAAGTACTTCTTCACAAACATCAACGTGGAATAAAACTCGAAGTCACGGTTCTTCTTCTTGGAGAAACCATGGCCTTCGTTCTTGCCGAGCAGCCACCAGACGGAGGTGCCGTTTTGGCGGACGGTAGCCACCATCTGCTCGGATTCGCTGGCCGGAACACGGGGATCGTTCTTGCCGGCGATGACGAACAGCGGCTTGGTGATATTGCGTGCCTTGTTCATGGGCGCGATGCGTTCCAGAAATTCGCGCATTTTGGGGTCACGCTCGTCGCCGTATTCCACGCGGCGCAGGTCCTGCCGGTAGCCGGATGTGTGTTCCAGGAACGTGACCAGGTTGGAGGGGCCAACGATGTCCACCGAGCAGCAGATGCGATCGTTGTAGGTGGTGGCTACTGCTAGCGTCATAAAGCCGCCATAGCTGCCGCCGCTGATCAGGATGCGTCCGGCATCAAGATCGGCGCGAGTACCAATCCAGTCAAAGAGCGCGTTGATGTCCTGATACGAGCCCTCACGCAAGAACCCGTTGTCGAGGTCCTGGAAGGTCTTGCCAAATCCGGTGGAGCCGCGCACGTTGGGAAAGATGATGGCGACGCCGAGCTCCTTGAGATAGTAATTTTCTGCGCCGAGGAATTCGGGGCGGGACTGGCCTTCGGGGCCACCGTGGATGTCAATGATCACCGGCCGCTTCCCGGTGAACTTCGCGGCGGGCCGGTAGACGAACCCGCTGATCATGCGGCCGTCGAAACTCTTCCAGCGGATCAGTTCCGGTTCGGGCAGGTCGTCGGTGCGCATGCCACCGCTTTCGCTGAAGGTCCAGCGCTCCAGTTTCGCGGTCTGGGTGTCGAGGGAATAGACATCGGCGGGGCCGCGCGCGGAAATGAGCGTGAGCGCCAGGTCGCGGTTGTTCTTATGCCATTCGACACCGGCGATGACACCGACCGGCAGCTTCGGCGCCGCCTTTTCCTTGCTGGAAGCCGTATCGAGAAGATGCAGCACACTGAGCCCGTCTTCGTTGGTCAGGAAGGCGAGGGTCTTGCCGTCGTTGGAGAGGTCGAACCCTTCGACATCCCAGGAGATGTGCGAAGTCAGGTAGCGGTGGTTGTGTGTCTGCAGGTCGAAGTAGGTGAGGCGGAGAAACTCCGATTCGCGATCGGTGGTGACGTAGAGGCCCTTGCCGTCCTTACTGAACTGCCCTCCCGAGTAGGCGACTTTGGGGCCACCCTTGGGGGTGAGCAGCGTTTTCTCGCCGGAGGCGACGTCCACCAGCCAGAGATACGACTCGCTCACGCTGATGCCCTCGATCATCAAAATTTTGTGGTCGTCAGGCGACCAGTCGGCCGTTTCCCATCCGCCACCCTGAAGCTGGGTCACCATGCGCACAGAATCGGGCTTCATGGGGTCCACCACCCATAAATCCAGGTCATTGCCATTGCGGCGAGTGGAACTGAAGGCGAGCCATTTGCCGGTTTTGGAAAAGCGGGCGCCGACGTTGCGCGACTTGCCGTCGGTGAGCAGGGTGGCTTCGCCGGTGGCCAGGTCCTGGCGGTAAATCTGGTAAAACTCACCGCCGCCAATGTCCTTGAGGAAAATGAAGAAACCGCCCTGCGGGGCAAAGGTCGCGCCCGCCACCCGTTCCGGATAGAAAGTGAGCTGCGTGCGCGCGCCGCCGGGCATGGCGACGGAGTGGATCTGGGCGGTGTCGGCAAAGCGCGTGCTGATCAGCATGGCGCGGCGCTGCGGGTCCCAGCTTTCGAATACGGCATTGCGCGCATTGGTGTAGCGCTCCACGCTGGCGGCGAGAGCGGCGGGAATCTTGGGGATGCCTTCGGCCACCAGATTCTCGTTGGGCAGAATTTCGTCTTGAGCGCGAAGCGGGGCGGCGAGCGAAGCAGCCAGCAGGCAGAGGGTGAAAAGGCGAATCAGGGTTTTCATCAGACTCCTCGAGGTGGAACAGCCGGTAATTGGGCGCGGCAAATCGACTTTCGATAGTAGGCAAGCGCGGGCGCAAGGTCAACCGCCTGCTCTTTTGCGATACTGGGAGCTCTAGCTGCAGGAGGCAGCCCCGCGGTGAGCACGGAACTTGAGCCGGAAGTGGAATACAACCGGGTAGGCATCGCAGCCTACGTGCGGCTGGTGCGGGAGAACCGCAACTTCCGCCGTTTGTGGCTGGCGCAGATTGTCAGCGAAATGGGCGACTGGTTCTATTCCCTGGCCATCTACAACCTGCTGCTGGAAATGACCGGACGGGCGAGTTCGGTGGCGCTGGCGCTGATGTTGCAGGTGCTGCCGCAAACGCTGATGGGTGCGACGGCGGGAGTCGTGAATGACCGGGTGCGGCGCAAGCTGGTCATGATCACCTCCGACCTGGCGCGCATGACGATTGTGCTCTGCATGCTCTTTGTGCGTTCGCCGGGGATGGTGTGGCTGGTGTATCCGCTGCTCTTGCTGGAAACGATGATGGTGGCGTTTTTCGAGCCGGCGCGGACCTCGGTGATTCCCAACATTTGCCGCCCGGAAGATGCGATTGTCGCCAACACACTGGCCTCGAGTACGTGGTCGGTAAATTTGATGCTGGGCGCCAGCATCGGTGGGCTGGTGGCGGCGTTGCTGGGGCGGAACGCGGTCTTCGTACTCAACGGGATGTCGTTCTTGGTTTCGGCGTGGCTGATTCGCGGCATGAAGTTTAACGAGCCGCACGCGGAGGCGGCAGAGCCGTTGCGCTGGCGGCACCTGGTGGATGTCTCACCGATTCTGGAGGGGGTGCGCTATGTGCGCCGCGATGCACGCTTGCTGGCCATGGTGTTCGTGAAATCCGGTTTGCTGATGATGGGGCCCAGTTGGGTGCTGTTTACGGTCATGGGTAAGCGCGATTTTCCGGTGCACTGGCACAATTTGAGTCCGGAGCGCGGCGCCATCCTGGGGATGAGCCTGCTGCTGGGTGCGCGCGGCGTGGGCACGCTGATCGGACCCTTGCTCACAGCCCGTTGGGCTGGGCACGACGAACGGCGGCTGCGGTTCAGCATCCTCGGAGGATTTGCGCTGGCGGCAGTGGGATATGCGCTCCTGGGGAGGTCGGCGACTCTGCTGACCGCATCACTGAGCACCGCGCTGGCGCACGTTGGCGGTTCGGTGATCTGGGTGTTCTCCACCACGCTGCTGCAGCTGAACACCGAAGACAAGTTTCGCGGGCGCGTGTTTGCGGCGGAGCTGGGCTGCGCCATGTTCGTTTTGGCAGCGGGAGCATGGCTGGCGGGTGCAGCCATGGATGCCGGGATGACGCCCCGAATGGTGGCTACGTTTACGGGTCTGCTGATGGGTGGGCCGGCCGTGGCGTGGTTGCTGGCCCAGCGGCTGTGGCGGGTGGCGCCGGAAGGGTTGCCGGCGGAGCCAGGCTAGCCTTGCGGGCAACGACCCGCTACTTCGCCAGCTGATCAATCTTTGCCGCCATGATGAAATCGCTTTCGCTCAGGCCGTTGACGGCGTGCGTCCAGAGCGTGATCTCAGCTTTGCCCCAGGCCAGCAGAATGTCCGGATGATGGCCCTGTTGCTCGGCGAGCTCGCCGACGCGATTGACGAACGCGAGCGCCTGCACGAAGTCGGGAAATTTGAACGCGCGCGTGATGTGGTGTTCGTTTGCCACCTTCCACTGTGGCACCCGGCTGGCGAGGGCAGCGAGCGCTTCGCCTTTGAGTGGAGGGGTGCCGCCGCGACAAGGAACGCAGTTCTTG
>JBGQDM010000036.1:0-29989 GCA_041495845.1 Terriglobia bacterium | reverse complement strand
TCACCCACGCTGGAGCCGTGACCCACCTGGACCAGATTGTCAATTTTGGAGCCGCGGCCGATGCGGGTTTCGCCCACGCTGGCCCGGTCCACGCAGGCATTGGCCTGGATTTCAACCTGATCGGCGAGCACGGTGAGGCCGGACTGAACGATCTTGTGCCAGGCGCCGGTATCGTCTTGAGCGAAGCCGAAGCCGTCCGCGCCGATGACCGCGCCATTCTGCAAAATCACATCGTCCCCGAGGCGGCAGTGTTCGCGGACGACGCTGTGGGCGTGGGCGAAGAAACGATCGCCGATGCGGGCATCGCGGTAGATGACGGTATGGGCGAGAAGAACGGCGTGCGTGCCAATGACTACGTCCTCGTCCACGACTACGTAAGGCCCAAGATGAGCGCCGGCGCCGATCTTGGCGGTGGGATGCAGCACCGCAGTGGGATGAATTCCGGGAGTGTACTGCGGCGGCTGGTAAAAAAGTTCGAGCGCACGGGCAAAGGCGAAGTACGGGTTCTTTACGCGCAACAACGTTGTGTCCGCGGCGGGGAAGACGTGGTCCACGATGACGGCGGACGCTTTCGTGCTCCGGACGGCGGAGCCGTACTTGGGATTTGCTACGAACGTGATTTCGCCGGGGCGGGCGTGTTCGATGCCGGCCACGCCTGTGATTTCTAGATCGGGAGAACCGTTTTCCAGGGTGGCGCCGAGGGTGGAAGCGAGTCGTCCGAGTTTCATGGAGATCACAGCTTACCGCAGACGGGCGCGGGACACACAGGCCGGCCACGGATTGCACGGATTCAGAAAGATTTTGGGAAAGGGAGAAAATCTTAGAACGAAGGGCGAAAATCTTAAAACGCAGAGGACGCTGGGAACTGCCGCAGAGACCGCGGAGAAATGCTTACGGGCGGACGCTTCCAAGCAACCTCCTACCACCAACGAGACCTGTTCTATTCCTGGAAGAGTCGTTCCTGGCGCTGGTCGGGGCTGGAGGGGAGGCGGCGGCGTTTCTGGACTCCGATGACAGCCAGTACGGTGAGTGAGGCCAGCGCGGTTTGGGGTACGAAGATGCGCTGGGTATTCGACCGCAGGTCAGGCGGGTTGATCAGGTAGCCTTCCACCGGGCCCAGCATGAGGTCGGTGGGCATGAGGCCTTCCAGGATTTCGTTGTCCTTGAACTTGAGCCGGACCCAGAGGCCTTCGCTGCGGGGCCGGGTGGTGAAAGTCTTGCGGGCCATGCTTTCCGAATCGCCGAACTCGCGGACGAAGTAGACGCCCTTAATATCGCGCAGATCAATGCCTACGACATTGCCGGCGGTATTGAGCAACTCGAGCTTGCCATCGGCAATATAGCTGGAGGGTGAGACATAGCCATTGACCGAGTCGCGATCCATCTTGCGGACGATGACCTTTTTGTGCGTCGAGGGCATGGCTGGGGCGGGAAGCACCGGGCAGCTGGAGGCGCAGGCGGTTCCTAGGGGATTCTCCCACTTTTCCTCAGCTTGCGTTCCTTTTTTGGCATTCCCTGTAGCCAAAAGATAAACGGTATGTTAACCTCGCGTGTTCCACCCAATGATGTCTGCAAGCCTAAGCTCCTTGTATAGAGAGACTTACAGCCGAAAGTTCAGTTCCCGTCATCTCCCGGCCGTGTGTCCGGAGGAAGGCAACTACCGGCTCGATTTCCCGGCGGAAGGCAGGCAATAGACGCGCGCTATGGCTGACTACATTTATACCTTGGAAATTCGACTGAACCCGGAGCAGTTGCGCGGGGTCTCGGTGGTGCAGGACGTGGCGCGAAGCGCCGACGCCAATCTGTATCTGACGGGCGGAGCGGTGCGCGACCTGATCACCGGGTTTCCCATGCGCGACCTCGACTTCACCCTGCAGGGCAATCCGCTGCGCCTGCAAAAGGAGTTGGAGCGGGCTGGAGTGAAGGTGCAGGGCGTCAACGAGGAGACGCACACCCTCTATCTGCTGTTGCCGGGAAATATGCGCGCCGAGTTGAGCATGGCGCGCACGGAGACCTACGAGAAGACCGGCAAGCCGCCAGTGATTGCGGCGTCCACCATCAGCGAAGACCTGCGGCGGCGCGATTTCACGGTCAACGCGATGGCCTTGTCGCTGAACGAGGGTTCGCGGGGATTGCTGCTGGATCCGTTTAACGGCGCGGCCGACATTGAAGCAAAGCTGCTCCGGGTGCTGCACAACTACGCGTTTCTGGAAGATCCGTCGCGACTGATTCGCGCCAGCCGTTTCGCGGCGCGCTTTCATTGGCCGCTGGAAGAGCGTACGCAGGCGCGGTTTGAAGCGGCGCGCGAAGGCGAGTACATCAAACATATTCGCGACGAGGCGATCGGTTACGAAATTGAGCAGTTGGCGTATGAGGATGACCCGCTCCACATCGTGAAGGTGCTGGAAAAGGAAGGCTGGCTCAAGATTCTGAGTGCGCACTGGACGACGGCGAAAGTGGACACCGCCCGCCTGAGCACGCTGGTGAAAACCCGGCAGCAGATGAACGAACTGGGCTATCTGCCCGATCCTGCGCCGGCGGTGATGGAGTTCCTCACGGCCAAGCTGGGCAGTAAAGAAGTGCACGATTTGCAGAAGGCGATTCCGCGTCGCGGACTGGTGGAGGCGTGGCGCGATTTGGAAGACCACGCCAAGGAACTGGCCAAGCGGCTCTCCGGCAAAGAAGCGGCGACGCCCGCGCGGGCCTGGCAGTTACTTTCCAGCGCACGGCCGGAGATGGTGTTGTTTCTGGCAGTGACGGCGCGGCAACAGGCAGTCGCGCTGAAGATCAAGAATTTCCTGGGCAAGTGGCGGCAGGTGCAGCAGCGGGTTCCGTTGCCGGAGATGACGGAGCTGCGCATTACGCCGTCCATGCCGGGATACGCCAAGATCGCACACGATGTGTTTTTGTTATTGCTGGACGGGAAGATGCGCTCGCATACGGAAGTCATGCGCTTTCTGAAGCCGCTGGCGCCACCCCCACCGCCCCCACCGCCACCGCCGAAGCGCGGGCGGGCGCCCAAGATCCAGGCACCGTTGCCGGCTGTTGCTGCTGCTGCTGCGCCGATGAAGGGAAAAGGGAAGGCGGCGCTGGTGAAATCTCCGGCGGCTGCGGCGCCTGCGCTGGCCAAGATACCAGCCGCAGTGCCCGCGAAGCCAGCAGTTCCGACCAAGCCGACTGCTCTGCCCAAGCCAGCCGCGACCAAGCTGCCAACCAAGCCGCAACCGCCTGCGACCAAGAAATCTGCCAAGCCGAAGGCCAAACCGAAATCAAAGCCAAAGCCAAAACAAAAGTCGAAGGCAAAACCGAAGTCAAAGCCCAAGAAGCGGCGGTAGGGCATTTCGCCACCGTCCTCAATTTCCACAGCCAACCGGCCCCCCCGCGGCCCTAGAATGAACTCCTACGATGGCTGACTTCGTTCACCTGCATCTGCATACCGACTACTCGATGCTCGACGGCGCCTGCGACGTCGAGAAACTCTGCGAACACGTGCAGCGCCAAGGCATGTCCGCCGTGGCCATGACCGACCACGGCAACATGTTTGGGGCGGTGCACTTTGTGAATGCGGCGCACAAGGCAGGAGTGAAACCCATCGTCGGGTGCGAGCTCTACGTCTGCAAGAAGGACGACCACCGCTCCCCGCCGGAAGGGGACACGTACAACCATCTGGTGGTGCTGGCGGAGAACGAGGAAGGGTATCGCAACCTGGTGCGCATCACCTCGGAAGCCTCGCTGCACGGCTTCTACTACAAGCCACGCATCAGCAAGAAGTTTCTGGCGGAGCACAGCCGCGGTCTGATTGGGCTTTCCGGATGCTTGAAAGGTGAGGTGGCGGAGCGGCTGACGGAAAACAACTTTACCGCCGCCCGCGAAGCAGCCGGATTTTTCCGCGAGATTTTTGGCCGGGACAATTTCTTCCTCGAAATTCAAGACCAGGGTTTGGAGATGGAGCACCGCATCCATCCGGGCTTGTTGCGGCTGGAGCAGGAAACCGGGATTCCACTGGTGGCGACCAACGACAGCCACTACCTCTGCGAAGACGATGCCCACGCCCAGGATGTGATGGTGTGCATCCAGACGGGCAAATCCATCCGGGAAGAGAACCGGATGAAATTCCAGGGCAACCAGTTCTTTGTAAAGAATGCGGCGGAGATGGAGCAGGTGTTTCGGGACACGCCTTCGGCGCTGACGCGGACGGTGGAAATCGCCGAGCGGTGCAGCATGCGGCTGGAGAAGGTGAGCTCGCCGTTTCCGGAATTTACCGTACCGCCGGGCTTCACCATTGACAGCTATTTCGAGCATGTGACGCGGCAGGGGTTTGCGCGGCGGCTGGAAGTGCTGAGTGGACTGAAGCAGCAGGGGCGGCTGAAGAAGCCGCTGAGTGATTACGAGCCACGCCTGAACCGCGAAATCCAGATCATCCAGCAGATGAAGTATGCGGGGTATTTCCTGATTGTCTGGGACTTTATCCGTTATGCGCGGGACAACCAGATTCCCGTGGGGCCGGGGCGTGGTTCGGCGGCGGGGGCGTTGGTGGCCTATTCGCTGGGCATCACCGACATTGATCCGCTGCAGCACGAGCTGCTGTTTGAGCGCTTTCTAAATCCGGAACGCGTTTCCATGCCCGATATCGACATTGATTTCTGCATGAATCGGCGTGGCGAAGTCATCAGCTACGTGACGCAGAAGTACGGACGCGAAAATGTGGCCCAGATCATCACCTTCGGCACCATGCAGGCGAAGGCGGCGATCAAGGATGTAGGCCGGGCGATGGACATTCCTTACCCCGACGTGGACCGCATTGCCAAGATGGTGCCGGCGCAGCTCAACATTACGCTGACGCAATCGCTGAAAGACTCGCCGCAGATGCAGCAGGCGTATGAGAACGATGCGCAGGTGCGGGAGTTGCTGGACACGGCGCTGAAGTTGGAAGGGCTGGTGCGCAATGCCGGGGTACATGCGGCGGGAGTGGTGATTGCGCCGCGCCCGCTGATTGAGCTGGTGCCGCTGCACCGCACCAAGAACAACGAAATTGTCACCGCGTTCGACATGAACGCGATCGAGAAGCTGGGCCTGCTCAAGATGGATTTCCTGGGGCTGACCACGCTGACCATTCTGGATGACGCGCTCAAGCTGATGGTGCAAACGCGCAGCCAGCACTTGCGGCTGGACGAGATTGAACTGGCCGACAAAGAGACGTACACGAAGGTGTTTCACAAAGGGTTGACTTCCGGCGTGTTCCAGTTTGAATCGCACGGCATGCGCGATGTGCTGCGGCGGTATCGTCCGGACTCGATCGAAGACCTGACCGCGCTGAACGCGCTGTATCGTCCGGGACCGATTCAGGGCGGCATGATTGACGACTTTATCGAGCGCAAACATGGACGGCGGAAGATCGAGTACGAACTGCCGGAGTTGAAGGAAATTCTTGCCGAGACGCTGGGGGTCATCGTCTACCAGGAACAGGTGATGCAAATCGCCAACCGGCTGGCGGGATATTCGCTGGGAGAAGCCGATTTGCTGCGCCGAGCCATGGGCAAGAAGCAGGCGGAGGAGATGGCGGCGCAGCGGGAACGGTTTGTGCGGGGCGCGGTGGAGCGCGGCTATCCGCCGAAAAAGGTGGAGAAGATTTTTGATTTGATGGCGCAGTTTGCCGGGTATGGCTTCAATAAATCACATTCGGCGGCGTATGCGCTGCTGGCGTACCAGACGGCTTTCTTGAAGACGCACTATCCGGTGGAGTTCATGGCGGCGCTGTTAACCTCGGTGACGGGCAGCACGGATGATGTGGTGAAGTACATCAACGAGTGCCGCGAGATGGGGATTGCGGTCGAGCCACCGGACATCAACGTGAGCGATGCGAACTTTACGCCGCATGGCAACGCGATTCGCTTTGGGCTGGCGGCGGTGAAAAATGTTGGTGGGAATGCCATCGAGTCCATTGTGACGGCGCGCAGGAAGTTGGGGCAGTTCAAGTCGGTGTACGAGTTCTGCGAAAACGTGGACTTACGCCTGTTGAACAAGCGGGTGCTGGAATCCCTGGTGAAGAGCGGAGCGGCGGACCCGCTGGGGCGCCGCGCACAACTCATGGCGGTACTGGACAAAGCGATGGAGCGGGCACAGAAGGCCCAGCGCGACGTGGAAAGCGGCCAGCACGGCCTGTTTGGCGTGTTCGCGGAAGAAACTGGCGCAAACGGGGCGGCGAACGGCCATGACGTGTTGCCGAATGTACCGGACTGGGACGAAAACACACGGCTGAGCGCGGAGAAGGAAATTCTCGGATTCTTTATTACCGGCCATCCGCTGGAAAAGTACAAGGACAAGCTGGCGGAGTTTGGGGCGCGCAGCACCGACCAGATTGCGGAGATCAAGAGCACGGGGCAGGGGGAGATTCTGGTGGGCGGTGTGCTGGCCAATGTGCGCGTGCTCAAGTCAAAAAAGGGCGAGTTTTACGCGCAAGGAGTGCTGGAAGACTTAGCCGGGACAGTGGATTTACTGGTGTTTCCCGAAGCGTATCGCCGACTGCAGGAGAAGGTGAAGCTGGAAGTTCCAGTGCTGGTGCGCGGCGGAGTGCGCGTGGAGGAGGGGGCCAATCCGAAATTGACGGTGAGCGAAATCACGCCGCTGGAAGAAGCGCGGCCGCAGTTGGCGCGGGCGCTGCGCATCCGGGTGCCGCTGGATACCGCGACCGAAGGTACGGTGGATGCGCTGCACGCCTTGTTCCGCGAGAAATCGGGCGCAGCCAAGGTGTTGTTTGATGTGGAGCGGCCCGGCGATTTCATGGCTGTGCTGGAAGCGGGAAGCTATAATGTGTTGCCGGACAGGGATTTTCTAGCGCGGGTTGAGGGACTTTGCGGGCGGAACAGTGTTCGCATTATCGAGTGAGGCCGGCCGGCACATGAGTTCTGCAAATCCATTTGGAGGCGGCACCGGAACCTTTCCCAGCAGGGGAGTGGTGGCCTCTGACTTTCTGTTGTCCATGCTGGAACACCGGTGGGCAGTCGTGCGGGCAGACCAAGGCAGGAAAATGGAGTCGACGAGCAAGACGCGGAGCGAGCTGGAGCGGATTGAGCAGCAGATTGACCGGCTGCAGGCAATGCCGGCGCAGGAGCCGGAGACGACGCGGCAGATCCAGGATTTGCAGGAGCGCGTTTCCGCGCTGCGCAAGGAAATCCACGCCCATTTGAATGCTTGGGAGCGCACCGAACTGGCGCGCCATCCGCAGCGCCCTTATACGCTGGATTACATTGAGCGGATTTTCACCGACTGGAGCGAGATTCACGGCGACCGTGGTTTTGCCGATGACCCGGCGATAGTGTGCGGTATGGCGCGGTTCCACGGGGAAGAAGTGCTGATCGTGGGCCATCAGAAGGCGCGCGATACCAAGCAGAAGGTGTACCGGAATTTTGGCATGCCGCATCCCGAGGGCTATCGCAAGGCTCTGCGGGTGATGAAGATTGCGGAAAAATTTGGGCGGCCGATTTTTACTTTTGTGGATACCGACGGCGCGTATCCTGGGCTGAATGCCGAGGAGCGCGGACAAGCCGAGGCCATTGCCCGCAACCTGCGCGAGATGGCCCGCTTGCAAGTGCCGATTATCGCGACGGTGATCGGAGTCGGGGGCAGTGGTGGGGCGCTGGCCATCGCCGTCGCTGACCGGGTGTTGATGATGGAAAATTCGGTGTACTCGGTGATTTCGCCTGAGGGTTGCGCTTCCATCATGTGGCGCGATGCCAGCAAGAAAGAGCTGGCGGCGCAGGCGTTGCGGATTACGGCCAAAGACCTGGAAGAACTGGGCTGCGTGGATGCGATTGTGCCAGAGCCGGAAGGTGGGGCGCACCGCGATCACGAAGCCGCCGCGGCCTTGCTGGACGCGGCCTTGACCCAGCACCTGGGAGAGCTCAAGCGGATGGCGTCGCCGGAGTTGCTGGACCGCCGCTACAACAAATTCCGGAACATGGCACAATACTTTCGGGTCGAGGGGTGAGCAGTTTGGCTCGCCCGGGCCTCTCCAGCCCCACCCACCCTGAGTCCTTTGTATAATCGTAGTCTCCACTGTTTCCGAATCTCCGGTATCAGGGTGAGGGGGCAAGTCCGGGAATGGCTACCACCGATGTAACTGTCCAAGTCGCCCGCCGCGGCGGCGCGCAACCCGTCATCAACGATATGAGCATCCAGGTTGCGACCGTCAACGGGTCAGGGTCGCAAAGTTCCAACACGGTCCTGCTGCGCGCAATTTTTCAAATGGGTGTGCCGGTTTCCGGCAAGAACCTGTTCCCGTCGAATATTGCGGGCCTGCCCACCTGGTACACCATCCGTGCCAACAAGAACGGCTACATCGGCCGCAAGAAGGAAATTGACTTTCTGGTGGCGATGAATCCCGAGACGGCGCAGGAAGATGTGAAGTCCTTGGCGCCAGGCGCATCGGTGCTCTACGACGAGCCGTTGAAGCTGCAGGCGCTGCGCGACGACCTGATTTTCTACAGCGTCCCTTACGACAAGCTGGTGGCCCCGGTGTGCCCGGAGCCGAAGTTGCGCAAACTGGTGCGCAACATGATCTATGTGGGCGCGGTGGCACAGTTGCTCGAGATTGACATGGCCGAAGTGGAGAAGGCCATTCGAAAACAGTTTGCCAAGAAAGTGAAAGCGGCGGAGTTGAACCTGGGAGCGGCGCGCGCTGGATTCGACTACGCGAAGGCGTCGCTGCAGAAGCGGGATGTGTACCGCATTGCGCCCATGGACAAGACGCAGGGCAAGATCATTATCGACGGCAATGCGGCGGCAGCGCTGGGCACCATGTTTGCCGGAGTGACGGTGGCGACCTGGTATCCCATCACGCCCTCGTCCTCGCTGGTGGAAACGCTGATCGATTACATGAAGGAATATCGCATTGGGCCGGATGGCAAGGCGACGTTCGCCATTGTGCAGGCGGAGGACGAACTGGCGGCCATTGGCATGGTAATTGGGGCCGGCTGGGCTGGCGCCCGCGCTATGACCGCGACCGCCGGGCCGGGTATTTCGTTGATGTCGGAATTTGCCGGGCTGGCTTACTACGCGGAGATTCCCGCGGTGGTGTGGGACATTCAACGGGTGGGGCCATCCACGGGCTTGCCGACGCGGACTTCGCAGGGGGACATTCTTTCCACCGCGTATCTCTCCCACGGCGACACCAAGAATATCCTGCTATTTCCAAACTCGGTGAGCGAGTGCTTCTCCATGGCGAGCGATGCGTTCGACCTGGCGGAGCAGTTTCAGACCATCGTGTTTGTGATGTCGGACCTCGACCTGGGTATGAACAACTGGATGTCGGATCCGTTTGTGTATCCGGAGAAACCCATCCGCCGGGGCAAGGTCTTGAGCAAGGAAGACCTGGACCGGCTGGGCGGATTCGCGCGTTACAAAGACGTGGACGGAGATGGGATCGGTTACCGCACGCTACCCGGGACGGACCATCCGGCGGCCGCTTATTTCACGCGCGGTACCGGGCACAATGAGAAGTCCGGCTACAGCGAGCGGCCGGACGACTTCGAGAACAACATGGAGCGCATCAACCGCAAGTTTGAAACGGCGCGGTCCCATGTGCCCCGGCCGGAGATGACGGGGAGCGGGAAGGCCAAGATCGGAATCCTGGCCTATGGAACCTCGCACTGGGGGATTGTGGAAGCCCGTGACCAACTGCGGAACGAATCCGGCGTGGAGACGGATTACCTCCGCGTGCGCGCGTTTCCTTTCACCCGGGAAGTGCATGAGTTCGTGCGGCAGCACGAGCGGGTGTACGTGGTGGAGCAGAACCGCGACGGGCAGATGCTGAGTTTGCTCAAGCTGGATATCGCGCCGGAGCTGGCAACGCGGTTGCGCAGCATTTGCCACATCCACGGGTTGCCGCTGGACGCGCGTTCCGTGACCGATGAGCTCATGATGATGGAGGGGAAATAAGATGGCGACAACTCCGCAAGCTCCCAAGGTCAATCGCATTGGGCTGAGCGTGCTTGAGTACAAGGGTGGCAAGACCACGCTCTGCGCCGGATGCGGGCACAACGCCATCTCCGAACGCATCATCGAAGCCATGTACGACATGGGCGTGCAGCCGGAACGGGTCGCCAAGTTGAGCGGCATCGGGTGTTCGTCGAAGAGCCCGGCGTATTTTATGAACCGCTCGCACAGTTTCAACGCGGTGCACGGGCGCATGCCGTCGGTGGCGACGGGTGCGGTGTTGGCGAACCGGCACCTGCTGGCGCTGGGCGTGAGCGGAGATGGGGACAGCGCCTCGATTGGCATTGGGCAGTTTGTGCACGTGATGCGCCGGAACCTGCCGATGATTTACATCATTGAAGACAACGGAGTGTATGGTCTGACGAAGGGCCAATTTTCCGCGACGGCCGATACCGGCTCGCGGCTCAAGACGGGCGTGGTGAATGATCTGCCGGCGCTGGACACCTGCGTGCTGGCCATTCAGCTGGGAGCGTCGTTTGTCGGCCGTTCGTTCTCCGGCGACAAAAAGCAATTGCAGGCCATGTTGAAAGCCGCCATCGCACACAACGGCACGGTCATGCTGGACGTGATTTCGCCCTGCACGACCTTCAATGATCACGAAGGCTCCACCAAGTCGTACAAGTATCTGATCGACCACGAAGAGCCGCTGCACGAGATCGATTTTGTACCGCACTTCGAGGACATCAGCGTGGAGTACGAGCCCGGAACCGCGGTGGACGTGATCATGCACGACGGCTCGCGGCTGCGCCTACGGAAGCTGGAAGAAGATTACGATCCGACCGACAAGGTGAAAACGCTGCAGCGGCTGATTGCGGCGCACGAGACGGGCGAGGTGCTGACCGGCGTGTTTTATCTGAACACCAAGGCGCCAACGTTTCTGGACATGCTGAACATGACCGATGACAAGCTGGCCACGTTGCCCGAGGAGCGGGTGCGGCCGACGAAGGCGGTGTTGAACCAGATCATGGAAGCGTTGCGGTAGGTTTCGTCGAGAACGTTTGCGGGATGTTTTCCGGGCTGCGCCGGCTGGACGGTCGAGGACGGCCGTCCCTACGCGAGTCTCAGTGGGGCTTGCGGCTGGGTGTGACGGCGACCCCGAGTTTCTGCAGACGCTCCCGCGCTTGCGTGGCTTCCGGTGTGCGGGGAAAGCGCCGGAGCAGGGCGCGGAGTTCTTCTACGCCGTTGTCTTGCTGGCCGAGTTCGATCAACGAAAACCCTTTTTTCAGGTGAGCGGCAGCAACTTTGTTGCCGCTGGGGAAATTCTCGATCACGTGGTCGTAATCTTTGACTGCCTGCTGGAAGTTGCTGCCGCGATATTCCAGTTCGGCGAGATAGAAGTAGGCGTTTCCAGCTAGATCGGTGTTGGGGTAGAACTTCAGGTAGTCGAGAAACTGCTGCGAGGCGAGTTCGTTCTTGCCGGCGGTGTAATCGCGCAGGGCGTTGTTGTAAAGCACGTCGGGCGGCGGCGCCTGCTGCTGCTGGGCAACTTGTGCCGCCTGGGCCGCCAACGCCTGTTGTGAGGCCTGCATGTCCTCCAGTTGTTTGGTGAGCTTGGCCATGCGTGCTTTGAGTTCGTCGATGCTGTCGTTCAGCGCCTGAATCTGGCCGGAGAGCTGGTCGGCCTTGGATCCGGCATCCGTCTGCTGCTTCTTGAGCATGCTCTGGACGTCGACGATGGCAGCCGCGATCTTGTTCATGCTGTCGCTGTTCTGCTCGACCAGGTTCTTCATCACGCCCATGCGCTCGTCGAAGGAGCGTTGCATGCTCTGCATTTGCTGCTGCAGGAGTTCGACCTGGGTTTGCAGCTGGATGATCTCCTTGCTGGCGGACCAGGCGGGTACGGTGGCGAAGACGAGACTGAGAACAGATAGAGCCAGTGCACGTTTGATCATAAGAAATTGTCCTTGGGGACAGGATAGAGGGGAGGCGGTTTGCCGCCTCCCCCTGCATCACGCTACTTCTGATAGACGAAATGCCCGCGGCGGTTTTGCTGCCAGCATTCTTCGTTTTGCTCCGAGCAGGATGGTTTTTCCTTGCCGTAGCTGATGGTGCGAATACGGTCGGCGGCGAGGCCGGCACTGAGCAGGGCACTGCGCACGGCGCTGGCGCGATTGTCACCGAGAGCGAGGTTGTACTCGGTGGAGCCGCGTTCGTCGCAGTGACCTTCAATCGTAAAGTGGATGTTGGGATGCTGGCTGAGGAACTGGGCGGAAGCTTGCACCGCGGCCTGCTGGTCAGCCCGGATGTCGTATTTGTCGTAGTCGAAAAAGACATCTTTCACGCTCTGGTTGAACATCTGCTCTTCGGTGAGCGAGGGCGGTGGTGGTGGCGGCGGTGGGGGCACAGAGACGGTGACGCGCGCGGTTGCTTCCTGAGTTCCACCGGCGCCCCGGGCGACCAGATGGTAAGTGGTGGAGTCCACGGGAGAGACCTGGCGCGAACCGCTGGGATTCACCGGTCCGAGGCCGTCAATGGCAACGTCGGTGGCGTTGGAGGTTTCCCAGGAGAGGGTGAGCGCCTCGCCGCGCTGAATGCTGTTGGGATTGGCCGTCAGCGACGCGGTGGGAGCAGCGGGTGGCGGCGGTGGTGGGGGTGGAGGCGGCACCGGCTTCTTGGCGCAAGCGGCGAGAAACAGGAAACCGCCCAGGGCAACGACCAGCAGGAACCAACGACTCAAGTGCTTCACTTTCTCCTCCGTAGTAGGAAACGCGGGCCGCGCAGGCCGGTTCGCGAGAGAATTCCGGGAGACAAATCGAACAACTGCGCCGGACGTAAGAAAACGAAACGCATTTATTTCCAACTCCAGTTCGGCTGACTGTTGACGCCGCTGGTGGTGAGCTGTTTTTGCTTGCTGCCGTCGGCCAGCATGGTCCAGATTTGCTCGCTGCCGGAGCGGGTGGACTGAAAGACAACGTGGCGGCCATCGGGCGACCACGAGGGAAAATCATTGCGGCCCGCTTCGTGAGTGAGCTGGACCCACTGCTTACTGACGACGTCCATGATGTAGATGTCCTGCGCCCCGGGAGCGCCGGGACCATACTTGCGCATCCAGGAGAAAACGAGGAACTGGCCGTTAGGCGACCAGGACGGCGAAACGGAATACCCCTGATCGGTCATGCGCTGCAGGTTGGTGCCGTCGGCTTCCATGGTGTAAATCTGCGGCAACCCGCTGCGTCCGCTGACAAAGGCAAGCTGCGCACCGGTTTTAGGGTTCCACACGGGAGCCACGTCGGGGCCGGGGGAAGAGGTGAGACGCTTGAGGTTGCGCCCGGAAGCGTCGGCACTGTAGAGCTCGGGATCACCGCTTTGCGATGAGGAGAAGGCCAGCTTGGTTCCGTCGGGGCCCCAGGCAGCGGTTAGGTTGGTGCCGGCAAAGCGCGGAAAGGCGACGGTGCGACCGAGATCCAGGGAATACATCAGAACTTGCCAGGCGCCGCCGGCGATGGAACTGAAAGCGACGCGGCTGCTGTCCGGCGAAATGCGCGGTGACAGGGAAATGGAACCGAGCGCGGTGAGCGCACGTTGGTTTGCGCCATCGTAGTCCATGATGGCAATTTCCTTGTGCCCGCCGCGGGCGCTGACGAAGACGATCCGGCTTTCGGCGATGCCGGCAATACCGCCGCCCAGGCGGAAGATGATCTCGTTGGCAAACTTATGGGCGATCAGGCGCGCGCCGTCGGTGGTGGGTTTGTCGTTGTATTGCTTGCCGAGGACCTGCGGTGAAGCCTGGTTCTTGAGGTCGAAGAGCCAACCGGAGACGGTCATGGTTTCCGCCGCGGTGCCCAGGCTGCCGAAGGCGAGCATGGACGCGTTGGGTGGCGGCGTGTTCCAGTCATCGAAGCGGACTTCGCCGGGAGCTGCGGGAGTGCGCAGGGGATAAAAACTCTTCGAGACCAGGTCGAAGATGCCAGCGTTATCGAGGTCGTTCCACAGGGTGTCGTTGAAAGCCTGGAGCAGCACGGGATTGCGCGGATCGGGGGAAGCGGGCTTGAATTCGGGCACGGCGATGCGGACTTTCTCCACGCCCAGTCCGGTGCCGGTGCGAATCCAGTCCTGGGCGAAACCGGCGGGCAGCGCCGCGAGACAGAGGAAGGCGACCAGGGAGACCCACCTCTGCGTGTGCCGCCCGCTTTTTCCTGTCTTCGTCTTCATCACAACCCAAGTTGACGCCGCACCGCTAGCGCTTGTAGTCGAACCAAAATTCTACCGAAACTTTACCGCCAGAATAATCTCCCGGCAGTGGCCCAAACGTGTCAATGCGCTGGATGGCGCGCATGGCGGAAACATCCAGCGAGGGCACGCCGCTGGACTGCTCGATCTGCACATTGCCGGGCTGCCCGGAGCGCAGGATATCGAACGTCAAATAGACCCGGCGGGCATCGCGGATGCTGGCGTCCACCTCGTACTTCATCCAGTTTTCGGAAACCTTCTGCTGCACCACGCGCACGTACCAGGCATAGCGGGAGCCGAAGTCGCCGCTGCCGCCGGTGAAACCGAAACCGCCCTGGGCGTTGCCGGCGTTGAACGTGCTATAGGGCCCGCTGACCGGGCCGCCTTGTCCGAAGGGCGTGACGTTGGTGTCCTCGGGCGGAGGCAGCGGGCGGGTGCGATTGGCGTTGAGGTCTTTCTGCGGCTTCTTGCGCGCGTCCTTCTCCTGGATCGCGATCGCGTCGGGTTCATTCTGCCGCGCTTGCGGTTGCGACTGCGTCAGGCCAGCGGACTCATTGGCCAGCACGTTCTGGGTGGCGTCGGGCTTAGCGGGAAGCGGGACTGAACTAACAAGATGCGCGTTCATCGCGTCTCCGCCACCGCCGCTGCCCCAGCCTTCACCCCGCGCGCTCGGTATGAAGAGGGCGTAGGCGACCACGAATGCGGCAAAGCCGGCGTGCAGGCCGGTCGACCAGAGCAACGGTCGGCGCCATTCCGCGTGTTCGAGAAAAATATCAACGTTGGCTGCCATGCGGTTCCAGGGGCTGCGTCACAATGCTTACGTTGCCGATGCCGGTCCGCTTCACGGCATCCATCACGGTGGCGAAGGCGCCGAAAGGAACGTTTTCATCGGCGCGAACGAACACCGAATAATTGCGAGGGTCGCGGACTTTCTTGCGCAGGACTTCGGCAATCTGGTTGATGTTGACCGGGTCGTTACCGAGGAAAACACGCTGTTGGCGGTCAATGGTCAGGACCAGGCGCTCTTCGGTGATCTCTTTCACAGTGCGGGTTTTGGGTACGCTGACTTCGATGCCGGATTGCAATACCGGCGCCGTGATCATGAAGATGATGAGCAGCACGAAGACCACGTCCACCAGAGGAGTGATGTTGATTTCCGAGAGCGACGTCTGGGTGCGTCCTTGGGCTGTGGTGAAAGCCATTAGTGGCGTCCTTCAGTGGCGGAGCGCTCCACGGTATTGAGGAATTCCAGCGCAAAGTCGTCAGTGCGGGCGGCGAATTCGCGAATGGAATGAGTGAGCAGGTTATAGGCAATGACCGCGGGAATGGCGGCGGCCAAGCCCGCGGCGGTGGTGATGAGCGCTTCGGAGATTCCTGGCGCGACGGCGCGCAACGTGGCTGCACCTGCCGTTCCCAGGCCGTGGAAGGCGTCAATGATCCCCCACACGGTGCCGAAGAGGCCGACGAACGGGGTGACCGCGCCGGTGGTGGCCAGCCAGGGCAGGTTGCGTTCGAAGCGGGTCAGCTCTTCAGAAGCCGCGATCTGCATGGAACGCTGGATGGCGAGTGGACTCCGCACTCCGCTACCGCCTGCGATCTGGCGCTGATACTCGCCATAGCCACCGTCGAAAACGCCGGCGAGCGGGCTCGGCTTGAATTGTTCCGCCACGGCGGCCATGTCGGAGAGGTGTTGGGCTTTGCGAAAGGCGCGCATGAAACGCGAACTCTGCTGGCGGGCCTTGCGCAACTGACTCCAGCGCGAGAGGATGATGGCCCAGGAGAGAACACTAAAGGCCAACAGGATGAGCAGCACGGTTTTGGCGACGGCGCCGCTCTGAGAAACCAGATCGACAATCTCACCGCCGACAAAAATACCCAGCAGAAACGCTTGAGGCATGTGTGTTTTGAGGACCGAAAGTCTGTCTCAATTATAGACCACGATGTGTGGAGCTTTCGGCGGCGAACCGGGTTCATCAACGCCTGCGGCGAAGCGGGTAGAGGGTGCTTCGTTCTAACCGCGTGATTGTTTACAATGAACGATTGTCTGGCCGCTGGCGATCTTTCCTGGTTTTCGCCCGGCGGATTCCTTACTTTGAAGGCTGAACAGCACAAATTGGAGCCCGTTCCCCCGCTAGTACCGGTGTATTGGCGAGTTGAGGGGAGCCTCGTCAACCTGAGCGTGGTGCGCCCGGTGGCGTTTTTCACCTGGAATGTGCAGACCTTCGTGGCGCGCTGGGTACGTCGGGGCCTGGTCTTTCTGATGGCGGTGTTGCGGCCGTTTCTCTATGCCGCCGACCGCAAACTGGCCACCCGCGTGGTGCACACCGTGCTGCGTGGAGTCAGCCGCGACCGGCTCGATCTGCTGGGCGAGGAATATTTCGAGTACAAACTGAAGCCACGACTCAAGCCGGCGGGTGTACGGGGGTTGGTGCATCTGGTGGAGTCGGGGGCGGAAGTCGTCCTGGTGAGTCAGGGGTTGGACCACATCATGCGCCCGCTGGCGCAGCATCTGGGCGTGAAATGGCTGGTGGCCAACCGGCTGGAGTTTCGCGACGGAATCGCCACTGGGCGTTTGCTAGACCCGGTGTTGCGACCGCGCGGCGTGTTTGCCCGCATTACCGGCGGAAACCCGGATGGGCGCAAGGACTCCGGCCAGCTAGGACGGGATTTGGATCTTTCCGCGGAAACGATTGTGACCGCGACTGCACCCGCCGAGCGGAAACGGAATATTCCCGACGTTCCCCTGGTGCTGTTTGATTCGCCCATGGCGCCGCAGCCGCTTTCCGTGCGTCACGCACTGGCGGGAAAGCACGTGCTGCTGATCGGATTTACGGGGTTCATCGGGAAAGTGTGGCTGGCGAACACGCTGATGGACTTGCCTGAGATCGGCAAGATTTCGTTGCTCATCCGGCGGCAGAAGTCCAACCCAGCGGTGAAGCGCTTTGAACGAGTGGTGGATGAGTCCGCCGTCTTTGATGGGTTGGAGGCGAGGTACGGGGCGGGGTTTGGCCGCTTCATCGGGTCGAAGGTGGAGGTGGTTGAAGGCGACGTCACGCGGCCCGGGCTGGGCTTGGAAGAGGAAGTAGCGGCGCAGCTGCGGTCGTCCCTCGACCTGATCATCAACAGTTCAGGGCTGACCGATTTTAATCCTGACCTGCGGGAAGCCCTGACCGCCAACGTGGACGCCACCGCCAACCTGGTGGAATTTCTGGGACGGTGCGACCGCGCCGGGCTCGTCCACCTGTCCACTTGCTATGTCGCGGGCCAACGCGATGGCCGTATCAGCGAAAAGGTGCGTGCGAACTACACGCCCGCCCACGTCGAGGGCTTTGATGCGGAGCAGGAGTGGCACACGCAGCAGGAATTTGTGCGGGCGATGGAAGCGCGGGCCGAAAGTCCGGAAGTGACCGAGGAACTGCGCCGCCAGGCGTTGGGCAAAGCGCATGCGGCGCATGGGTTGCAGGGCACGGCGCTGGAAAACCAGGTTCGCAAGAACCGGATTCGCTGGCTCAAGAACGAATTGACGGAAGCCGGCACGCGCCGCGCCCGCGAGCTGGGTTGGCCGAACACATACACCTATACGAAGAGTCTGGCGGAATCGCTGATCGCAAAACATGGTCGGGCGCTGGCGATCGCCATCGTACGGCCGGCCATCGTGGAAACCTCCGTAAACAAGCCTTTCCGCGGATGGAATGAAGGCATCAACACCTCGGCGTCCCTCTCCTATCTGCTGGGCACATTCTTCCGGCAGTTGCCGACCAACCAACGCAAGCGTCTGGACATTGTTCCGGTGGACGCGGTGTGTGCGGGGATAACGCTGATTGCGGCGGCGGTGATCGAGCGCCGGCACGACGCCATGTATCAGCTGGCGACTTCGGTTACGAATCCGTGCGACATGCGGCGCTCCATTGAGTTGACGGGACTGGCGCACCGCAAACACTATCGCGCCCAGGAAGGGCTGGAACATTGGTTGCGCCTGCGGTTCGACACCATTCCAGTGTCGCCGTCGCGGTATCGCCGCTGGTCGGCGCCGGCGCAGCACGCCATGGTGCGGTCGATCCAGCGCATCACCTCACCACTACCGCTGCGCAAACCGCCGTTCGCGCGCACGGAACGCAACCTGGAGCGACTGGAGAAACTGATCGACCTGTTCAAGCCTTTCATTCTGGAGAACGAGCACGACTTTGTGGCGGAAAATATCGAGAAGCTGTCGCGGGCACTGGTGCCGGAGGAGCACGCCGACTTCAGCTACGATGCGCGCTCGCTGGATTGGTGGGAGTACTGGATCGAAGTGCATATTCCAGCGCTGCGGCGATGGACCTATCCTTTGATTGAAGGCCGTCCGGTTGAAGTGAGGAGCGGCCGGAACTTCCGGCTGGCCATCGGGCCGGAAACTTCCGAGAACGGCGGGGGGCAAACTTTGCAGACGGGGACCGGAACCACGTGGCAATATTCCTGACCGGCTCGACCGGCTACATCGGTTCCTACCTTGCGGCCGGGGTCCTTGAGAAACATCGCGAGCCGTTGAACCTGCTGGTGCGGGCGCGTGACCAACGGGAGGCGGAGCAGCGCCTGTGGCAATCGCTGCAGCTGCATCTGGATTTCCCCCGCTTTCATCAGCATTTGGAAAATCGCATCCGGATCTTTCGGGGCGATCTGACGAGCCCGAATTTCGGTTTGCCGGAAACGGACTACCGCGACCTGGTGGAGAGCACAACGTCGGTGCTGCATTGTGCGGCATCGCTGAACCGGAAATCGGAGAAGAGTTGCCTGAATACGAATTTGCGCGGCACACTGGAAGTGGTGCAACTGGGGCGGCGCGCGCAGGACCATCATGGGTTGCGGCGGATCAGCCATGTGAGTACGGTGGCGGTGGCGGGCGAGCGCTCCAATGAAGTGGTGCAGGAAGACACGGCCGTAGATTGGAACCGCTCGGATTACGATCCCTACGCGCGCACCAAGAAATTCTGCGAACACATGATCCGTGAGTTATTGCCGGAAGTGCCGCGTACGATTTTCCGGCCTTCGATCGTGCTGGGAGACAGCCGCTATCCAGAGACGACGCAGTTCGACATGGTGCAGGCCTTCGTTTTTCTGGCCGGGCTACCGGTGCTGCCGCTGCGGCCGGCGGACCGGGTGGATATTGTCAACGTAGATTTTGTGGCGGATGCGATCGTCACCCTGCACCAGAAGGAGCGGCCGGCGCACGAAATTTATCACCTGTCGTCCGGCAACGCCTCGCAGACATTTCGCGAGCTGACCACTGCATTGGCGGCGGCGCGACGCCAGATGCGCCCGCTCTACCTGCCCCTGCTGCAGGCGCCGTTCCGCGGCACGGTCAACTGGCTCTCGCGCCGGTCGGGCAGCGTAGGGCGCGGAGCCACGCTGATGAAGGTTTTTCTGCCCTATCTGTTGTGGAACACCGTGTTTGACAACACCCGCGTAACCACGGAACTGGGCCGCAGCCCGGTACCTTTTTCGCGCTACAGTTATCCACTCCTGAACTTCAGCGTGGCCAACCGTTTTCGTTATCGCTATCAACCCTGGCCGGTGGCCGGAGATTCCGCCGCATGATGGATTTTGTTCTCGAAGCGTGGGTGAGCAGCACGATCGAGAGCGCCCGTCTGCGCTGGATGCTGGGTGGAGGGCAGCCGTGGCGGCGGGGCGAAAAGCTGAAGCTGCTTTTTGCCGGCTACAACGGCACCCGGAATACCGGCTCGGATGTACGCGTGGAGGAAATGCTGCGGCAGGTGCGGCACGTGTTGGGAGCAGAGAACTGCGAACTCTCCGTGATGACGCAGAATTTCGACTTCTCGCGCGGGCACTTCGAGGACACGAGGCAGGTCCGGCTGCCAGATATTTTCCCGCCTTTTCTGCGGCGCGAAGTGCCGCAACATCATGGCGTGGTGGCGTGTGAAGGTTCGATGTTCAAGTCGAAGTTTGCCAATGCGCTGACCACGATGATGATCGGGTCGCTGGGGCTGGCAGCGGCGCAAAACAAGCTTTCGGTCGGTTATGGCGCGGAAGCCGGCTACATGGATCCGCTGGTGAAGCGTATGTGCGCGCGCTACTGCCGCGAGTCATTGGTGATCACCCGCAACGAGGAATCACGCACGCTCTTGCGTGAGCTGGGAGTACCGACGGAGCTCGGTACGGACACGGCTTGGACCTTTGAGCCGCTCCCGATCGAGTACGGGCGCAAAGTCCTGCAACAGGCCGGGTGGGATGGGACCACCCCAGTGCTGGTGATCTGTCCGATCAATCCGTTTGAATGGCCGGTGCGCGCGTCGGTGGGCAAGTACATGCTTCACGGTCTGACCGGGGCCTACAAGGAGAGTCACTACCGTTCCGTCTACTTTCACAACTCCGGCGCCGCCGCGGACAAGGCGCTCACGCATTACCTGACGGCGATTGCGAACGCGGTGAGTGCGTTCCGCCAGCAGCACAACGTGTTCGTGGTGTTAGCGGCGACGGAGCGGCTGGATGCGCGCCCGGCGCGGCGGATTTCGGAAATGCTGGGCGGCGTGCCGCTCTTCAGTTCTGACGACTACAGCATGTTCCAGCTCGTCAGCATTCTGCGCGCCTGCCACATGATGGTGTCTTCCCGCTATCACGGCATTGTGACTTCCATGCCGGCGATGGTGGTGTCTGCCGGCATCACCATGGACGAACGCATTCGCAATCTGATGCACGAGCGCGGACACCAGGACCTGCTCCTGACGGTGGATGATCCCGGCCTGGAAGGGAAGCTGCTCGTGATTCTGGAAAAACTGCGAACGGAAAACGAGCGCATCGCCGAAGGGATCGGGCGCACCGTGGTGAAAAATCTGAAGGTGATGGCGCGCATGGGGCTCCACTTTCAGGAAGAGGTGCAGCGACGCTATCCCGAGTTTCCCGCCCGCACCGGCACTTACAGTTGGGAAGATTATCTGCCCCCGTTCAGCCAGTCGTTGCGGAGCCTGGCGGAGGCGCACGCATGAGCGCGGCAGGTTCCGATTTTCGCGAGCAGATATTTTCCAGCCCGGAGCGAGCAGGCGGGAGCGTGGTGCTCGAGGAGTTACGTTCGGGCGAGCCGTTGGCGGTAACGGGCGAAGAGCTGTTGGCGCAAATTGGCCGGGCGCGTGGTTTCCTGCGGGCTGCTGGCCTGATGCGTGGTCAACGCTGTGTGCTCCTAGCCGCGAACAGTGCGGCCTGGGCCGCGGTAAATCTGGCCATAATGGCGGAAGGCGGAATCGGCGTACCCCTGTATGCGCGCCAGGCGGCGGTGGAACTGGCCGCGATGATTCGTGATTGCACGCCCGCGCTGATTGTGTGCGGAGATGAATCCTTGCGCAGCGCGCTCCGGCAGCAGTGGCCGGAAGCGCCACCGACCGTGCTGCTCAGTGAGGCGATCACGGCGGCACACCCGCCGGTGATGGAAGCGCCTGTGCCCCTGGGCGTGAACGATCCGGTCACGATCATCTACACGTCGGGAACTTCGGGCGTATCCAAAGGCGTGGTGTTGACCGCCGGCAACGTGACCCACATGCTGACCTGCACTTCGGGCCGGCTGGATCAGCTGATGGGTGGCAGCGGCGGACAAGACCGTGTGTTTCATTACCTGCCATTCTGTTTTGCAGGTTCCTGGATCTTGTTGCTGACTTGCCTGCTCCGCGGCAGCCGGCTCGCGCTCAACACGGATCTGAACCGGATTGCCGCGGATTTGCGCGCCGCCGCTCCAGACTATTTTCTGAATGTACCGGCGCTGTTGGAGCGCATGCGCCGCGCGGTGGATGAACAACTCTGGCAGACGGGCGGCGTAGCCCAGGCTGTCTATCAGCGGGCAAAGAACGCCTGGATGCGCGGTCGAGACCACCAGGTGACCGGCAAAGATGGCTTCTGGTTGTGGCTGGCGGAGTGGCTGGTGTTTCCCGCGATCCGGAAAAAAATGATTGGGACCAACTTGAAAGCGTTGATCTGCGGCTCGGCTCCGTTGGCGTTAGAGACGCAGCTTTACTATCAGATGCTGGGCATCAAGGTGTTGCAGGTTTACGGGTTGACCGAGACGACGGCGATCTGCACCATGGATGATCCCCAACACGTGGAGCCGGGACGCGTGGGGCCGGCCATCCCCGGAGTGGAAATGAAGCTGGGCGCCGATGACGAGATTCTGGTGCGCGGGCCGAATATCTTCAGCAGCTACTGGCAGCGTCCGGAAGAGACGGCGCAGGTTCTGCGGGAGGGCTGGTTCGCTACCGGCGATCAGGGCGAAGTCGACGGGACGGGGAACTGGAAAATTATTGGGCGGACGAAAAACCTGATCGTGCTCAGTTCCGGCCACAAAGTCCCCCCCGAACCGATTGAACACACGATTGCGCAAACGCTGGCAGGTTCTCCGCAGGTAGTCTTGGTAGGCAACGGCCGCGGATATTTGGCGGCGCTGATTACCGGCGGCATGACCGGCGAGAACGTACTTCTGGCGCTGGAAGCCGTCAACGCACAATTGCCCCATTACAAGCAGGTACGCGCGTTCCATGTTTGCCCGGAGGCGTTTTCCATTGAGAACGGTCTGCTGACGGCCAACGGTAAACTGAAGCGGGATGCGATTGCGGCTCGCTGGCGCGATGAAATTGAAGGGATGTATCGGGCGAGGGTTTCTGTGGCAAGTTGAGGCAAGATGACGACTTTTGCAGGACAAGCTTTATCGTGGGCGGTGCGCGACGGAGTGATCGAGGTCGCACTCCATCGAGAGCCATGCAACGAAATCGGCTCGCTCACGCTGGAGGAGTTGGAGAAGTTTGCTGCCGCGCTGCCGCACCTGGCGCAGGATGCGCACGCGTTGATTCTCTACAGCCAGCTGAATCCGGGATTCTGTGCGGGCGCGGATTTGCGCGAACTCTACCAGCGCTCGCAGGCGATGGAGCGGGCCGCGGCGGATCGTGGGGTGCGAGATTTTCTGGAGCGGATCCATCGGGTACTGAATACGCTGGACGCAGCGCCCTTGACTACCATCGCAGCGGTGCACGGGGTGACGTTTGGCGGGGGATTGGAGGTGGCGCTGGCCTGCGACCTGATCATTGCCGACAAGATGGCGCGCTTCTGTTTTCCGGAATTGCGGCTTGGTCTGATTCCAGGGTTCGGTGGGATACCGCGGCTGAAGCGCGATCTGGGCAACGGCGTCGTGCGCGACCTGCTGTTGACGGGGCGCAGCTTCAATGCCACCAAGGCGCAGCAGGCAGGCTTGGTGAGCCAACTGACGGCAGAGGGCGAAGTCCTGCGAGTGGCGCGAAGCACGGCGGCGCAACTGGCAAAATTTGATCGGGCAACGGCAGCAACGGCCAAGCAATTCATCAAGCCGATTCCTTACGATGAATTGAAACGCGAGATTGACCTGTTCTGCGAATTGTTTGCCCGGCCGGCGGTGGAAGCCGGCCTGCGCAAGTTTGTCGAAAGCGCGGACGCGCTGCCTTATTTGCCCTGAGCCGTTACACTGGGAGAGTTCATGAAAACGCAAGACCAGACGCTGGATGAAGTCCTGGCGCTCGCCGCGACGCACTTCAAGGTGCCGCGGGAGCGGCTCCGTGCCGATGATGATTTCTTTAAGACGCTGAAGATTGACAGCCTGCAGGCGCTGGACCTGCTGACCCGGCTGGAGAATCACTTTCGCGTGGAATTACCGGACTACGAACTGCAAGGCGTCTCCGACTTCCGCACGCTGGCCGAAAAAATTCAGGCGCGACTGTAGCCGCTGCGGCTATGGCAAACCTCTGGTGGGTGGTGAATTGATAAACCCGAAATTCTCCGCACCCCCGCGTCTCCGTGGTGAAATAGATCGTTCATGCTCAATCTGAGCGAATACCAGAGTCTGGGTGAAGTCTTGCGGGCGGCCTTGGAGCGCTGGCCCGACCAGCTATGCCTGATTGAGGCGGACCGGGAGCGCGAGCGGACCCGCCTGACCTATTCTGATTTCCGCGAAATGGCCTTGCCGCTGGCGCGGGCATTACAGGATGCCGGCTTCAAGCCTGGCGATCGCGCCGCCATCATCATGACCAATCAGTCGAAATGGCTGATCTCCGCGTATGCCATTTTCTACTGCGGGGGTGTGCTGGTCCCGCTGGACTACAAACTGTCCGCGGCCGAACACGCGCAGTTGCTGCAACACTCGAAAGCCAAAGTAGTGGTCACGGAATTTCACCTGTGGCGCGCATTGACGCAGTCGCCCGCATTTCCTCAACTCGCCCTACAGACCGTGCTGGTAACAGAGGCGCCCGGTGGGGCGGATATGAAGGGCGGTTTGCGCTGGGAGGAATTTCGCCGCAAAGGTAGTCCGGACTTTGTCCCGCGCAAGCGCGCCGACTGGGCTTGCATCGTGTATTCCTCAGGTACGGGGGGACGACCCAAAGGTTGTGTGCTCACGCACGACAATTATCTGGAGCAGTGCGCTTCACTGACCGCGTGGTATCCATTCTGGCCGGGCGTGCGGTACCTCAGCATTCTGCCCACCAACCATGCGGCGGATTTCATGGTCGGTTTCATTGGGCCGTTTGTTTGCGGCGCGACGGTGGTGCATCTGCGCACGCTGCGGCCGGAGTTTGTACGCGATGCCTTCCCACGCTACCAGATCACATACATGACGCTGGTGCCGATGGTCTTGAAGAACCTGGAGCGAGGGCTGCGCAGCAAGCTGGACGAACTGTCGGGCAGTCGGCGCTGGATTTTCGAGCGCCTGGTTGCGCTCAACCGATGGTTGACGCGGCGGCGCCCACGCGTCCGGCTGAGCCGCTTTCTGCTGCCGCAGATTCATCGCGCCTTTGGTGGGCAATTGCGCGCCTTGATTGTCGGCGGAGCCTTTGCTGAGCCCTCCACGCGCCAGTTTTTCTACGATGTTGGGATTCCCGTGGTCAACGCCTGGGGGTTGACCGAGAGCTGCACAGCGCTGACCGCGGACGATCTCAATCCGTTTCGCGCGGACAGCGTGGGTAAGCCGCTGCCGGGCGTGGACCTCCGCATTTTGAGGCCTGACGAGAATGGCGTGGGTGAAGTGGCCGCGCGAAGCGCGACAGTGATGTCGCAGTACCTCGACGATCCGGAACTTACGGCGGAAACGATTGTGGATGGATGGCTGCTCACCGGCGATCTGGGGCGCCTGGAGGACGACGGGCATCTGCAACTATTTGGTCGCCGCAAGAACATGATTGTCACGGCGGGTGGGAAAAATATTTATCCCGAGGACATCGAGGCCAGCTTCGACGCCCTGGCGGTAAAGGAGTATAGCGTTTTTGCGGCGGACTTCATTTGGCCTCAGCGCGACCTCGCTGACGAGACGCTGGTGGTTGCACTCCGTCTCGAAGCCGGTCAGGAATTTGACGAGACCCTCAGGGAGCAGCTGGCCGCTTGCAACCGCGAGTTGCCGGATTTCAAACGTGTGGGTGGCGCCATCCTCTGGGCAAAGGATTTTCCGCGCACGGCTTCGATGAAGATCCGGCGCGAGGACTTGGCCAAGGAAATCAGCACTACGCTCGACCGCTCGTCGGTGGTGCGGTTGTGAACGAAAGCTGGTTGGCGGTGGTGAATCCCGCCGCCGGTGGAGGGCGCTGCCGCAAACTGGTGGGGCCGGCGTTGGAGCGGTTGCGCGCGGCCGGTTTGAGCATCGAAGTGGCGGAGACGGCAGCGGCGGGCGATGCCACCCGCCTGGCGCGCGATTTCTACGGACGCGGCTACCGGCGTTTTCTGGCCGTGGGCGGCGACGGTACATCGTACGAAATTGTGAACGGGCTTTTTCCGGAAGCGGTAGCGCAGCGGCCGCGACTCGGCTTTCTACCGCTGGGGACGGGCAATTCCTTTCTGCGCGACTTCTCGACACGCGGCCTCGACCATGCCACGGAAGCGCTGCTGGCGGGCAGGTGGCGTGCGTGTGACGTGATCCGGTTGCGGCACAGTGCAGGCGTACTGCATTTCATCAACCTGCTAAGCGTAGGGTTTGCGGCTGACGTGGCCATGCTGCGACACCGGCGCTTTCAAGGCTATGGGGAACTGGGGTATCTGCTGGCGACGCTGGTGACTTTGCTGCGCCTGAAGCGACGGCCATTTCCCTTGTGGGTGGATGACGAGACGAACCTCGACGAGAGACGCTGTTTGTTTCTCAGCTTTAACAACAGCAAGTTCACCGGCGGGAAAATGATGATTGCGCCGCACGCCGAAACCGGCAATGGGCGCATCGAGTATGTGCGCTGGGGCCCGATCGGGCGGCTAGGGCTAATGGCGAATCTACCCGGCCTCTATACGGGGGCGCACATCCGCCATCGCTTGGCGGAACGCCGCAGTGTCGGCACGGTGCATTTCGAATTGCCCGGTCCGGTGGACATCATGGTGGATGGAGAGGTGCTAACGGTGCAGTGTCAGACGTTGGACGTGCTGCCGGGCGCACTGGAGGTCGTGGTATAAGAAAGGCACCGGCATGGCGGAAGCACAAAACTCCAAATCAGTGTTGCGATCGGCGGCGAAGAAGTTCCTGACGCTGGCGGTGGTGGTGGCCGCGTTTTTTGCAGCGTGGAGTTTCGGCCGCTACCAGCAGGGGCACCGGCTGGACAAGTTTGCCCGCTGCCTTTCTGATAAGAACGCCGTCATGTACGGATTGTTTTGGTGTCCCCACTGCAAGGAGCAGGAAGAATCGTTTCAATCCGCCTTCCAGTTTGTGCACTACGAAGAGTGTGGCACGCCGGAACACACGGAGCAGAAACGCTGCAACGACCTCGGCTTGAAATTTTTCCCCACCTGGCAGTTTGCGGACGGCGACCGGCACGAAGGCTTGATGCCGCTGGCCGACTTGAGCAAGAAGACGGGATGCGCCCTAAAGTGAAGTCCTCGTCGGCCCTTACCTGGATTGCGGTGCTGGCTGTGTGCGGTGTGCTCATTTCCGGACTGGCCCTGAAAAATCATTTTGGCCGGGGCAAGACCGCCTATTGCGCCATTGGCGAGCACTTTGACTGCGATGTGGTTAATCGCGGCACCTATTCGAAGATTGCCGGCATTCCGGTTGCGTTCCTTGGGTTGCTGGGATATCTGCTGTTGCTGGGGCTGAGCACGATATACCGAAGCCAGGCGGAGACTCCCGCCCTGTTGTGTTTCTGTTCCGCTCCAGCGTGGATCTTTTCGCTCTACCTCACCTATTTGGAAGGCAGCGTGATTGGCGTATGGTGCCTCCTCTGCCTCAGTTCGTTGGCTCTGATCACGCTCATCCTGCTGCTGAGTGGGGTGGCCTTGCGAGCGCAACTGAGGAAGGCCTAGCGCGTCGCCTCCCGCCGATGAACGACTTCATCTCTCCAGCAACTTTGGCAGGTTCTCAGGAAACCGTTGCGGTGGCGAGCGGGCTGCGGGTCCATGAACTCAGTAGCCGCGTTTTCGCTAACACACGCAAGCTGCGGGTGTGGCTCCCGCTAGGTTACGAGGCACCGCAGAACGCCAGCCGACGCTACCCGGTTCTCTATCTCAACGACGGGCAAAACCTGTTCGATCCTGCGACCGCGTTTGCCGGGGTGGACTGGTGCGTGGGCGAAAGCGCCGCACGCCTCATCGCCGAGGGTTTGATCCCACCGCTGATCGTGGTCGGGATTGACAATGCAACGGTCGAGCGCTTCCGCGAGTACATGCCGTACCGGACGTTGCGCCCGCTTTTGTTGCAGCCCCTGGGGAAGCGCTATCCGGAATTTCTGCTGGAGGAAGTGATGCCGGTGATCGAGCGCGAGTATCGCGTGGCCGGTGGAGCGGAGAACACCAGTTTGGGCGGGTCGTCGCTGGGCGCGGTTATTTCGCTGTACACCGCCATCGCTCGCCGGGGCGTGATTGGGAAGTTGCTGCTGGAGAGCCCTTCGTTGTTCGTCTCCAGCCGGCAGTTGCTCAAGCTCAGTCGCGGTGTGGAAGAGTGGCCGCAGCGCGTATTTCTGGCGATCGGAGCCGGCGAATCGGGAAACGCCGTCCGTGACCGGATGCACGTGCGCAATGTGCGGGCGCTGGAACGAATCCTGCTGCGGGCTGGCCTCGATTATTCCCGCCTGCTGGTGAACGTGGCGGAGAATGCCGGCCACAACGAAGGGGCGTGGGCCCACCGCCTTCCGCAAGCGCTGGCATTTTTGTTTGGGCACTAGGAACACTGCACACCTGCCTCAGCCCAAGCATCGGAACCTCTGAACTTCGCATGACGTAGTAGTACACTGTCTGGTTTTGTAATCCATGGAGTGAATTCCGATGAAGATGATGCGCTACGTAGGTTTCCTGCTCGGCACGCTGGCCCTGACTGGTTCGTTCACTGGCTACGCTGAAACGGCTTCTGGAAGCCCTTTTCAGGCCATGAAGTGGCGGCTGGTGGGGCCGTTTCGCGGCGGACGGGCGCTGACCGTGGCCGGCATCCCCGGCGACCCGAAGACGTTTTATTTCGGAGGCGTGGGCGGAGGGGTCTGGCGCACCACCGACGCGGGAAATTCCTGGCGGCCGTTGTTTGATAAAGAAGGCATCTCGTCTGTTGGCGCGCTGGCCGTTGCCGAAGCCAACGCCAACGTGATTTACGCGGGTACAGGGGAGGCCTGTATTCGCGGCAACATTTCCTATGGCGATGGCGTCTACAGGACCACCGACGGTGGCAAGAGTTGGAAGAACATGGGGCTGCGCGACACCCAGCACATTGCCAAAGTGCTGGTGCATCCGCGCAATCCGGACTTGGTGTACGTGGCGGCGCTGGGTCACGCTTACGGCGCCAACACGGAGCGTGGCGTGTTTCGCTCCAGCGACGGCGGCAAAACGTGGGAGAAGATTCTCTATCGCGACGACAAGACGGGCGCCATTGACCTGGTCTTCGATCCTCACAATCCCAATGTGCTCTACGCCGCGCTCTACCAGGCGGTTCGCTCGCCCTGGAGCATGACCAGCGGAGGGCCGGGCAGCGCGCTCTACAAATCTGTGGACGGCGGCAGTACGTGGAAGAAGCTGGAAGGGAAGGGCTTGCCGAGCGGAATCCTGGGCCGCATTGGCGTTTCCGTTTCCGGCGCGGATTCCAACCGGGTCTACGCGTTAGTTGAAGCCGAGCACAGCGCGCTCTTCCGTTCGGATGACGCCGGCGATACCTGGACACAAGTGAACGACGACCAGCGCATCACGCAACGGTCGTGGTATTTCATGCATGTGTTTGCCGACCCGAAGAATGTGGACACGGTCTATTTTCTCAACACCGGGTTATTGCGCTCGACGGATGGTGGGAAGAGCCTGACGCTGCTGCCCGCACCGCACGGCGACCATCACGGGCTGTGGATTGATCCCACCGATCCCAGTCGCATCATCAACAGCAATGACGGCGGCGCCACCATCTCGCTCGACGGCGGCGCGACCTGGAGTATGCAGGACAATCAGCCGACAGCGCAGTTTTACCATGTGATCGCCGACAATCAGTTTCGCTACTACATCTACGGTGCGCAGCAGGACAACAGCACGGTCGGTATCGCCACCAGCAGCGACGACGGTTACATCGGGCGACAACACTGGTCGGACGTGGGCGGCGGCGAGAGCGGATACATCGCGCCCGATCCGCGTGATGCCAACATCGTCTATGCCGGCTCGGGCGGCGGTTTCGTTACCAGGGTGGACAAGCGCAGTGGGCAAGAGCGCGAGATCAGCGTGTGGCCGATGGACTCGTCCGGCCACGGCGCTAAAGACATGAAATACCGCGGGGCGTGGACGAACCCGCTGCTGATTTCGCCGAACGATCCGGACACGATGTACACCGCCGCGGAACTGGTGTTCAAGAGCACCGATCACGGCGACAGCTGGACAGCGATCAGTGGCGATCTCACCCGCAACG
>JBGQDM010000035.1:0-30696 GCA_041495845.1 Terriglobia bacterium | reverse complement strand
TCCCGCCTCTCGCGCGTAGGCGGCGGCAACATCTTCGCTCGTGCGCTGGCCATCGAAGAGACGAATCACCTGCCAGTTTTGCGGCGTGAAGTTGAAAACACACTCCACGCCGGGGACGAGGGCGCGGACCATGGTTTCCCCGCCCTCGACGTGCTCGCGGTGAATCATCTGCGGGTGCGGCCGAGGAGGGCGTTGCGCCACAACGCGCGCCGGAATGTCCGGCAAGGCGACCTCGAGGGCGCGGGTAATGTTCATGGCCTGGGGATGAGCAGCGTTGCGCTCATTCCGGGATGAGCGTGGGCCGTGTTGCCAACCAGCTCGACCATGCCGTCGAAGGTGCCGCTGGCGGGATCCACCACCGGGCTGAGTTCGGCGATGCGCGCACGGTAGTGCTCGGCGGGAAAGTCCGGCAGAAGGAGCGTCAGTTCCTGGCCGCGCTTTAGGCGACCGAGCAATTTTTCCGGGACCGTGAAGCGCATGCGCAGCGGCCCTTCCGCAGTGACCCAGAAGAGGCGGTCACCCTTGTTGACCTGCTGGCCATCGCGGACGTAGCGACGGGCGACGAGACCGGCAAAGGGAGCCGTGATCCGCGTCTTTTCCATCTCCAGCTGGAGCGAATGTTCGGTCTGACGGGAGCTGGCGAGGAGTTGGGCGACGCGCTGAATGTCCCATTCATCAGCCTCAGCCTTGAACTTGGCGTGCTCGAGCTGTTCTTTGGTGATCAACTGTGCGTCCCACATCTTCTGGGCGCGCTCAAGGTCGGACTGAAGCACCTTGGCCTCCAACTCCCAGTTGCGCAGGTCCGCCTCGACGCTCCGGGTCTTGGCCCGGGCGGCTTCGAGATCGGCGAGCAGTTGGCGATCATCCATTTGCGCCAGCAGGTCGCCAGGGCGCACCCGCGCTCCGGGCTCGGCCACAATGCGGGCTACGACGCCGTCGCGCTGGGCGAGAAGATCCAGTTGATGCTCGACGATCAGCGGGCCGGAGACGGTGAGGACGGCGGCTTCATCCGCACTCGAAGACACCGGCTGCGTGGGCTGCGCCGGTGCTGCCGCGGCCACCGTCGTTGAACTCTTTTCCGACGAACAGCTGCTGAGGGTCGGCAAAACAACCGCCAGCAGCATTACCGCCAGACCCCGCGCCAGTTTCTTAGACATACTTCACACTCCGAACCACGACCAAAGTCGCGAATAGAACCACAGCAGCAGCTTGCGGAAGAAAACGTAGCCGGCGGGGTACCAGCCCACGCGCACCTTGCCGCGCCCCTCCATGCCGGCACGAATGCTTCCGTCCGGATTGGGAAGGGCCACGCGCGCGTAGAAAAAGCGTTCGTCGCCCACCAAGGTGCTCTTGGGACTGACAATGATGACTTCACCGCGCAGGGTGCGGGTGGGAAAACTATTGAGCTTGATGACGGCGCGAGCGCCGGTGCGCAGCAGCCCGGCATCGTTGTTCTCGATGGCCACGTCAACCACCGCGCGCGATGCGTCCACCACCTCGGCGAAGGTGTCGCCGTACTGCAAGCGCCGGCCGACTTGATCTTCCACGTGCGCAGTGGCGATGACGCCATCGAACGGGGAACGGAGTTGGGCCTTGTCCAGGAGTTGTCTGCTGCGCTCTACTTCAGACTTCCAGTAATCGGCCTGCACGCGCTGAATGCCCGCTTCGCCGCCATCATTCGACGCCAGCGCGTGGTTCATCTGCAGCACGGCCGTTTGATACTTGGCCTCCGCCTGGGCCAGCGCGCCGCGAAACTCCCAGTCCGCCATTTGCGCGATCACCTGGCCCTGGCGCACATGATCTCCCTCGTGGACGAAAACACGGCTGACCACGCCCTCGACTTCGGGCTGCAGCAGGGCGGAGCGGACGGGCGCGACCAGAGCATCGCCATCCACGCGCAGCGGGAGCGGAAAGCCGGCCAGGAAAATCACTACCGCCACCGCGGAACCGAGAATCAACATGCGGCGGCGCTTTTCCAACGCGAGAAACTTGCGTTTCCTTTCGAGTACGGGCTCGAGCACCGAGATGAACGGCACCTCTTTGTACATCAGCGCATTGCGTAGGGCGACGGTCGCCTGGCCGGCGAGCACTTGCAGAATCTCCAGATGCACCGGGGCGAGAAAATCCGGATCCGGGCTTTCCATGCCGAACACACCCACGCGGCCGCTGTCATCGCTGAGTGGGATGGCATAAAAGGCGCGCATGCCGCTGGCCTCGAAATAGGCGTGAAACTTGGCGCGGGTAGCTTCGCGGTCGGCCAGCACTTCCCCGTCCACCTGGCGGACGTGCACCGTTTCGCCCGAAAGCATGGCCCAGCGCAGGACGTCGTTCATGGGCGCGATTTCCGGGGAATCGGGATCGAGTTGGGTGACGCCGGTCACAGCGCTGAGCCGGTACCGGCCATGTTGTTCGAGGGCCACCGCTGCCCGTTCGTAAGGGATGACCGCCTGCGGCGCGTTGACGATGGTTTGCAGCATGCGATCCAGATTGAGGGTGGAGGTGATCTCGTGGCTGACCGTGACCAGCGTCTCCAGGATTTCCACTTTGCGTTCCGCGGAGAGGAGGCTGGCGTTGTGCAGGGCGCTGGCGGCGGTTTCGTTCATGCGCTGCAACGTGAAGAGGTCGTCCTCGTCAAAGGCGCCCTCCCCGCTCTTGTTAACCGCTTCGATGACGCCGACCAGTGATCCGTGATCGAGCAACGGCGCGACCACCAGCGAAGTGACCGCACCTGCAGTCGCGCCCTGATTGCGGCGGTGCAGGCGTTCATCGGCGCGGTCGGTGATGAGCACGGGCTCGCCGTCATCGGAGACGTCTCCGGGCACGCCCTCGCCGGGACGCTGCGCGGCGTTCTCTCGCGTGGTGGCGTCATGGCCATCCTGATGCATGAGCACGACGCTTTCATCGCCCTCGAGGAGCCAGATATTGACGCCTTCACATTCCAGCATCTCGCGAATCTTGGAGCCGATAATGGGCAGCAGCTCATCCATCTCCAGCGTGGAGTTGAACGCCTTTTCAACATCGTAGAACTGGGTCAGCCGGGTGATGGAACTGAGCGAGTTGTGGCGGTCCTCTTCGAAGGTGTGAGCTGCGGCCAGGGCAACGCCGCCGATTTCCGACAGCGGCTCCAGGCTGAGCAGCTGGGCAACGCTGATGGGGCCATCCAGTCCCACAATTTCAATGGCGCCGACCAGCTCTCCACCCACCATGAGCGGCAGGTAAGCCAGCGTATGAATCGTGCGGCGGATTCCAAGATGGGCGTAGCTCTCGCGCACTAACTTGTCGGCGGGCAGGATCGTCGGCTTGGGGTCGGCGGCGAGCATGCCCAGCGTCCCGGAGCCGGCGGGAATTTCGGCATCCGGCTCCGCGATATCGCCGGAGGACGCGCGGCACGACCAACTCTCGCTCCCCCCCGCGCTGGTCAGAACGTAGACGTGCACCGCAGCCCCGGGCAGGGCGGCGGCTTCCGCCAACACCAGGGCGCGGGGAGCCAGCTCCTGCTCCGCCAGCAATCGCACAGAGAGGTCGGCAATGTCGAACTCCACGCCTGAGTTTTGAGGCACTTTTCAGCGGCCGCCCAGGGCCACAATCGCGATCCGCAGTGTTGGGGGAGATACCCAGCGGCTTGCAAAAAAGCCGGGCTTCCTCTAAGTTGAGCGAGAAACTTTAACAGACGGTCTGTGTGGTGTCAACGCGACCCGACCGCTGTGCGGGCGAGGTCTTCGCCCGCGTAAGGGGAACAGGTGGAGATTGAGGTCCGTAGCCAGGGAGTGGTGAAAGTCATTAAGGTGCGCGGCAAGCTCACGCTGGGTGTTCCGGTGGACAAACTGCGCGAGACCATCAACGATTTGCTCGACAGTGGCAACGGTTGCCTGGTGATTGACCTGGCCGAAGCGTCCATGATTGATTCCAGTGGCATCGGTTTGCTGATGAAGAGTCTGACCTCGGCCAAGCAGCACGGTGGTTCATTGAAGCTGCTGAACCCCTCCAAGTTTGCCCAGCAGACGCTCAAGATGATTGGGCTACTGAGTATGTTTGAGGTGTTTCAGGACCAACAGGAAGCGGTGGAGTCGTTCGGCTAGGAGCGGACGGCGGAACGCGCGCTGACTCGAGGGTAAGTTGAATATCTTCAGAATCAGCGTCCAGAAGGGGACTCTGGATCAGCATGCCGGGGTTCAAGTCCCTGGGGGCAGCCAAGTTTCACCCCATTTGCCGCCGGTTGAAACCGTTCGCCCGTCAACAGCTACCAAAGGCTCTGTTCTCTTTTTCGCCCGTCGTGTGCCCCTGGGGAAAGAAGAGTACTATTGGCCGCCCTAGGAGGAAGTCATGATTTTCGGGATGACAACGGCAACGTATACCTTCGCGCACGTATTGCTAAGCCTGGTGGGGATCGCCTCAGGATTCGCCGTACTGTACGGACTACTCAATGGGTGGAGGCTCGATCGGTTGACTGCGATTTTCCTGGTCACCACGGTGTTGACGAACCTGACTGGGTTCGGATTTCCCTTTGATCACCTTCTGCCGTCGCACAAGGTTGGCATCATCTCGCTGGTCATGCTGGCACTGGCGATTGCAGCGCGTTACCTGTTTCATCTCACCGGTGCCTGGCGCCCGATCTACGTCGTTGGCGCGGCCCTCGCCCTCTATCTCAATGTCTTTGTCCTAGTCGTGCAGGCCTTCGAGAAGGTGCCCGCGTTGAAGACTCTGGCGCCGACGCAGAAAGAGCCGCCTTTCCTGGCCGCCCAGCTCGTCGTGCTGGCGCTTTTTGTCGGGCTAACCGTTGTTGCGGTGAAGAAGTTTCACGTCGAAACGGCGCGCGCCGCTTGATCAGGCGAATTTCCGCTTCTTCACACCCTTGGTGAAGTTGCGGCTTCCCTTAATTAATATTCGCTCAAATTCAACCTCGGGAGTCAACCGTACCCCGACAAAAAACGCCGGGCAGGTTCCCCCACCCGGCGCGCCTAGCTCCGTTCCTGCGATCTCCCTACCAGACCCGGCACGCGTTCACGCGCGCCATTTTTTGCCCCTTCTGACAACCCCAGGCCGCGGCAAACTCCGGCATGTTGGCCACCGTATTGTTCACGCGATACTTCGGGTAGCTGTGCGGATCGGTCAGCACGACCAGCCGGATCAACTCCGGCCGATATTCGCTGCACCAGCCGAACGAGTACGACATGAAGAAGCGCTGCCGCGGTGTCAGCCCGTCGCTCTCCTTCGTGTCCATCTCTCGGCCCTCGCGCGTCAGCGATTGCTGCAGCGCCTGAAACGCAATCCGCAGACCGCCATTGTCCGCCGTGTCTTCCCCTTGCGTCATCCGTCCGTCCTGTTTTACCCCGGGACCTGCTTCCGGAATCTCCTGGGTGTATTGGTCGGAGATGCATTTGCCGCGCACGTCATATTCCTTGGTGTCCGACGCGGTCCACCAGTCCCGCAGGTTCCCCTGCGCATCGAACTTCCGCCCCTGGTCATCGAAGCCGTGAATGATCTCGTGCCCGATCACGCCTCCGATGTCGCCGTAGTTCACGGAATCGTCCTGCTGCATATCGAAATACGGCGGCTGCAGGATGCCGGCAGGGAAGTTAATGGTGTTGTTGGTGGGCTCTTCGTACGCATTGATGGTCGGGGGCGTCATGGTCCACTCGTTGCGGTCCACGGGCTTGCCAATCTTGGCCAGGTTGCGCGCAAACTCGAAGCGAATGGCGTTCTGCCGGTTGGCCAGGTAGTTGTCGCGGCTGATGGGGATCGCCGAATAGTCGCGCCAGCTGTCGGGATAGCCAATCTTATTCAGCGTGGCCTGCAGCTTCACTTTCGCCTGCTTCTTCGTTTCCGGCGTCATCCATTCCAGTCCGGCAATGTCCTTGTCCAGCGCGTTCTCCAGGTCCTCCACCATTTTCAGCACCCGCGCCTTGTTTTCCGGCGGAAATGCCGCTGCCACGTAGGCCTGTCCCAGCGCCTCGCCCAGGTTTCCGTCGACGCTGTTCACGCACCGCCGCCAGCGTGGCTGGTTTTCCTTGGCTCCGATGAGTGTCCGCACAAAGTCGAAGTTCTCGTTCACAAAATCTGCGCTCATCAGATTTCCCGACCCCTGCAACATCCGGGAACGCAGATAGACCTTCCAGTGTTCCAGCGGATGCTGGTGCAGCATCGTTTCCACACCTTTGAAGAAGTTCGGCGAGGTCACGATGTAGTGGGGTGACGCGGGGGCGTTGACCAGCTTCAGGTACTGGTCGAAGTCCAGCGACGGTGCCAGTGCCTTCACCTGCGCCAGCGTCATCTTATTGTTGGTGTTATTAGGATCGCGCCGTGAAATGGCATCCATGGCCGCCTTGGCCAGGTCAGTCTCCAGCGCCAGCACCACCTGCGCATCCGCATCCGCCTGCTGCTGGGCAGCGCCCGCCAGCACGAACAGATTGCTGATGTGTTTCACAAACTTGCTGCGGATGTCCTTCGACTTCTCGTCCTGGTCCAGACAGTAACTGCGTCCCGGCAGCGACATGCCGCCCTGGTCGAGAAAGGCGACATTGTGTGAGGCGTCAGCGTAGTCCGGCCAGCCCGTAAACCCAAACAACGTGCTGTTGGTCTGGTTGTCCTGCTGTGCCCACGCCGCGGGTAGCGTCTGGTGCTGGTAGGCGATCGCCGCGATCAGGTCGCGCTGGCTGCGCACCTTCGCAATGCGCTCCAGTTCCGGCTTCAGCCATTCCCGTGCATGGGCTTCCACCGTCTTCTCATCCATACAAGCGTGGTAGTAGTCGCCGATCTTCTGCTCGTTGGCCGTACGCTTGGGATCATTGGCGGAGAGCTTCTCCAGCGTCTGCACCAGCAGCGTCTGGCTCCACAGGTTCAGCGGTCCCGCCGGTCCCCAAAACACCTGGTCGGAGGGCATGGGGTTCTCCCGGTGCCACTTGCCGCAGGTGTACTTGTAAAAATCGGTACAGGGATCGACCGCCGGATCCGCCAGTTCGGCCCGGAAGCGTTCCAGTTTGGGTAATTCTTTCGGCGGCGCCGACGGCGAGGCCGCCTGGCTGAAGGACAAAGTTGAGAACAACACCACAGTGAAAGCGTAAAAGAAGCGCATCGGAACCTCGTCGCAAGGATTGTTCAACCTTATACCGACGCGCGATTCTACACTTCGTTAGCGATCTGTGCCCGCTCCCGGCCTCCAGGTGGAGTGCCGGGAGTGGACTCAATTTCGATCTACGGAGCCATGCTGGTGGTGAAAAAGATGGGATCGATGTTCGAGAACGGCCGTCCAAACGGTGCTCCGTTGCCCGAAAATACGCCGTAGAAAGAATTTGCTACTGCCTTGATCTGCTGATAATCGCCCAGCACTCGCTGGCGAGTGTTGAGGTTGTCTGTCGCCGGCGACAGGAAGTTTTCCAACGTTACCGTCTTGAATGTCAATCCGTGGTCGTTGCTCACGGCAAGCCGGGCCGAGAATTTCGGGAAGCCGCTGGCGGCGTCCAGACCAAGCGAAACCGTGTACAGGACTCCGATGCTGCCCAGGCTGTTCTTGGTGACGGCCACCGACGGCAGTGCCGCCTGCAGCTGTCCGGTGACGAACTTCCTCGAAGCAATCTTGAGTCCGCCGGTTCCATTCGGGACCAGGCGGGCAAGCACCAACCGGTTGTTCTTGGTGACAGAATCACGAGCCCCGTACACGACGTACACGTCACCATTATTCGGATCTACCGCCACATGGTCCACGCCGCCCAGTAGCGCGTTGACCGTGCCGAATTTCGGCCGGGGCTGCGTGCTCTGCGCCGTCGCCACCACGATCCCGGTTGCTAGGCCGTTCAACTTCCAAGTCTTGCCCCCGTCGGTCGAGCGATTCAGCATGTACCGGATCGTCTTGGGGTCCGCGCTGATGCTGAGACAATTCGCCACCGTCGTCGGACACTGCTGAAACAGCGAGTACACTGCCCCACTGACCGGGTCGGTGGCCAGCCGGTGGCCCGGGTTGATGGCTCCTTGCGAAAACCCGGACACTTTGTCGGTGCCAAAAACCGGCGGATTTCCACCCGGTGCGACCGACACCCTCATGTCCGGTGCCCCGTGGAAGTCATCGTAGGCCACGTAGACGTTTCTCTGCGTCTTCTTCACCGGATCAATATTCACCAGCAGCCACGGCTGGTCCGCATTGTTATGCCCGAACAGATTGGTGGTCTGGGTCACGCCCGCGACCACCGGCCAGTGCCAGTTCGCTATTACGGGCGCAGCCGTGGTGCTCGCCGTAAACACTTCCGGGCCGCCGCCGGAGTTGAGGTCCAGGAAAGTAGCCGAGAGCAAGCCGTTGGTTCCGTAGTCCGGCGCCTGATCGCAGGGACAAATACCCGTCGCCGGAATCCCTGGCGGATTCGGAACCGTCAGGTCCAAGGTCCAGGTGTTACCTCCGTTGGTGCTATGCCAGATCGGCGCATTCACTCCCCAGTTCGCCGTAAACGCCAGAATGTCGATGACGAGCGGCTTGACCGGATTGATCGCGATGCTCGGCTCGCTATTGGAGGCGGTGTTCGTGTTTTTCAAATTGGCATTGGTGTTGCTGACGATCACGTCCTTCACCACCACCGCCGGAAACAGGGCCGGAGCTACCGCCGTCGCCGCGCCCTCCGCCAACCCAGCCTCCCCGCCCGGCGCGAGGTCCGCGCTCACCAACGGGCGCGCGTAATGATTGAAGTCAGGAGGGAAGTCGCGCACCTCCTGCTTGTACTGCGCCACCGCACCCGGAGCGAGCACGAACATTGCGCACAGGAACAAGGCACTGCCGCACAAAATTGCGGATTTTTTCATTTGATTCTCCAATGGGAACCACAGAGTCAGCTCGCGCGCTGGGGAAACGCACAATGCGACACGTTAAGCCCGAAGCGCTCCCGTGTCAATGTGCAGAAAATTGCGCTCGGAGGGCTCGCCCGCTGGAACCAAAACCGCTAATACTGCATCCAAGAAACAAGGGCATAATGCCCAGGTTCGCTAGCCGGCAGAAAGACGGCTGGCTAGGATTGAGAAAAACATGCGCAACGACCCTCCCCCAGTTGCCCAGTCGTCCGGATCAACAACACGTGCGTGCGAAGACCGCCGCATCCAGCCCCGTCCCGAAAGCGTCCTCTCGCGGATTGAGGACCTGACCTACACCGTACTCCGTCGTCACGAAGATAAGCGCCCGGCCTAAGTCATGTTGATGTGGCGCAGGCGCCCTCGCCACACAATCAAGCGCGTATCGCCCGCTCCACTGCAAACGCCTCCAACTCCACCACCAGCCGTCTTCCGTCAATCAAGTCGCTCATCACCCGCGCCGTCACCGGCGCCAGCAGAATCCCGTCTCGATAATGTCCCGTGGCTAGGAAATAACCTTCCACCGCTGTACTCCCCAGAATCGGCATTCCGTCCGGCGACCCCGGCCGCAACCCTGCCCATGCCTCGACAATCTTCGCCTCTCCCAACTCCGGAATAATCTCTGCTGCCGCATCATGCAAACGCTGGATCACCGCCGGATCGGTGCGCTTGTCAAACCCCGCTTCCTCCACGGTTGCGCCGATCACAATCCTGCCGTCGCTACGGGGAATCAAGTACACCTGCGGCGTCCGCACCACATGCCGCAGCACCGGCGTGGCCGGCCGCACTGCCAGCATCTGCCCTTTCACGGGGCGAGTTGCCGCCACCGCGGCGCTCCCCGTGTCGATCTGCGCCGCCCATGCCCCGGCGCAATTGACCACCACCGGCGCATCGTACTGCCCGCGCGCTGTCTCCACTCCAGTGGCCTGCCCATCGCTTCGCTGCAGGGAAGTGACCGCTTCCCCGGTGATCATCTCGACGCCGCAGACCCGCGCCGCCTTTTCCACCGCCGCCACCAACGCCCGCGGATCCACGCTGCTCTCCGGCCAATACTGCCATGTCGCGTTGACTGCTCGCAGGCGCGGTTCAAGTGTGCGTACTTCATCGGCGCTCAACCTCCGGCATCCCGGTAGTCCGGGCTCGTCGTGATCAAGTGCCAGACAGCCCTCTCGCCGCCAATCCACGCCCAAACCCGACTCCGCCTCAATTTCGCCCACAAATTCCGGATAGATGCGCGCACTCTCCAGCGCCAACGCCCGCAGCGGCGGCGCCAGATGCGGCTCACAAAAGGCCAGCATCCCGCCGGCTGCGTGGGACGCCTCCCGCCCTGGCTCGCCTCGTTCTACCACCAAAACCTTGCGTCCGCGCTTCTGCAACTCGCGCGCCAGCGACAGGCCAATCGCCCCGCCGCCAATCACAATCGCGTCCCACTGCCGCATGCCTCCCATTCTAGCGGGACACTGATCTAGCGGGACAATGACCCCTCCGGCCTTGTCCGCTAGAACCGAGAAGTGAATTGACACTCCAGCCCTCCACGCTGGACAATCGCCCAACACCCATTTTCATTCGTAGCGGAGGCTCTATGTCCGACGAGGCCACACCCCAAAACGGGGGCGGCGGGCTTTTGAAGTGGATTCTGATCGTGCTGGGCGTGGTCTACGCGCTCGGTTCGGCATATTACATCAACGACGGCCGGGAACGCGCCGCCAAACTGCAGCAGTCTGCCGACAGCAGCAAGGTGCAGATCGCCGAACTCGGAAAACGCTTGGGCGAAACCGAAGCTAATTCCGAGACGCTGGCGTCGCAGCTGGGCATGACCAAGAAGGAGCTCGAACAGCGCTCCGCCGAACTACAATCCCAGCAGCGCGCCGCGCAAGCCACCATCGCGCAACAGAAGCAAGCGCTCAGCGCCGTCTCCGGTGAAGTTGCCGGCGTCAAGGGTGAAGTCGGTGGCGTGAAAACCGATGTTGCCACTACCAAGACTGATCTTGCCGCCACCAAAGCCCAGTTGGAGCGCACCATCGGCGACCTGGGCATTCAGAGCGGTCTGATTGCCAAGACGCGCGACGACCTCGATGTTCTCAAACATCGCGGCGACCGCAACTACTACGAATTCACGCTCTACAAGGGCAAGGTGCCCACCCCGCTCTCCACCGTCGCCCTGCAACTCAAGAAGACGGACTCCAAGCGCGGCAAGTACACCATGAACGTCGTTGCCGACGATCGCACCATCGAGAAAAAAGATAAGAACATGGGCGAGCCCATCCAGTTCTATACCGGGCGCGATCACATGCTCTACGAGATGGTGGTTTGGACGGTGGACAAAGACAAGGCCACTGGCTATCTGAGCACGCCCAAGGGCGCGCCCACGCCGGTTTCAGCGCAGCAGTAAGTATGGATATTCCCGGCGGCCACGCGCTGCTTGTGATCGTGCTGCGTACCGGCGCGATCTATCTTGTGGTGCTGCTAGGAGTGCGCTTAAGCGGAAAACGTGAGGTCGGACAGATGACTCCGTTCGACCTCACTCTCCTTCTTCTTCTCAGCAACGCCGTCCAGAACGCCATGACCGGCTCGGACACGTCGCTGCCGGGCGGTGTCGTCGCTGCTGCCACTCTTCTCCTGCTCAACTACCTGGTTGCGGAAGTTTCCGGCACCAACCGCCGCTTTCGCAAACTCATCCAAGGCCAACCCACCATGCTCGTGCACGACGGCCAGGTGATCGCTGCTCACTTGGCCCGCGAACACATCAGCCTGGATGAACTGCAACGCGCCCTCCGCGAGCACGGCATCTCCGATGTCCACGATGTTGCCATCGGCGTCCTCGAAGTGGATGGCGCCATCAGCTTTCTGCGCTACGACGACATCAAGGCCGAAACCCAGCCGCACGCCCACCACCGCCGCTTCCTCAAGAAGCAGTAGGGTTGCCTTACTTGCCCTCAATCTGCCGGATAAACAGCCCGAGTGCGATCACCACCAGCAGAATTGTCGCTACCGATATCCCCAGACCGTACCTCCGGTAGTCGCGATCTTTCAGCGCCTGCTCCCCGGCAGCGTAGGTCTTTTGCGACGTCTTCATTCCCACATCGATGTCCTGCTGCACTCGATCCGCGTTGAGGCTGTGGATGGAAACACGCGCCTTGGTCAGCGCGTCACGCGCCTGCTCCTGGTCCGAACGGGCTTGACTGACCTCCATGCCGGAAGACTCCGCTCGATCCAGGATTTCCTCTGAACGGTCCGCCGCAACATGGAGCTTCCCGATGCTTTCCGCCAGCTTTCCCGCTACCGCATAGCCCGCATCTCCGCTGGCGTGGCAGTTCGTGCAGACGGCGGAGACGCCCGTACCCAGCATCTGGTCGCTCGGCCGGGTCACGCGGTGGTTGCGATGGCAGGAGACGCAGCCGGGGAGTCCTGCCGCCGCAAACGCCGCCTTGTGGGGGCTGCCTTCGAACAACTGCGCCTGGAACACGTGGCAATTGGCGCACACGTTCTGCACGTTGGCCACTCCCGGAGGCGCTGCTCCGTGGTTGCCATGACAGGTGGTGCAGGTGGGGGCGCTCAGGTCCCCACGCACGGCCAGGGCTTCATGGTGGACGCTGGCGCTGTACTCGGCAAACTGGTTGGTGGGGATCGAGTAGGGCTTCATGTGCGCCGCATCGGCGTGGCACCGTGCGCACGTCTGCGCCACGTTGGTCGGATGCACGCTCGACCGCGTGTCCTTGATGGCCCGGATGCCATGCACCCCGTGACAGTCCGTACAGACCGCGACGTTGGTATCGCCTTTCGCCAGGCGCTTTCCGTGAATGCTCGTCTGGTACTGGGCTAACTGGTCGGTGCGCAGCGACGGGTTGTATTGCCGCATGTACGCGCCGTCGGAGTGACACTTCCCGCACAGCGCCGGGATCTGTTTCCGTTCGACCTTGCCGCGGAATCCCGCGCTCTTGCTCATCGCATCCGGATCGGCCTTGGTCGGGTCCCCGCCGTGACAAGCGGAGCAGGCGAGCCCCTTCTGCGCGTGAATGTCCTGCGCGTACTGGTCCTGGGTGACCTGCAGTGGCGCATCCAGTGCCGAATGACAATCCACGCAGGTGTTGGAAGGAATGGGAGTCTGTCCCCATGCGGGCAACCCGCACAGCAGGAAAAACGCGGCAACCGCCAGTCCGTTACTTCGCCAGGTAGCCATAAATTGTCATCGCCGTCATGTAGCCCAATGCCAATACGCCCAATCCGCTGACCCAGTGCTGCCGCAGCCCGCCTTTGCCCCGGTCGAGGAAGGGAAGCAGCAGCCAGACCGCCGCTGCCGCACCGAAGAAAAGTACGCCCACCAACTCGCCATCGATGAATCCCAGCCGCGCCGGAATCAGCTTCAACGTCTGGAACATGAACATGAAGTACCACTCCGGCCGGATCCCCGCTGGCGCCGACGCAAATGGGTCGGCCTTCGTCCCCAATCCCCACGGAGCGAGCGCCGCCAGGGCGCCCAGCGTCCCCAACGCCAAATACCACGCCATCAACTCACGCAGCAGAAAGTTGGGCAGGAACTTCATGTGCCGCGCCTGCTCGGGATGCTCCTTCCACTGCGCCTCCACTTTTGGCGGAACGCTGATGCCGAACTTTTGGATGAAAGCCACGTGTAACGCGAGCAGCAGAGTCGTGATTCCCGGCAGCACCGCCACATGAAAGCCGAAGAAGCGGGTCAGCGTTGCTCCCGTCACTTCTTCACCGCCGCGCAGGAAGATCATCATTTTCTTCCCCACCAGCGGAAGCTGCCCGGTGATATCAGTGCCGACTTTCGTGGCAAAAAACGCCAGTGCGTTCCATGGCAGCAGGTAGCCGCTGAAACCGAAGCCCAGCAGCAGAAACAACAGCAGCATGCCCGTCACCCACGTCAACTCCCGCGGCTTGCGGTATGCCTTCAGGAACAACACGCTGAACATGTGGGCAAATGCAGTCAGGATCATCAGATTCGCTGACCAGGAATGGATCGAGCGGATCAGCCACCCGAACTGCACCTGGGTCATGATGTACTGCACGCTTTCAAACGCTTCGTTGGCGCTCGGCCGGTAATACAGCAGCAGCAGGATTCCGGTACCCACCTGGATCATGAAAAGAAACAGCGTGATCCCGCCCAGAAAATACCAGTAGGACTGCCGGTGCAACGGGACCGACTTATGCCGTAGGGGTGCCGTCAGTTCGGCCCAGCCAAAGCGTTCGTCGAGCCAATTCTTGATGTGGTTGAGCAGGCGCATTTAGCCCTCCCGCTTCCGGCTGACCACCACCTCGTCGCCGCGAACATGCACATCAAACGCTTCCAGCGGCCGTGGTGGTGGGCCCGAGACATTCCGTCCCGCCAGGTCGTACATGCCGTTGTGGCACGCACACCACACCTGGTGCAGGTCGGAACGGAACTGCACCGTGCAGCTCAGATGGGTGCAGGTGGCCGACATGGCTTTGTATTCCCCATCGGGCATGCAAATCAGCAGACCCGGCTTGCTGCCGAAACGAAAAATGCGGGAACTGTTGGGTTTGAGTTCGCCCACCTTCGCCGCGACCACGCTGTCCCCGCCCAGCTCCGCCACCGGCGGTGGAACCAGGTAGCGCAGCACCGGATACAAGAAAGAGGAGAGGGAGGCCACGAGACCTCCTCCCAAGAGAAACTTCACTGCCCGGCGGCGCGTTGATTCCACTCCCGCCGATGTTGACGTTGTAGCCATTGCTTTCAAGGCTCCGCGAAGTGAGGCGATCTAGTGCTTCTTGCCCAGTTCTCGAATCTGCGCCACCAACTGTTCAATCTGTTCCTTGCTCAGCTTGCCTTCGTAGGCCACCATCTTGTTCTTGCCCTTGGTGATGATCTGGGTCAGTTCCGCATCGGACTGTTTCTGCACCTCAGCCGACCGTAGATCGCGAATCTGCAACTTCTCGCCCATCACGGTTTTGCCGCCGCCGTCGGCGCCGTGGCACATGGCGCATTTCGCCTTGAAGAGAGTCTCACCTGCGCTCTGCGCCCCCGCCGAAAGAGCAGTCAACAGCACCAGTGACAGAACCACTGCCAGCACGCGAGCACCACGCAAGATTACGTTTTGCATTAAAGGCTCCTTGATTTTCCGTCTTGATTTTGAAAAAGCCAGAAAGTATACCCCGAATTCCGTTCTGTGTGCTGTGAGGTGTGAACTTGTTTTGCTGAGCAGGAATCTCGCGGCGATTGTTGCCGCTATTTTTCGAGTGCTGGTTCGCCGAGTACCAGCTCGTGCATGTCGTACGGCTGGATCGTCACCTGAAACGATTGCCGCGCGGCAAACTTTTCTGCGGTTACCGGAAAACTGAAAATCACTGAGCCCTGGGCTTCGCCTCCAGGCGGAATCTTCGTTTCTACTTCTAAAGGCTTCAGTGCGCCTTTCGCCAGCGCCGGAAAGGCCTCAAAATATCGGGCAAAATCCGCCGGGGATGCCGCCACATCCGTCCACTCCCCCGCACTCGTCTTCAATCTTGCCCGCAGCCCTTTGATCCAGAGCCTGCTCTTGTCCCCGTTCGTGAACTGCACGTTCGCCAGTACCAGCACCGCGCTGCCACCGTTGATCGCGACGGCATTGACCGTGCCCAGCACCCCGCGTCCCGGCGGATGCGGCTTCTGAACAAACGCAAAAATCGCCAGCACCAGCAGCACCGCTCCCAGCCCCAAGACAACAATCCCGGCCGGCGGCAGCGTCCGTTTGGCCGAATCAAATTCCTCGCCGCTTACCGGTGAATAGCCCGGACCGCCACGTGGCGTTTCAGCCGCCGCACCTTCCACCGGCGCCGCTTGCGGAGTCTCGCCTTGTTCGCTCATGCCGCTACCTTCTTTCTCGCCAAGGCCCGCGTGAACTTCTCCACCGGCAGGGTGTTGAGCACATCTGCCTTCTTCAGCCACGCGCGTCTGGCTTGCAGGATTCCGTACTTGATCTTCTCCAGATGCGAAGTGTGGTGCGAGTCGGTGTTGATCACGATCTTCACGCCCCTCTCTTTCGCCATGCGCAGATGCTGATCGTTCAAGTCGAGCCGGTCCGGATACGAGTTCAGTTCCATGGCCACTCCGTGCCTCGCCGCTGCGTCCAACACCGCCGCCATATCAAAGGCGTAGGCATCCCGCCGCAGCAATAACCTCCCCGTCGGATGGCCCACAATCGCCGTATTCGGATTCGCCACCGCCCGCAGCAGCCGCTCCGTCATCTTTGACGGTTCCTGGTTGAAGTGCGAGTGCACGCTGGCGATCACCACGTCCATCTGTTCCAGAACTCCGTCCGAGAGATCGAGTTCGCCATCCGCCAGGATGTCGACCTCAATCCCCGCCAGCACCCGGATGCCCTCAATCTTCTTGTCCGCTTCCCGAATCCGCCGGATGTGCTGCTCCGCTCGCTTGTCATCCAGGCCGTTGGCAAACGCCAGATTCTTGGAGTGGTCGGTGATGGCGATGTATTTGTATCCTCGCTCGCGCGCCGCCTCCGCCATCTCGGCAATGGTGTTACGGCCGTCCGTCTCCACCGTGTGCATATGCACGTCGCCTTGCAGATCGGCCTGCGAAATCAGGTCTGGCAGTTTGTGCGCTTCCGCCGCCTCAATTTCACCCATCGCTTCCCGTAACTCGGGCGGGATGAAATCCAGTTTCAGCTTGGCGTAAATTTCCTCTTCCGTCTTGCCCGCCACGCGCTTTTCGCCTTCCAGTTGCGCCAAGCCGTATTCATTCAGCGTGAGGCCCATCTTCAGCGCCCGCTGCCGCAACAGAATGTTGTGCGACTTGGATCCGGTGAAGTATTGCAACGCCGCGCCGAAAGATTCCGGTGGCAGCAGCCGCACATCCACCTGCATCCCGCTGCGCACCCGGAAACTGATCTTGTTGTCGCCGCATGCGATCACGTCCGCCAGCGGCTCGAACTGCACGATATGATCCATGACCTGTGCCCGGCCCTTTTCTGTCGTGCACACTTTGCCGGTCACCAGAATGTCCAGGTCGCCCACGGTCTCGCGCCCGCGCCGCAAGCTGCCCGCCGGCGTGATCTTCGCAATCCCCGTTACCTTCTGCAGATGCTCAGTCAGTTGCGCCGCCATTTCCTCGGCCGCGTCAATCAAAAACCGCCCTGCGATTCGCCGATAGTCGGCAATCGCCTTCAGCAGTTTTTGCTCCTGTTTCTCTCCCATCCGCGGCAGCTCGCGAATCTTGCCCTCGCGCGCCAACTTCTCGACTCCTTCCACATCCGCCACATGGAACGCACTCCACAGCAGCGCGATTGTCTTTGGCCCCAGCCCCTGGATCTTCAACAACTCCAGCATGGTCGGCGAGTAGCGGGCCAGCAATTCCGTTTGCACCGTGAGCCGCCCTGTCTTCAGCAGCTCCTGCAGGTTGGCGACCATCCCTTTGCCAATGCCCGGAATTTCCAGCAGCTTCTTCGGTTCACCAACCAGTGTGCTCACCTGTTCGCCCAATCCTTGAATCGCTTCCGCGGCGCGCCGGTACGAACGAATGCGGAACACGTCCTGCCCGTCAATTTCCAGCAGGTCGGCTGTCTCATACAGAAAAGTCGCGATGGTCTTGTTGTCCATCTGGTTGTCTATGGAGTGCTACTGGATTTTACGCCGGAGGACTAGAACTCTCCCTCCAACTGGCCGGGGGGCTCCGGGCGCGAATGGGATGACGGGAAAGCTGTCGGTCAGGAAGCCTTGGTCACGTTGGCGGCCTGGGGTCCTTTGTTGCCTTGCACGATCTCGAACTCGACGACGTCCCCCTCCTGCAGACTCTTGTACCCTTCGCTCGTGATGGCACTGTAGTGCACAAAGACATCCGGCCCACCGTCGTGCCCGATGAACCCGTAGCCCTTGGCGTTGTTAAACCACTTGACGGTACCTTTCATGCGATCCACTGCCTGTGCCTCCACCTTGGCCGCCATTCTCCTGCCAGCCCCCGTCAGTGTCAAGTTGGGAAAGAGGGGTAACCTGCCGAATTAACGAGGGTTAGAACCTGCCCCGAAGCGTTCCAGCCAGAGCACTCCGCTGATTGTTTTGGCGTCGCGGATGGCGCCGCGACGGATCATGGTCACCGCTTCGTCGAGCGGCACAAAACGGGTGCGGATCATTTCATCGGCTTCGGGCTCGGCCTTGCCCGCCTTCAGGCCGGTGGCGAGGTAGAGCGCCATCGTTTCCGCGAGAAACCCAGGGCTCGCGTAAAACTTGAGGATTCGTTTCCAGCGCGTTGCCCGAAAACCAGTTTCCTCCAGCAATTCGCGCTTGGCGCCCGCCAGTTCGCTCTCGCCAGCATCCACGCGGCCGGCCGGCAGTTCCCACATGATCGACTCAGCCGCATGCCGGTATTGGCGTTCCAGCAATACCCGCGCTCTTGCTCCCGTGCCCTCGACTGCGAGCACCACCACCGAGCCCGAGTGGCGCACCACGTCCCGCCGCGCCTCAATGCCGCCCGGCTCCGTCACCATGTCGGTCGTTACCCAGAACACCGGCCCGCGATACACCACGCGCGACGAAACCACGCGAGCCTTACTCCTTGCCTTCGTTGTCATGGGATCAATATACCCGAGCCGCGGGTGCGGCTAAGGGAGGGTCTAGTTTGTGTGGCGCGGGCGCCCTCGCCCGCGTGCGCCGCCGCGAAGGCGGCGCGGGTCGTGGGGAACGCGGGGGAAGAGACCCCCCGGTGCCGCGAAAAATTCAGCGCGCTGGAGCAACCTACCGCGAAGTAAACAAATGCCCCATCTTTTCCTTCTTCGTCTTCAAATATTCTTCCGCGTCGGGCTGGGCCGCGACTTCGCACGGCACGCGTTCCAACACCTTCACTCCGCCCCGCTCCAGCGCCGAAACTTTGTCGGGATTATTGGACAGCAGCCGTACCTTCTCCACTCCCAGCGCGCGCAGAATCCCGACAGGCAACGAGAACTCCCGCTGGTCCGCTTCAAAACCAAGCTCGATGTTGGCTTCCACCGTGTCGCGCCCCGCATCCTGCAACTCGTAGGCCTGCAACTTGGCCATCAGCCCAATGCCGCGCCCTTCCTGCTGTTCGTAGACCAAAATGCCGGCCCCCGCTTCGGCGATCATGCCCAGCGCCATTTCCAGTTGGGCGCGACAGTCGCAGCGCAGCGAACCGAACACGTCGCCGGTAAGGCATTGCGAGTGCACCCGCACCAGCGGCGCACCCATCTGTACCTCGCCCATCACCAGGACCACCGCCGTTTCCACGCGCTCGCCGTATTGCCCTTCAAACCCAAAAATGCGGAACTTCCCCCAGCGGGTCGGAAAATCCGCCTCCGCAACCTTGCGCACTGCAGTGTTTTCACTCACATCAGGCATTATAGCGATAGGTCGCCGACGCCGGTGTCCACTACCGCCCACGCAACCGGCTCAACGACCACTTCCCGAACTCCACTCCTTCGGATCTTTTGGGCAGGCTCGCCTCTGCGCTCTCTGCGGCCTTTCTCCGCGCCCTCAGCGTTTTAAGATTTTTCTCCGCAGAGGCCACGGAATCATGGTTCGCGCCAGCCGCGCCGCCCTTGGTGCCGACACACCATCACTGATAGAATTTTGAAGTTGGATCACCACGGGTGGGGCTATAGCTCAGCTGGGAGAGCGCATCGTTCGCAACGATGAGGTCGTCGGTTCGATCCCGACTAGCTCCACCATCTTTTCAAGCACTTGCGGCGCCTGTTCTACTTCGCCTCCTGCACGAATCCCAAATTCACCGGCTGGGTCGGAATGGCCTTAAACGACTTTCCCGCCAGCAGTTGTTGCTGGTCGTCCACACTCTTCTCCCAGGTCGAAAAGCTTACAGTCAGCGAAACCATCGCGGCCCGAATGGTCCGCGTAATAGTGATGGCGTCTTGCACGCTGGAGATGGCGCTGATGGGGGTGAAACCCGACATGGCAATGTCCACGCTGGCGTTGGCAATGTCGTATCCCATCTTGAACTTCTCGCCCCCGCTCATGCCTTCGGTCCCCAGCTTGGAATCCTCCAACCCCGGGTAGCGAACAAACAGCCGGGTGTAGTTGTTGGCAAACCGGCGCGCCGGTGGGCCCTCAATGGGGGTGAAGGAAGGCAGGTAGATCGGGGAGAGATAGATTTCTTGCTGGGCAAGTTTCAGTTTGAGGAGCCCTTTGTCGGTCTCAACTTTCTTGATGTCGCTCAAGGTCAAGTCGAGGGACTCGAACCCTTGTTGCCGCTCGGCAGCGGGCTCCACAACCATATCTCCCAGGCCATCTTCTCCTGCCGGCTTGCTGGGCGGGGCCGGCTTTCCATTCTTGTCATAGGACGAAAGGAAGATCAACCGCAGCCGGTCTCGACTTAACTCGCACTTCACCGCGTGGTCCTGCTTATGGCCACGCATTTCGGCATAAAACGAAACCGGCAGGCCCTGGCTGGCGACCACATCAAAACTCTTGATGGCCGAAGGGCCGTCGTTGGCCTGCAAAAAGACCAGTCCCATGAGCTCGTTGGCTTCCGCTCCGAGAGGAAAGAGGGCGAGGGCGACCTGCAGATGCTCACTCGCTCGCGACAGTTGCTGCTGTGCATACGCAAACGGAATAGCAAAGCCCCCCACCCGATTCCGCGCTTTGGCTTCTTCTTTCTTTTTCGCGCGCGCGCGTCGCACCCGGATCGCGCTGCGCTTCTCGGACCCGTTGAAACTCAGGTTCATGCCCCGGTTGAACAAATCGGCAACGATGTCTTCCGCTGCGTCCACCTCTTCGTCATACTTGGTCCGTTTCGCGTCCAGGGTGCTGAGATGCAGCGCCGCCTCGTCTTTAGCACTCTGCTCGGACGCCAGCTGTTGGTAGCGAGTGAAATTCTCCTTCGCTCGATCGATGTCCCCCATCGCTTCATGGAGCAGCGCCAGCTTCCACTGAGTGAGCGCGAATTCAGGGGCCAGGTCGCCAGCCTTGTTGAGGTCGGCAAGCGCCCGATCATATTGCCGCTCCGCCAACGACCCGTATACCGACGCATACAGACGGCGAATTTCGCTCCCATTCGGCCCCGCCAGACTCAGTAGCTGTTTCAGGTCCGCGATCCGGGTGTGGGCTTCCTCGACATCGAGTGCGCCCGGCGCCATTTCCAGGTATTTCTCCAGCAGCTTGGCCGCTTCCGCGGTCCGTCCGTTGGTCTCGGCGCAATTCGCCAGATTGAAGGTCGCAGACGGAAGGCTGACCAGTGTGCTTTTGAGTTCGCCCAGGGCATTGCACAAACTCGACCGGCGGACCGCACTGGTATTGCGATGCACTCCGGCGGGTTCGCTGGTCTTGAGCGACGCCTGAGCCACCGGTGGGGCGGCGGGAGCGGCGCCTGCGGACAGCGGCTCCTCATCTCCGCCTGTATCTTCCAGGGAAGCTTCCACCCCGATGCTCTCGGAGAGATGGTTGACCTGGCTGATTCGATCTCGGTCGCTGGTGCTCACGGCCAGCGCGCTCTCTCCGGTGATGAAGAACGTGAGCAACTGCAGGAGTTTCTGTTTTTGCTTCGGGTCAGCCGTGGCCGCTTGGGCTTTTCTGAGGTATTCCAGTGCCTTCTGGCGATTACCCAGCTGGTAGTAGCAGAGGGCAAGATCGTACACAAATACAGACTGATATGCCTGGAGCTTGGAGCCCTCTTCGAGCGCAGTGGCTGCCTCCTGGAACTTGCGCAAATCGTAGAGCTTGCGTGATTCGCTCAAGCTGTCCTTCACCCGCTTGTGAATGACTTCGTCCAAACGCTTGATGGCCTCGGTGACGTCCTTCATTTCAATCAGCGCCTGCGACTCGGCATACTTGGTGCGCGCTTCCGCCAGTTGTCCGGCGTTCTCCAGCTTTTGCGCTTCCGCGGTCATCGTCTTGACTTGCGCTTCCAGCTCTTTTTTCTGGGCCTTTTCCAGATTGTCCGCTACCCCAGCGGTACACAACACCAAGACTACGAGAATCGCTCGCATCCCCATAAACCCCTTTTCCGGAACTTGTTGATGACGTCTGCTAGCTGGAATTTCTTTCGTGCTCTCGAAGAGGGCACCATCGTACACCCCTCTCGCTGGCTGACAGCGCCGCGAGACCCTTTTTGTCGGCAATCCTCCCGTCGGAGGTGCCGATCAGTGGCGCCGGTCGGTCGCGCCAGAGCAGGCGCAGGGCAGGGAAGAGTGCTCATCGCGCTGGTGGGAGAGGCTGGCCGTCCCCGCCTGGAACGCAGCCTTCAGAACGCATTTCTTCAGGTACTTCCCCAGCGTTGCGCCCTAGGGGTGGCGGGTGTAGCATTCTCCCGCCGCTTGTCTGAGGAGGGCATATGAAACGTCTGCTGTGTGTGGCGGTTGCAGTCCTGTTCCTCGCGGGAGTTGTACTCGCGCAGGACCCCGTGCAAGTGGATCCCAAGCACCACAAGGTGGAATTCGAAGACAATCAAGTCCGCGTGCTGCGCATCACCTTCCCGCCTGGCGAGAAGTCGGTGACGCATAGCCATCCCAACGCTGTGGCCGTATTTCTAACCGACAGCTCATTAAAACAGAATGTGACTGCGGGCAATGCGCCGCAGGGCTCGCGCAAGGCCGGCGAGGCCGTGTGGACGGAGCCGTTTACTCACACGCCCGAAAACATCGGCGCCAAGCCGATCGAGGTCATCCTGATCGAGTTCAAGGAGAAGCTGCCCGTCACCATGGCGGCTGCCAAAGAAAGCGAAGACACCTCCACCAAGCTTGATCCCAAGCACTACAAGGTGGAACTGGAAAACGACCGGGCGCGCATCATCCGCGTGCACTACGGTGCGGGCGAAAAGTCGGTGATGCACAGCCATCCTCGACTGATCGCCATTAACCTGAGCGGCGGAAATTTCGCCTTCACCATGCCCGACGGCATGACCCGGGAGAATCCGGGCAAGGCCGGCGACGTGAACGTCATGCCTGGAGAGAGCCACCTGCCCCAGAACCGTGGCGACTTACCCTCGGAGGTCATCCTGGTGGAGCCGAAGTAGGATCGACTTCACCTTCGAACCAGGGAGCCGCTCGGTGCGGCTCCTTTATTTTTTTGGATTGCTGGTGAAATTGGGCGAAGGTGAGGTTTGTCAGAAGGAGCCGGAACGCGATGACGAAGCGGATTCTTGCCTACCTGTTCCACCTGGCCATTGCGACGCTTGCGGTTCCGATGTTTGCGTTCTTCTTAACCGGGTCGGCTTACTGGCTCATTCGTCGTGCCTTGGCTTACCCTGTGAACCCACAACAGTTCTACTCCGACTACTTCCTATCCGTGGCCGCCATTACAGGTCTATGGCTTGCGTATTCGGTGTGCGACACGTTTACCAGCAGGGGTGCCATGTGGATTTGGATTCCGTCCACTTTAGGTTTTATTATCCGTATTTTAGTTTGGAGAGCAGCCGGAAGCGTCTTCTTCCATTCAGGAATGATTGAGCACTTCTTTACGGCAGATTGCCAGGCACCGAGCTGGCAGGAGCCTGATTTCGCGTCACGTTGCGCAGATAGACTGTTTCTGACTCCGTTGGCCGTCGGAAGTCTGGCGTACTCGGCCGGGGCTGTGATTCGTCGTCGTGTGCACAACATCGATTAGGGGCAGCAACTCGACGCGCGCCCTAAAGCAGTCCAAAGACTGCTGGCGACAAATCGCCATCCAAGCACTTCTCAGCAGGGGGGCCGTAAGGCGAAAGTACTCGGACGAGTAACCGTGAACACGCGACTTCGCTAGCGACCCGGATTCTGAGTGAAATCGCCTGTTCTCGACAGTTATCTGTGTTAAGCCTATCGTCACCATCTACAACGCCACCGAACTTCAGTTTTTGCCCGCCGCGGAAGATTGCGCCTGATGGCCCAAGATTACAAAGTTCTCGTTCATCACTCCAACAAACTCCACGAACTCATAACCATCTCCTAAAGCAGCGTCGAGCGTTGGTTGGAGATCCCTACCAAACGCGTTTAGGACTTTGAACGCGGTATGTTTTGGGCCGGTTCTGCCGACAATTAACTCGACCCTTTGAGGCGGTGTCGTCATTCCACGGTCATTCCTCTCCCTTGTGATAATTGGCAGAATGCCGCCCGAGACAGGAGAATATCCTCTTTGCGCTGTTTCATTCAGCTGCCTCTCCAACTCTCGTGCACCATGACTCGAGAAGACTTGGTATTCAATCTTGCCTTTGTCGTCGGCAACATGCTCCAAGAGGACGAGCGTCAGCAGGCCTGTGGTTGACGCCCCAGTGGTCACGACTCGAAATCCATCGACGGTGGCTTTCGTCAGCTCGGAACCAACATGCTGCGCATCTACGCCTTTTAGTATCCGATACTCATCAATTGTCGACACGTCCTCAGCTCTGCGCTCCATAACGAGAATCGCCGGCGCCACTATGGCAACCGACCGGTACCCTTCAGATACTAGTCTTTTCAGTTTCTCGGATACCGCCTTGTCGGCCACGTCGACGACTCTGTATCCAAATCGCGCTGAAGGTGTCACCTCTTCGAACAAGGCCGCGTAACCGTCTACCGAGACGCCGCCAGGCGAGCTGCGTACGACCCCGAATCCGCCTTCCGAAACGCCGCCAGTCCAGCTTCGTAAGACTGCGATTTGGTTTGGGAGCAATCGCATTCCGGCAGCGCCTGCTTGGTTCAATTGTGTCTCGCGTTTGGCAAGATCATCAATGATCGCAACCGTCTGTCGTTTTGGCACGTTAGATTTTCGCGTAACCAGTACTGGATCTTCACTACTAACGAGCCCAAATCCAGGGCTCCCCGTGCTTCGCGGCCGATCTATGACGGTCGCCGCTATATGAATCGCTACGTAGCCTGAAGCAGATTCCTGCGCAAGACACTGGTTCACCTTCTCGATGGAGCAAGAGATCAGGTGAATGGGCGAATCAGCGCTTGTTGGCTTTTGACCCGCACCTGCGGGTGCGACTAAAGCTGCGAAAAGCAACAAAATCAAAGTGACTATTCGCTCGGCAGGTTCCATATGACCTCTCTAGCCCAACATTGTAGCTTGCTCGGCGGGTGGCCCTCGATAAAAGCGAAGGCGGTGTCAAGAGGCGGGTGGCCCACCTCTCCATCTCCAGGTTTTTCTTAACCAAGTTCAAGCTGAAGGTGCCCCATCCTTGCGTTTTTTGCAAGGGTGGGTGGCAAGGCCCCGACACCCTAAGGTTTGTCCGGCTACTGGAGTTACGTTGCGACTACGCCGTCACTCAAACTGCGCGCTCCGGCCCCTTGTCCGCTCCTACCCACGGTGCAATACCAACCCCGCCACCGCCGCGCACCCAATCAGCACCGGCTCCGGAACTTTCCATCGAAAGAGCACCGCGAGACTAACCGCACAAATCAGAATGGTGGGGAGATCGTAAACGGAACGTCGTGCCAGAACGATCACCGCGCCGGCAATTGCGCCGGTTGCAGCTGCGGTCACACCGCGCACGAACGCATTCAACTGCGGATTCTTGGCCCACCGTTTGTAGGAAGGTGCCAGCAATACAACCACAAGATAGACGGGCAAAAATATTCCGAGTGCTGCCGCCGTCGCTCCCCCGACCCCCGCCACCAGGTAGCCGATGAAGGCTACGGTGATGACCACCGGTCCCGGTGTGATCATGGCCACGGCGACCGCGTCGACGAACTGCCGGTCGGTCAGCCAATGATGTCCTTGCACCACTCCGCCGTAAAGAAATGGCACGACGGCGAGTCCGCTACCAAATACGAACAATCCTGCCTTGGCAAAGTAAACAAAGATCTGCAACAAAATCCCGCCCGCGCCCAGCGTCACGAGTGTTCCCGGCGCGAAAAACCCCGGCGCGAAAAGTAACGACACCGTGCTTCTCGCCGGCCAACGAGTGGGAAAAGCCTTCGCCAACAAATTCGCCACTCCGCCCAGCAGAAAGAGCCAAACGACCTCCCGCGAGGTCCATGCGGTTGAGACTGCCAGAACCGCGAAGATTCCCCACAGCAACTTGTCTTTGCCCAGCGTGAGCTTGGTCAGCTTCAACGCGGATCGGGCGATGATCCCGATCACCGCCGCGCCGATTCCGTAAAACATCCCCTGCATCCAGGGCAGCCCACCGAAACGAACGTAGGCTGCCGAGAGTCCCAAAACCATGAAGAACGAGGGCACAACGAACGCCACCGCCACGGCGGTAGCTCCAAGTACACCCGCGCGAATGTAGCCGAGATAAATCGCCAGCTGGGCCGCCAGGGGGCCGGGAGCAAGCTGCGCCAGCGCCAGCCCCTCCAGGTAGTCCTCTTTGCGAACCCAGCCCCGGCCATCCACCAGGTCTTGCTGCATGTGTCCAGCCAGCGCAATCGGTCCGCCGAATCCCACCGTTCCCAGCCACAGGAAATAGCCCACGAATTGCGCCAGCGACGCTCTCGTAGGCGCCTGCCCCGCCGCATTGGATTCCGGATTCACTTGGCTGAGTTGGTATTGTCCAGCGCGGCTCGCAACCCTTTCGCCAGTTTCACCGCATCGTCATTGGCCCAGAAGTGCATGAAGAACAAGCGCGGCTCTTCCATCAGCATATGACTGTGCAGCGCGGTCACGGCAATGCCATTCTGCCGCAGCGCTTTGATCACAGGATTGACCTCAGTCCCAAGCAGCACGAAATCTCCTGTGATCGCAGCTTTCCCGTTGCCGGTCGGCTGGAAGTTGAAGGCTGTCGCCACGCCCATCGACGGCGGAACTGTCATCCCCGCGTCGGTAATTGCTTGGGCTCTCGGCACTCCGATCTGGAGCACTCCACCATTGATCTTTCCCGGGTGCCCGAGAATTTGTTCGACCTGCTTCTGGTCAAAGCCCAGGTCGGCTGCGGGTTGGGCGGCGGGAGCGGTGTCCGGACCGGGCGTCTTGGTCAACGCCACCGCATCGTGAATCACCTTGGCCATCTGTACCGCATCGCCATGACTGGCGATGTGCATGTACATCACATGCGGCGATTCGCCAATCAAGTGATTATGGACCGCCGATTCGTGGATGCCACCCTCCTGGAGCTTCAACATGACGGGTTCGACCTCATCCTCACTGAGAACCAAGTCGCCCATGACCATGGCTCCGCCGCCGTCTCGCTTGAATGCTGCCCACGAACCTAACGCGAGTCCCGGCTTGATCTCGATGCCATCGAGCACAACATGAAGGTCTGTTCGCGGCATGCCAAACTTGATCACGTCACCCGGCAGCATTTGCCCGGGACGGCCCATCGCATCCTCGACCTGCTTCCAGTTGCTCGTAGAAGCAGTAGCAGGAGCGGGGCTGGCGGTTTGTCCCGCGGCAAGTGTTCCGCAAAGCAGACAAGCCATCGCAAGAATGGTTGGGATTCGGACTAACGGGTTTTGACGAACGATGCTATGCATGAGCACATTTCCCCTTTTCCTAGGCTGCGAAATTGAAGCGAACACCGGGCCCGTCCCGCTGAGCTTTTTCGTAGAGGAAAGCAGCAGCCGCCACGTCCTGCAGCGCTATTCCGTGCTGTCGAAGATCGTAGTCTCATCTTCCGATTCGCGGCCTGGCTTTTTCCCGGCCACGACCTCCCCAATTCTGCGTGTACATGGGCTCAGGTCAGAACACCCGCGTCCAGGGCGTGATGCAAGTCTCCCATCACGGCACACTGTTCGAGGATGTCGGCAACGATAATAGTACGCAAGGGCATCGCACAACCCGCCCGGCAACCGCCCGCCATGCCTGCCAGCCCGTAGCCCCGCCGCCGCTGCGTCTTGACCGATTCGGGTGTAGAATGCCGACCGGCCCCGGCGGGCACGAGAATTTCGCTGCTTGATCTCGTGCCGGTCCGGGTCAGAACGACAGAAAGAGGGGTCACATGTTCAAGAAATCTGTCGGCGCGGCGTTCCTTTTGGCGGTTTGTCTGGCTGCGGTTTCGTGCAAAAAGCTCGATTCCAGAGATCAGACTTCCACGGGGCCTTTGGCGCTTGAGCCTGCAAAATTTTCCGACGCTATCCCGGAGGAGTACGGCACGCTCGTTGCCGTAGTTCAAAATCCTCAAGTCCCAGGCTGGGTCGGCCTCTGGTTCCAGAAGCCGGACAAAACCATCATCGCCGTTTTCGTCAACATTGAAAAAGGGCGCATCTATGAAAAGACGCTCACCATTCCACGCAAGTAGCAGGTTGAAGGGTTGTTACCGTCGATCCTCGACGGTCGGGAGGAATTATGGGGCTTGACAAAATGGTAGCGTTGGCATCCCGACTCTTCTTCCTGGGCGCTTTCCTGTTACTTGGGTTCGCCCTGTTGGAGAAGGTCGCAAACACATCCGGTTACACCATCATGGAGCTTTACCGCCGCAGTGACCGCATGCTGGAGGGCGCCGTAGTTCTCTTGGTTTTTGTCATCGCGATTCAGTTGCGCGAGATACGGGACCAACTCAAGCGCCGGTCCTAGCGGATTGCCGGGCCGGCAGTAGCGCTCACTCCGGATGGATTCCTCTGTCCACGCGGTGAAGGGGGCTGAGTCGTTCGCCCCTTTGTCACCGTGCTGCCCCCTGGGGACGAAATCCTGCGGCCCGAGCCTCGCCCTGTGGAGAACCGGGCACCGTGAAACGCAAAAATTCCCTGAATGTTGGCAATCCTGCAACCACCCAATCACAAATGTCTTCTAAACCGGAAGATCGGTTCCATCACCGAGGTTGGTTGTCGACCCCATATGCTGAAATGACGGCGCTCAAGAACAATTTCGCGGATTAGCGCCCGGGTCGGAAGTGGAAAGTGATGCGACCCATGAATTCGCGTGGCTGTCCCACGTGGGTACCGGAGAACACGTTCCGGGCCCAACGACACGTGCCGTATCCTTTCCTGCCATAGTGGCATCGATATCTTGACATGATGGCAGATCTCTGCCATATTATCCCCATGCATGCCACCCCAGCCCGCGCCCCCGGCAGCAGCCTGGGCCTGAAGACCCGCGAGCCGCGCGAACTGCTCCAGCGCGTGGAAAAAGGCCTGCCCTTCGCTGCCCTGGCCACGTTTGCCAGCCGCAGCGGATTGGCCACTGAGCGCATTGCGGCTTTCCTGGATCTGCCCGCGCGGACCTTAGCACGCCGCAAGGCCGCCGGCCGTCTTGCTTCGGGGGAATCCGAACGCCTGCTTCGCCTATCCTGGATTTTCGAAAAAGCGGTGGAGCTCTTCGAGGGTGACGCTTCCGCCGCTACGCGCTGGCTTACCACCCCGAAGAAGGCCCTTGGCAACGCTCTTCCACTCGACTATTCCCGCACCGAGATCGGTGGGCGCGAAGTCGAGAACTTGATCGGCCGCTTGGAGCACGGTGTTTTCGCGTGAGCCTCGTCGTCTGGCGCATTGTCAAAAAGAAAAACGCCCGGAACGCTTTCAACGGCGAAGGCGCGCGCCTTTACGGCGGGCGATGGAACCGTCCCGGGACACCGATGGTCTACACCGCCGAGTCGCAAGCGTTGGCGCTCCTGGAGTTGCTGGTTCATCTTGAATTCGCAGAACTCCTCGATCACTACGCACTCTTGCGCGCCACGTTCGACTCCGGCTTGATTTCGGATATCGATCGCCAACTGCTGCCGCGGAACTGGCGCGCCGATCCAGCCCCCGCCCGCCTACAGCAGGTCGGCGACGCCTGGGCCGCGGCCGCCTCCTCCGTAGCCCTGCGAGTGCCGAGTACCCTGCTGCCTGACGAAAATGTCGTCCTCCTCAACCCACGTCATCCCGAATTTCGCCGAGTCACTGTGGGCGAACCACAGCGCCTCCGTCTCGACCCACGGCTGGTTCGACCATGACCGGGGGGAGGACATTCTGTCCCAGTTTGCACTGCCTCACGTTAGGCGGGATTTGTGGCATCATGGAGCATGGCGCGCCGCCACATTAGTGCGGTGATCTTTAGGAGCTTGGCAGTCGGCGCCGCGGCCGTCATCATGGTCTCCGCCTTGGTTATCATGTTGGGGAACCTTGTGGTCTCTATGGCGGCAACGTTGACCCACGAGGAACAAATCGGCTGGGATCCGATCTTCCTTACAGGAACGCTCATTGGGATCCTCGTCGTCGTGGTTTTCCTGATCGGTTTCATCTGGGAGTTCCGCCGAGCCTCTATTTCGAGTTGAACCCGAAGGCCAAGAAGCCCATCCTCCGCGATCTCTGCGGCTTTTCTCTGCGTCCCCTGCGCTCTAAGATTTGCTTTCACGCAGCCCTCCGCGATCTGCCCGCGGCAATCTCATTTGCAATCCCGACCCTTGATACGAGAAGATAGCCGTTTGCACACATCTTCATAATTCTTCAAGGAACCCATCCCCATGCCAAGCCGCGCCAAGTCCGCGAAAATCGAAGTCCGCAACCGCCCCGCTCCCGCTGTCATCCAGCCGGCCAAAGGCAAACTTGGCATCATGCTGCCCGGTATGGGCGCGGTTGCCACTACTTTTGTCGCCGGGGTGGAAGCCATTCGCCATAACCTCGCCCAGCCCATTGGCTCGCTCACCCAGATGGGTACCATCCGCCTGGGCAAGCGCACCGACAAGCGCTCCCCAAAAGTGAACAAGTTCGTTCCCCTCGCCGGCCTGAAAGATCTGGTCTTCACCGGCTGGGACATCTACGAAGACGACATGTTCACTGCCGCTACCAAGGCTGGCGTCCTTGATCGCTATCTGCTGGAACAGATCAAACCCTTTCTATCGTCCGTGCGCCCGCAGAAAGCCGTGTTTGACCGGCACTACGTCAAAAAGCTCGACGGCCCCAATGTCAAGAAGGGCAAGAACAAAAGGGAACTGGCTGAACAACTTCGTCAGGACATTCGCGACTTCAAGAAAAATTCCGGCGCCAGCCGCCTGGTCACCATCTGGTGCGGCTCCACGGAAATTTTTCTCAAGCCCACTGCCGTCCACAAATCTCTGAAAACCTTCGAGAAGGGATTGCTGGAGAACGATGAAAATATTGCCCCCTCGATGATCTACGCCTACGCCTC